>NZ_CP059973.1:4547437-4850600 GCF_009193295.2 Bacteroides luhongzhouii | reverse complement strand
TTGTATGGAGCAGATTCGTTATGATGTAGCATATCACAGTTTAAGTGTAAAAATTGTATCGGTTGGTGCAGGTTATGCCTATGGTTCGCTCGGTGCTTCACATCATGCGACTGAAGAGCTTGGTATGATGCGAACAATTCCTAATATGGTTATATGTTCTCCTTGCGACCCTGTTGAAGCAGAATCGGTAACTACGATTTCTGCAAACTATAATGGACCGATGTATCTGAGACTTGGGAAAGCGGGTGAAGCAATTGTTCATAAGGAAAATATAACGAATTTGCAAATAGGAGATCTTCTTCCAATAAAGATTAATAGTGAAAAAAAAGTTCTGCTTGCTAGTGGTTCTATATTAGATTATGCAGTAAAATATATGATTGTTGAAAATATTAAATCAGATATTTATAGCGTACCTTTTGTAAAGCCTTTAAATGTAAAACAAATAAAAGAAATAGCAGAGCAGTATTCTGAAATAATCGTTTTGGAAGAACATCAAAAAAGTTGTGGTATTGGGTCTGCAATTATTGAACAGATTAGTGATTTATATGCTTATGGTGTACTTCCTATATATCCTAGAATAAAACGGATAGCAATAGATGATAAATTCTATTCAATATCAGGTTCACAAGATTATTTAAGAGAGAAAGCAGGATTACGGTTATTTTAAGAATTGTGTATTTAGTTGTAATCAGTAGTGTGAAAATAGCCTTCTTTGTTGGATAAATAGTGATTTACTGTGATGAAAAATAATGTAGCAGTGGAAATAATTGAATTTGAGTGGGAAATATTTATAAGCTTTCAATTATAGTATGAATAAAGATGTTTGTGTGTATATTCTAACGCACAATAGACCAAATGATATATTACGATCTTTAAATTCTGTTAGAAAACAAGATTTTTCTAATTTAAAGATAGTTGTATCCGATAATTCGGATAATGATACTACTACTGAATTATTAAAAGACCTCATAAGAAGCGATGCAAGAATAAATTATATAAGAAGAGGAAAAGAATGTTCATCAGCTAATGCTCATTTAAATTATATATTAGCAACTAATACCCATGAATATTTTATGTTATTTCATGATGATGATGAGATGTTGCCTAATATGGTGAGTGTACTATATGAATATTTATCGACTCATGATTCATTCAGTGCAGTGGGGTGCAACGCATATTTTAATATTAATGGGAAGAATACAAAGAAGAAAATGTTTATCTCTAAAAATATACAAATAATGGAGGATAGTGAGAGTGTTGTAAAACAATACGCTATGGGTAATACTGCTCCATTCCCTTCCTTTATGTATAGGAAATCAAAAATTATTGGAAGTAAAATGGATTGGCTGAGAGGGGGGAAATATTGTGATTGCTCCTTTATTTCTACAATTGCAAATAAAGGAGGGGTGGTATATTTGCCTCAATGTTATATGTATTATTTTATATCTTCAAGTCAGGATAGTCAACATCATGAGTTTTTTCAATATTTGTCTTTAATAAAATTCTTATCAACTCAAGTAGAAGACAAGAGCATATTGTTAAACATGAGGATTTTCAATATTTATAATTATTTGCGTGATTTGCAATTGAAGACCGGAGATATTCCATATAGGAAAAAAGCACTTTTTTTATTTTAGATTTTTCTCGGTTTGACTTAACCGATTGAGAAATAAACTTTTAGCGAATTATTTGAGAAATAGAAGTAACGATTTAGCAACTGTGCGAATTTCAGCGTTTTGCGTTGCTATGCTGTCAAATAACTCTTTCATTTGCAAATATAACATCTTTTTCCGAAAGTACGAACTTTCGGTGGCAATTTTATAAAATCAACTTGCGAAAAAAGAAAATCATTCATCCCATTCATGGGTTGTGTCATCGGTGGCGTTGTACTGTTTCCAACGTCCCGATTTCTCGCCGTCGGTGTATTGCCCCTCGATGGTTATATAGGGTTTTCCGTCCCGTGTCGATTCCACACGATAAAAGCCGTCAAGTTTTCCGTTACGGTAGTGTCGTGTAGTCCTGCTGCGAAGCGTGCGCCCATCCTCGAATATTTCCCATTCCTCACCCTCTTTTTTGCCGTCTATATAATGAGATTCAAAAATCTGCTCACCCGTCTTGCTGTCAAAGCGGCGTTCCCGTCCGCTCTCCACACTCTGCCTATACTCCTTTTCGATTTCTATTTTGCCGTTACGAAAATAGGTCTTTACAGTTCCGTCTATCTTGCCTTGCTGCATGGGTGTTTCTTTTCGGGGAGTAACGCCATCTTGGTAATACTCCGTGAATATGCCGTTGCGCTTTCCTTTGGCATATATGCCCGATTCACGCAGTACCCCATCACGATAGCGGAGATAATCACCGTTTATTATGCCGTCGGAAAGTTTAACACGCTCCTCGTCAAGCCCTCGTATAATGCGATATTCTCCCTGCAACGGCTGTTTACTGCCTTTTTCATAATAGACCGTGCGCCGTGCGTTATCCGTTATAGTCTGTAAATCGTCCCATTTTACTATTTGTTGTGCGGAAGCCGTGCCACACAATAGCAAAAAGAGGTATAGTGTTAATATTCTATTCATTGTATTTTTGCTTTTCGAGGTTGATAACGGTTCTCAGCTATACGCAGGCAGGGATTTTAACCACTGAACTTCCTACGAAGAACTGAACTTTAAATTTACCACTTAACTGTCCTACGAAGCACGAAACCCCTGCTTGCGTATAGGTGATGTTATGCGGTCGGTTTTCATTTTCTCTTCTTTCTCGTTAATTTTTCATGCAAAGTTACTAAATTTGCAGTCAAGTATTCACCTGTAAGAAGTTACTAATGACAAAAAAGAAATTGCCCGTTCGTTTTACGGGTCAGCACTTTACTATTGATAAAGTGCTAATAAAAGATGCAATAAGACAAGCAAATATAAGTAATCAGGATACGGTTTTAGATATTGGGGCAGGCAAGGGGTTTCTTACTGTTCATTTATTAAAAATCGCCAACAATGTTGTTGCTATTGAAAACGACACAGCTTTGGTTGAACATTTACGAAAATTATTTTCTGATGCCCGAAATGTTCAAGTTGTCGGTTGTGATTTTAGGAATTTTGCAGTTCCGAAATTTCCTTTCAAAGTGGTGTCAAATATTCCTTATGGCATTACTTCCGATATTTTCAAAATCCTGATGTTTGAGAGTCTTGGAAATTTTCTGGGAGGTTCCATTGTCCTTCAGTTAGAACCTACACAAAAGTTATTTTCGAGGAAGCTTTACAATCCATATACCGTTTTCTATCATACTTTTTTTGATTTGAAACTTGTCTATGAGGTAGGTCCTGAAAGTTTCTTTCCACCGCCAACTGTCAAATCAGCCCTGTTAAACATTAAAAGAAAACAGTTATTTTTTGATTTTAAGTTTAAAGCCAAATACTTAGCATTTATTTCCTGTCTGTTAGAGAAACCTGATTTATCTGTAAAAACAGCTTTAAAGTCGATTTTCAGGAAAAGTCAGGTCAGGTCAATTTCGGAAAAATTCGGTTTAAACCTTAATGCTCAAATTGTTTGTTTGTCTCCAAGTCAATGGGTAAACTGTTTTTTGGAAATGCTGGAAGTTGTCCCTGAAAAATTTCATCCTTCGTAGTTCAAAGTCGGGTGGTTGTCAAGATGATTTTTCTGGTTTGGTGTCGTCTTTTAAGCTGCCGCATAACATTGTGCTAACAGCGAAATCGGCTGTTATTTTCTTCAAGTATATCACCTTGCGAACAAATATAAAAAAAGTGCAGTACACCACGAACAGCGTACCGCACTTTTTTCGGCAAATCGGGCAGGATTTAACATTTATAGCTTGAATCCCTTGCCTTTCCTTTGCGGTTGTATAGGTCGGCGTATGTTCTGCCTTAACTTCTCGAACTGTTCCTTGAACCACTCGGCAATGGGCTTTCGGTCGATGGCAAGAACCAATTTAGTCCCGTCCGTGGGGTCTTTCAGCACTTGGAAACCTGCCCTTTCGGTCGTGAATTTCCGTCCGTGTTCCTCCGAGTAGAGTTCCCCTGCATACTCCAACGGCTTTCCCTTGACGAGCGTTGCGGTCTGCCTTTCATCGAACCCGACAAGGCGGCAGAGGTTTTCGATACGGAGCATTTCACGGAAATAGGGAAACCATGCTGCCGCCCTTGCGATTACCGTTTTCAGAAACGATATTTCCTGCTTGTGCCTTGTGTCCTTGTCGGCTATCTCCCTGCCGTGCTTTTGCTGCATTTCCCGTATCTCCCTGCTGTGGTCTGCCTGCATGGTCTGTATCCTATCTTGCAGGGCTTCGATGGTTTCCTCGTGGTCGGCTACCTCCTTATGCAGGGCGGTGTTCTCCCTTTCCAGCGTCTTGACCTTGTTACTGCCGAAAAGAGAACCGACGCTCTCGGCGATGTTGGCGGCTGCGGTGGTTGCCGCCCCTTTCAGCTTCTCGGTCTGTATTTCTTTTTTCGCCCGTCTTAGTTCCTCCTGTGCCGTTTCTTTCTGCTGCTGCAAATCCACCACTTCCGCTTTGAGGTCGTCGGAGAGTTTCTGTATATCCCGATAATACTGCTGCGTGGACTTGTGGCGAGCTTTCGAGCCGTCTATGCCCCTTTGCAGCCCGTATTTCGCCATCGCCACGGCATAGGTATCTTGGTAGGACTTCAATTTCAGCCGTGTCATAATATCGTCTGCGCACAGCCTCACGGTGTCGGTCGGCTTCTTGCGGTATCGCTTCTTCGTCTGTTCCTCCCTTTTCCTGCGCTTGCGCTCTCCCTTGACGATGGGGACGAGTGTAACGTGTATGTGCGGCGTTTCCTCGTCCCTGTGCAGGTGAGCCGCCACGATGTTCTCCTTTCCGAACGTGTCGGCGAAGTATTTCAGATTGTCGGCGCACCACTCGTCCAAACGCCCCTCTTCCTCTATCCGCTTCATGTCCTCGTGCGTTCCCGATACGTTGATGCGGATTGCCCGTACTTGGTTGCTTCCGATTTTGCGTGTCAGCCCCGCTTCTTCTAATCTCTGCTGTATAGCCGCCGAACGGTCTTTTATCCCGTCGGGGTATTCGATAAGCCTGCGGTTTGCGTGCGTGCGTGTGGGGTCGGCGTTCTTCGGTATGATGAAACGCTCGATATGTGCGGTCGTTCCGCTGTCGCTGCCGTGCGCCTTTTCCATGTGTAAAACTACGAAACCCATATATTTTTCCTTTCTTCCTTGACTTGTGAAACAATGATTTTTCGTATCTTCGGGGCGGCAAATGCCGTCCCCGATGGGGTGTGCAGAGGGGCTTACCCCTTGCCTTATTGGGGAATTTTCAGCGATACGTAGTATTGCGGCTCGGAAAATTCCCTAATAAGCTACGGTATTTTCTCCGTAAATACCCTGCGGCGTGCCGTCTGCCTGCCCGTCTGCCTTTCGGCTATGGCTGTCCCTGCCGCCTGCTTGCCCGTAACCCCACCTTATTTTTTTCCTTTCGGTCGGTGGGTGGCGGGGCGGTCGTTTCCGTTTTCAAAGGCTCTTTTGCACGGGGCGGTCGGATACAAGGTTTTCCCGATAAATACGCTCGCAGCGAAGCGAGAGGAAGATTTATTGGGAAACGGCGCAGCCGCCTGACCTTTTAGCCGACGTAAAGCCCCGTGCTTGCTTTGCCTTTGTAAACGAAAACGATTGCTCCGCTTTCCTCTGAAAAGAGAAATAGACCCTGCAATATATATCACCATAGTGATAGGTTTGCATGTTTGCATGCTGGTATGCTGGTACGTTTGCATGTTGGTATGTTGGTATATCATCATGCTTTCCAACGGCTGTTGGGCTTGCCGTCCGAAACAACCGACACGAATACCGTCGTTTTCTCTTTTCGCCCGTGTATAATCCTCTCTAATAATGCCCTGCGGACTTTCGCCGCCCCGAACGATTCGACACGGAAAGCGAGGGCGGCTATCGTTTCGAGGTTGTAAACCTCCGCGCTGTATTTGTCCGATAGGCGGATAATGTGCTTTATGTCATATATAGATAAAACTCCGCTTTTGCAGAGAGTGCCTTTATCCCTGCCCTAACCGTCGGGGCGATAACCCCGAACAGTTCGCAGATTTCCCGCTCGGTCATGGCGGTTGCGCCTATATCGCTCGGCAGGGAGATATTGCCCTGCCCGTCCATCGTGATAATGTTCCTTTCTTCTTTCATCGGTATTCTGTTCTTAATTAGATGGCTCGGCAGATATTCTTCTCCATATCTTCCAACTTGTGCGACAAGGTTTCCATGTCTTGGCTTATCTTCTGGGCGGTGATTTTGGCGTAAATTTGGGTGGTCTTTATGTTCGTGTGCCCCAAAAGGCGGCTCACCGTTTCGATGGGTACGCCGTGCGACAGAAGTACGGTCGTGGCGTTCGTGTGGCGTGCGACATGGTAGGTCAAGCGTACCTTGAAGCCGCATTGTCTGCCTATATCTTTGAGTATCTTGTTACAACTGCCGTTGTTCGGAACGGGGAAAACATGACCGTCCCTTGCCAGCCCCTTGTACTTCTCGATGATACGCTTGGGAACGTCCAAAAGGCGGATGTTCGATTCGGTGTTGGTCTTCTTTCTTCGGGTGATTATCCACAGGTTGCCGTCGAAGAATGTTTGCAGGCGGTCGGCGGTGAGGTTCTTCACGTCCGAATACGCCAAACCCGTGAAAACAGAAAAGACGAACAAGTCCCGTACAAGCTCGTGGGTGGCGTTCTTCATCGGTGCGTTCATGAGCGTCTGTATCTCCGTTTGGGTGAGGTAGCCCCTGTCCACGCTTTCGGGAGAGTTGATATATCCCGCAAAGGGATTAAAGGGCAAACGCCCGTCGTTCCTCGCTATGGAAACGATGTGTTTCAACACAATCATGTAGCCCCACACGGTATTGGTGCGGCATTTCTTCTCCGTGCGCAGAAAATACTCGAAGTCGTTGATGAACGTGAGGTTGAGTTCCTTTAATGGAATATCCTCACGCTTGTAGGTATGGGGCAGGAACTCCCGAATATGGTTGCAGACCGTCCGATAACGGGTAAATGTACCCTGCGCCCTGCTGTGCCCGACTTTCTTCTCGAACTCGGCGTTGTGCTGCTCGAACAGCTTCAGCAAAGTTTCCTGCTTGACGCCGATACCGAGATAGGCGTCTTTGAGTTTGGCGGCGGTAACATAACCGTCCGTCTGCATTAACTCTTGATAGCGGCGGTTTACTTCCACACGGATTTTATCTACCGCAAGGTTGATTCTCTGCGCTTCGACGCTCTTGCCCGAAGCACGGTTGTTCTTCACGTCCCACAGCCGTGGGGGAACGTCCATCTTGCAACTGAACTGTTTAATCTCGCCGTCCACCGTGATACGGCACATTAAAGGCAGGTTGCCGTTCGGCTTCTCGCTGCCTTTCTTCACGTAAAATAATACCTTGAATGTACTACGCATAACTCACTCCTTTTTTTGGTTACAAAATTAGTTATTAGTGAGTTACCGACTGCTATGCAAAATTACGCAAATCGCAGAAACAGAACCATTTAGCAAGAAATTCACACCCGTTACGGGGGTAATGAGGTGGTAACTGAACTTCTGCGCTGTTTGGCTTCGAGGTGGTATTTCGTTGGCTCTGTCCCATAGAAAAACAAAGCGTAACGAACGCTGTATCAGCTAATTCGCTACGTTTTACCCAAATTTACTTTTTCGCTATGTGTTTATTTTATAAATACTCTCTTTTTAATTTTTTTCCTAAATATATTTTACGTTTGTTGAAGTTGTATACAAAATGATAAAAGTTTATATTCCTAGTCTTTTTTATATTCCAGTGCAAAGACAATTTCCGAATCCTGCTAAAACGGTGTGGGGAAATTGTGAATTTGTTTTTTCGGAAGTGGATGATTATGACTATATTGTTGTAATTGATAGTTTAAAGGAGAAAATCCAAACCACTCTTTCTAAGACCAAAAGAATCATTTTTTTAGGAGAGCCCCCTTATGTGAAAACTTATAATGGCAAATTTCTAAAACAGTTTGGGCGGGTATATGGTTGTCATCAAAAGAAAGTAGGTAATGATTCGGTGAAATTATCTATTCCATTATTACCTTGGATGGTTGGATGTCATTTGGGTAAAAATACACACCAATGTAATAGCAATAAATACTTAACTTATGTTGATTTTCAGAAAAATGGAAATCTACATTCTCGTTTAAATAAGATTTGTTTAATAACTTCCAATAAAACATTTACAAAAGGACACCGAGATAGGGTGCGTTTTGTGGAACGTATTTTGAAAGAGTATCCAAATTTAGTAGATGTATATGGGAATGGCTATAAATCAATATCCGATAAATGGGATATTCTCTCACGTTATAAATATTCTATCGTAATAGAAAATTGTTCATATCCTAATTATTGGACGGAGAAATTAGCAGACTGTTTCTTAGCAGGATGTTATCCTATTTATTATGGATGTACGAATATAAATGAATATTTTTCAAATGATTCAATGGATACTATTGATATAAATAATTTTAAAGTAGCTGTTCATCAATTGAAAGCGATTCTTTTATCTTCAAAATATGAGAATTCTGTAAATTCAATTATTGAATCAAGAAATTTAGTTCTGAATAACTATAATATGTTTTGTATTATATCGAATATTATAGAGAATATGGAACAATTTTCTTCTTATAAAAAAGAACGTTGTAATGAAATAGTTTCTCCTATGCAGTATTCAATAAAAGATAAAGTCATTCAGAAAATAGCTTGGCGATTGAATATTGTGTTATAAATTAGTGAATAGGAGAGGGTTTATAGCTTGAAGTCCTACTATTAGGCAAAAAAGTAGAAAGGAGAACTTAAAAAATGCGTTCGAATAAGATATTTACATTTTTCATGTATAGTAGATATAATAATTTATTTAAAGGTGTTTCTTGGGTAGTGGCATCTTCCATTATTGGTAGTGTTTTACAGTTTCTGCTTATATTTGTTTTGTTGAATTTTTATAAACAAGAAGAATTTGGACTTTGGGCAAGTATTACATCTATTGCTGCTGTAATTGTAACAGGTGATTTTGGTATTGTTAATGTTTTGCGAAATATAATAAGTCGAGAAGTCTTGAATGGTTCTAAAGGTCTTGCTGTTTCTAAACAGTACTTCTATTCAGCTTTGATTTTTTTTATGTGTTTGGCCATCTTATTGTCTATTATTTTATTATTCATATCAAGTTATATTCCATTTGAACATTTATTTAAAACGGATAATGAATCTTTGAGGCAACAAGGAAGAGCTATATTTCTGATAATACAGTTTATCTTTCTTTTCAATATACCATTTGGTATGGGGATTCCTTTATTTTTTTCATTTGGGGAATCAAAACTATATTCTATAGTAAATTCGGTGAGATCAATTGTTGCATTTATGATTGTTTTATGTTTGTCTATTAACAAAATTCATATTACATCTGTTGCTGTTGCTTATTTTACATCTAATTTATTGATTTCATTATTGGGTACACTCTACTTTATTTATAAGCGGAAATGGTTTACTTATTCTTTTAATTGGTGGGATTGTTATCATAAGATAAGAGAAATGTTAACTATAGGTGTTAAATTTTTAAGTATACAGCTTTTTAGTAGCTTTCTACAGAATGTGTTAACTATTTATGCAGGCTCTATGGTAGGGTTGGGGGTAGCCGCTAATATAAATGTAGTGCAGAAAATCTTTTCATTTTTTGGTGGTATATATCAGAGTGCATTTAATCCACTATGGAGTGAACTTGCTTCTGCTTTTCAAAAACGTAATTATGATTGGTGTTGGAGTTTGCTAAAAAAGTCTGTATGTATTACAATTACTTTTTTTTCTTTTGTCGTAATTATTGTTTCTGTTTTAGGGGATTTTTTTATGAAATTTATTGCTGGGAATGAGTTTAAGTCGAATGTTTCTATGTTTATATTAGTCGGAATCTTGTTTTCAATAAGAATTGTTTTTGATAATGTTTCATTATTACAAAATGCAACAAATAAGTTGAATACAATCATTTATGGATATTCTATTATGTTTGTTTACGTTCTTATAGTAATACCGTGGCTAGTTCAGCAGTATGGGATTGAACTAATGATTTTAAATCTAATATTTATGTGGGGATTGTTTATTGTTTTGGCGTATTGGGATTTAAGGAAAATAATCAATAATAGGAAGAATATAGAAAATTCGTGTTCACTAAATAAGGAAGAACTGTAATGTTTAAATTACTTCTATTGTAGTGAAGTAATGTTTATGTGTTTATAGGAAAATATTAAACTAAAGTATTCGTTTTCATGAATAAAATTATTTTATGCTGTCCATTCTATAATGAAAACTTGGTGGCAGATATAAATATCGCAGAAGCAAGTAAGTGGGTTGATGAAATTCATATTACTGAATTTGATAAATCATTCAAATATACAAGTCATGACTATATGTTTCAAAATGATTGTGAGAAAGTGCATTATCATCAAATGGATGCTTCAAGGTTATATGAAAAACCACGTAAATTTATTCCTCATTTTTTTATTCATCCAATTAGTCGGTGGATGAATAAGATGGTAAGAGATACAGCTTGGTATAATGATGGTGTATCTCGTAATTTTTCTCTTTGGAATAGTAACTATAAAGATGATGATATATTAATTTTATCTGATATAGATGAGATTATAGATAGTAAATATGCCAATGAGATAATTGATGCAGTTAATCAGTATGGTATAATCACTATTAAAATTCATTTCACGATGTTTTATTTTAATTTGTTTTGCTCTAATTGGAGTGGTCCAGCTTATTATTCCTATCGAATTTTTATAGTAAAAGGGAAATATTTGAGAAAGCGCTTTTATAATGATTCCGATTATTTAAGAAAAATGGGAGAACAATCTAATTTATTAAATGAGGTGAAATGTTTGGAAGGGATAAAAGGTTATCATCATTCATGGTTAGGAGATGAAAAGTTTGTTGTGAATAAATTGAAATCTTATGCACATACTTTAAATTGTCATTCAAAAGAAATTTTTAATGATCAAGGTGAAATTGATATTGATGTCATAAAAAATAATATGAGATTAGGTAAATCTATTTTTGCAGATATTTCATTAAATGTAAATAATGAAATAGAACTACTATCTTCTGTCGAAAAGTTGAAAAAAGATACCTCTGAGTTCTTTTTATAGCATATGTTGGTTCTTAAATTAAAAAAAGTTTTTCCCTTTCTATTGTTATCTTTCCCTGTAGTTATTGATATAATTAATGGCTATCTGAGAGGTACGGATGGTACAGGTGAGAGCCTTATAGGTATTCTTTATCGTGGAATGATTATTTTATTTTCAGCCATCTATCTATTTCGTACTAAATATTCAAATTATATTAAAATATTAATTTTATCAAGTATTGCTTTATTAATATATCATATTCTTATAGGTGCTTATTCCAATGGTGTTTTCATGACATTAATTAAAATAATGAACTTCTATTTTGTTTTAAGTATTATACTAAAGAGTCGTTATTTTTCAGATCGTGAGACAGTTGTTAAAGCTGCTGTTTTATATGGAGTACTGGCAGCGATTGTTCTAATTTATTGTTTTATAACAGGTGCGGGCTATGCTGCTTATACAGAAAACACTTTTGGCACAAAAGGTTTTTTTGTAGCAATGAATGATGTTGGATTAACTATACTTTTACTGAATATTTTAGCATGCTATTCATTCCAAAAAACGGGAGATGTATTTTACTTTATCGCATTAATAATAATGTCTATTGGTTCTTGTTTTGTTGGTAGTATAGCTTGCTATTTGGGGACAGCCTTTATATTACTTTTTTTTGCTTTAAGTATCTTGTTTGTTAAATTTGAGGATTATAAAAGTTCCTATAAGGTAAAGTTAATAACTTTGCTTTTAGTTTTAGTTATATTTAATTATGCACTAGTTAAAGTTATATCCGTTATTCAAGAAGATTCTTATCTCTCGAAAAAATACGAAAATATTGGTGCAATCTTTTTAGAGGCTTCAGGAAGGGGATATTTGATAGATGCATCAATTAAAACAATTACCAATTTTAATATTTTTGATTGGTGTTTTGGTAAAGGAAATCTTTATTTAATAGAAAATCAACATCATTTATATTTGGGAGATCCGAAATCAGCAGAAGTTGATCCTCTAGATTTAATAGGACAATTTGGACTCTTTTTTTCTATTCCAATTTTATTATTTCCTATAAAAAGATTGATAGCTAGTATACGAAGTTTTATTAAATGGCATAATGTACTAGATTATTGGTGTATAATAGCTTTTTTTTGTTTTATTGGTCATGCTTTCTATGGTGGACATGCGTATACGAGTCCTCTAGTACTTTCGTATTTAGCTGTTTTTATTTATGTATTAGATAATAGAGATGTAAATAAATATATTTGATCTTATGAATATTCTTTTTTTTGTAGAAAGTGGAGTCGGTAATTCGGCTCTACTAGTAGATCAATTGATTGCATTGTATAAACAACATAAGAATGTATGTGCCATATTGAGTACAAAGGAACAAGAACCTGGTTTAATTGAGAAAATTAATTCTTTATTGATTCCTAATTATATATTACCAGGTTTAGCAGAACATCAGTCTTTTAAGAAGAATGCAATTCAATTAAAGCAGATTATTGAAGAACAATCTATAGATGTTATACACATTCAAACAAATTGGGAACTAGCACTTATTATATATGTGAAGTATGTTCTATATACTTCTAGAAAATTTAAAATGATATACACCATTCATGCGTATAGGAATAATGAGAGATTTAAAGCATATTTAACTCGATTAATATTGACGTTTGTTCTTACATGTTTTGTGGATAAAGTGATATGCATGTGTACATCATTGAAAAAAAAATTTCGTTGGTTATCTTATAAAACAGCGATACTTCCTTTAGGAATTGATGAGTCTTTTTTTGAAGAATTTTATCATCCATTGTCTTTAGATAAGTTGAGATTGATTTATCCAGCCCAATTTCGAATAGGAAAAAATCAGGATCTAATAATAAGAGCATTTGCAGAATACCGAAGTATAACTCATGATATGGATTCTATATTGATATTGCCTGGGGGAGGGGGATTGTTGCAAAAGATGAAAGATTTATGTAAAGAACTGGAATGTGATCAGCAAGTCTTGTTTCCAGGATATTGTTCAAAAAAGGAGATACTTTCGTATTATAAAAAGAGTAATACAGCTGTTGTAGCAAGTAATAATGAAACATTTGGGCAATGTATTGCAGAACCATTTGTTTTAGGACTTAATATTATAACAACGAAAGTAGGTGTTGCTTCAGATATTATTTATAATAAAGAGGGTGGTTTCTATTTTAAAACTCAAAAAGATCTAACGTCAATATTGCTTGAATTATCAAAAAAGCCTATGCTAATAGAAAAGAATGGCGAAAGGAACTTTCAAATGCGAGATAAGTTTAGATGGTCCATCATAACTAAAGAATATTTGAAGGTTATAAATCAAATGATGTGTAATGAAAAATAGTATTCTTTTCATCCTCCATCTTCCTCCTCCTATACATGGTGCTTCTATGGTAGGGAAGTATATTCAAGAAAGTAAACTTATAAATTCTTCTTTCGATTGTTATTATATAAATCTTGCAACAGCTGGTGATTTGTCTGATATAGGACAGTTTAGTTTGAAAAAGATTTTGAAATATGCATTTTTATTGAAACAGATTGTTCATCTCGTAAAAAGTGTTCATCCTGATTTAGTGTATATAACTCCTAATGCTAGGGGGAAAGCATTTTATAAAGATTTTATTGTGGCGCAAATACTCAAAGGACTGGGTTGTAAAGTATTGGCTCATTATCATAATAAAGGTGTTTCAAATTGCCAAAAAAAGTGGTTGGATAATTTGCTATATATACATTTCTTTAAAAACTTGAAAGTAATACTATTAGCGGAAGCTCTGTACAGGGATATAGCAAAATATGTAAAGAGGGAAGATGTGTATGTTTGTCCGAATGGCATTCCGGAACTACTTAAAGAAGAGTGGAGAATAAGAAAGAATAACAAAATACCTCATTTGCTTTTTCTTTCTAATTTATTAATAAGTAAAGGTGTGTGGACGTTGCTTGATGCTTGTTATATTTTGAAGGAAAAAGGATATACTTTCGTTTGCCATTTTGTAGGTGGAGAAACAGTAGAAATAGATGCTGTACAATTTGCTGATGAGGTAGAAAAAAGAGGATTAAATAATATAGTTATTTATGCCGGTCGAAAAATAGGAGAAGAAAAAGAAGATTTCTTTTGTCAGGCAGATATTTTTGTTTTCCCCACCTATTATTATAATGAGTGTTTTCCCTTGGTTATTTTAGAGGCAATGGCACATAAGCTACCTATTATCTCAACAGATGAAGGAGGAATACTAGATATTGTGAGAGATGGGGTAGAGGGTCTGATTTGTGAAAAGAAAAATCCAGTTTCATTAGCTGATTGCATAGCTAAATTATTAGATGATGTGGAATTAAGAGCTACATTGGGGGATGCGGGTTATAAAAAATTTTATAGTGAGTTTACACAACAGCACTTTGAGCATCGAATAACCGAAATTTTGTCTCAGAATCTTTCTCTGATATAATCAATATTATAGAGGTAAAACTACAATATACAATGTTATTGAATTTGAAAAACTTACCTTTGGTGGAAAAACGCCAAGGGTTAACTTTCTTGCCATCTGGAAAACTGCTGATTAATACTATTAATGCTCATTCTTATAACACCGCACAGCAAGATTTGCTCTTTGCCGAAGCCTTGCGGCAAGGTGATGTATTAATTCCAGATGGTGCAAGTATTGTCAAAGCTTGTCGTTGGCTAAATGCGAAATCTAAGCCAAAAGAACGCATTGCTGGTTGGGATTTATTCATGTTTGAGATGGAAAAACTAAATCAAAGTGGTGGAAAGTGTTTTTTTATGGGCAGCAGTGAGAAGGTATTGTCAATGATAAAGCAACGGAGTAAAAAGGATTTTCCTAATATTGAAGTAGAGACTTATTCTCCTCCTTATAAATCAGAATTCAATGAAGAAGAGAATAATGCAATTATAACTGCTATTAATAAAGCTAACCCTGATTTGTTATGGATAGGTATGACTGCTCCAAAACAAGAGAAATGGATATATATTCATTGGAATGAATTACAGATTCATTGCCATTGTGGTACGATTGGTGCAGTTTTTGATTTTTATGCAGGAACGGTAAAACGTGCTCCTATGTGGTGGCAGCAGAACTCGCTAGAGTGGTGTTATCGGCTATTGAAAGAACCACGTAGAATGTGGAAAAGATATATTATTGGCAACTTGTTGTTTATATGGAATATGTGTAAAGAGTGTAAACATTCATTGTAATATTGATAAATCTAATGGTTATTGTATCAGTATGTTGATGGAATTCTTTAGAAGTTTTTACTGAGCTAGTTGTGTTAATAATTAGATGTTTGTATATAAAATAAAATGTTGAGATGTAATAAACACGTGAGTGTTTCGTATGTGAGATGAAAAAAATGTAGGTCCCTAGCTTCATGCTGTTTACAGCATGATTCTCCTACATTGTGGATTAGAAATAGCGCGACGGCGCATTTCTAATCTACGCCCTGACATCGGAGGTTAAAGCCGATGTGAATTTCCCACTATATCAACTGTCTGTGAAGATCGTTGATATTTCTTTTTATTTCCATTATACCGGATAATAGCCTCTTCTTTCTTTGTTTATATGTTCTAATTTTTGTAACTTTATAGCATATAAAACAGTAATAAAGAAACGATGGAACATTCAGACTTTGTAGTGAAATGTTATAATAAACAAGAGTTGGCGCAGATGTATTTTCCTGATTTGACGATTCGTGCTTCGGTCAATAAACTCCGAAGGTGGATGAGGAGATGCAAGCCATTGATGAATGAGATACTATCTACCGACTTTCATCCGAAGACAAAGGCATTTTCTGTGAGAGAGGTACGGCTTATTACCTATTATTTAGGAAAGCCGGGAGAACTATAAATGCTGTAATAATTGAATCTCTAAATGATATAAACATAAAAAGAACTACGGGAGACTGCACTTTCGCCAGCTCCCGTAGTTCTTTTTATATATCCATATACTCCTTGCGACTGTCAAAACAGGGACAAGCTTTATGAATCGAAGCACTAAGTTGATAATGTCCCATGATTTGCGCTTCCGGATATTGATGTTTGAGAATCGTTAACAAGTCAAGCAACGCAAAACGCTGTGCCTGTGTTCTCGTATCTGCCGGACGGCCTTCTTCATCCAGTCCACCTTCATAGCAGATTCCAATACTGTGCCGGTTGAATCCTCTTACATGCGCACCCGGTTCCGCTACCGGCCGGCAATGGTGAACTTCCCCATTACGAGTGATGTAAAAATGATAACCTATATCCTTGAAACCTCGTTGCAGATGACATTGGCGAAGCTGCTCTACGGTGAAGGGAACATTGCAGCGCGTTGCGCTGCAATGAATCACCAACAACTTAATCTCACGTGGGAGATAGCTTTCTTCTGAATTTTCCATATCGGTCAGCAGGAGATTAATGTCCCACACAGGACGTTACACCGATAGCCGAGATGATAGAAGTCGCGATAGTCACGATAAACTGGAGAATGTTTTTCCAAAGTTGCTTTTTCATACGAATTTAAATTAAAGAATAGATACTCATGCATTATAAACTATAAACTCAAGAACCAATCAACAACCGGGTGATTATGCTGCCGGGTCCGGAGCTTCTCCGCTACCGGATCCTCCTTGATTGTCCTCACCATCATCAGGAAGTGGATCTTTATCCGAATCTGCGGAAGAATCACTCTTGTACAATGTATAATCCAGCGTCTTACACAGTTTGCGAAGATCACTTCCCGGATAAAAAAGCACTTTGCCCTTATCGATACACGATGCCTTGAATTCTTTTACCGTATCAGTAGGAGTACCCGTCTTGATACTCATACGGAAATTTCCCAGATCACCCATCTGTACGATGTTTCCTTCCTCCAGTACATTGACGATTTCGAGCAGGAACTCACCGATACAACCTTCCAATTCTCCTTTGGAGTAAGAAGAACGTTCGGTAATTCGTTTGCAGACTTCCTTGACCGTTACTTTGCGACCGCTACGCGCCACTGCATAGTACTTCGGAGTTTCATCAGGTTTCAACAGGTTCTTGCGAGCCATGAGAGTGTAATTCTGTGCCATAAACTTTTAATTTTTAATTTCTAATTTTTAATTGTCTTGTAATCGATTACATGACAAAAGTAATACATTGGAAAAGTGACATGACGCATAGTGACGTACACGGGCGCATAGATAAAAAGAAAAAACATTGGGAGATTTGTATCGAAACTTCCCAATGTTTGATTTCAATTATTGAGATGTTTTTTTCAAATCTCCCGATGTTTTTCCGATTCTCCAAAAGGACAAAAGGACAAAAAGACACCTATGACTGTTATTTATTCATCTTAGTATAAGAACCATGAGATACCTTGCTGATTTTTATTCCGTTAAGTGATTTTAGAAGACGTGTAACCTTACGAAGGTTGAAATCGTATTTTGCGCCAATCTGAATTGCTTCATCTGTAGTGAAGCTGTCAGGCAACTCATTGACGAAATTGCGAATAATGTCCGGATTCTTCAGAGGACGGACTGCAGGAGCCGGCATGGATGAGTGTAACAGACGGCTGTGTTCGTAACAACATAGAACGATTTGAAGAGATCGCTCGAAATCGGCATCTATACAATAAATTTCGGAGGAGAGATCGGTTGCCTCAAATTGCCGGATGCGGGTCTGAATCATGCTGATACGCATCACCAGAAAAGCATAGCGCTTCACTACGGCTTGAAGGTCATCATTGCCCTCCATCGCTACCTCGGACAGCATACGTGAGAAAATCTCATTCAGACGGTTCCATTGCGGACGGGTGAAATGAAATAAAACAGGATGCGCCAGGCAGAAGTTATATAGTTCGTAGACACGATGGGCAATCGGCTTGAAAGAGTCTTCCAATGAAATACAATCATCACCCATCTCTTTCCAGTGGGGAGCTTCACGGAAAGTGTAAGCCAGAATACGGCTGGGAAGTCCGTTCCCGTAACTGTTTAACAAACAGTCTATCTGTCCGGGAGTGCCCGTTAGAAGCAAAGCTAATTTGGGATAACGGATATAGATTGGGATGATACCGTTGGCTTTATAGGAAGAATCAATGTTTTCGTGCTCAAAAGCTTTGCGGAGCATATCATCGAAGTTACCACAATCCAGATGATTGGCCGTGGAGAGCGTTTGGGCTTCCGTATCGAAAATGATACTTCCCTGCGAACCGTTGTCCTGCATTTGAATTTGCATACGGGTGTAACTGGTAGTGGCGGGAATGAATAACATTTTAAAAGGAGGTCTTTGAGGCTCTTCGGAACACGTTTCTCCTTTTTTCCTTTTCCGCTGACATTCTGCTTGCCAGGTATTGTGCGCTGTATGGTAGTTTTTTAACATGGATTCACTGGTAGACAGTATTTCAGTCTGTATTTCTTCCAATAGATAGCGTCCGGTTTGGGCAATGCTTTTACCGCTGCCGGCAGAAGAAAATATGACACAGAACAAATGGGGGGAATATTTTTTGTGGTTATAAATTCCGAAAGTTTGTGGAAGTGCCGCACTTAGTGCGGTAAGATCGGAAAGGAGGGAGATGTCTTGTTCTCGGTCGCTTGCGTCTTCAATGATACAGTCATTCAGTAGATCGGGAAGATTATTGTACAAATCGCGAGGGAATAAAGGTGTTCCTTTCCTGAATTCTTCTCCCAGCCAATAGGCTTCTTCGGTGCTATCGGAGTTTTCTAAAGTACCATAGGGGATTTTTGTCCTTATGTCCTTTTGAAAGGAAGAAGAGGTGGCTGTAGAGGAAGCAGGTGCGTGCTCGTTAACTTGCTTGTATCCAGATGATAAAACACTTGTCAATTCTTCGGGACGAAAATCTGTATGCTCGAAAAATGCAGTAAGTTCACGTAATATGCTTTCTTGCGGATAGTGTCGGCGGCAGGCTTCGCAGGCCAGTTTGAAGACGTTGGAATGACGTTGTCCGGCTGTCAGGGGATGGAGGAAAATATAGGACGAAATAAATTGGGCGATTTCTGCTTCAGACACGTTTTTCGGGGTATTATCCTGGAGGGGAAAGGGAGGACGTACTTCATTTTCAGAGAAAGCGTTTGCTTCCTCTTTTAGATGTGGTTCCAACACAAATGCCTGATAAAGACCGGCAACATATCCATTGGGCGAATAACTGAAATAACATAGGCGACTTTCGTCCTTGCAGGCCGGATCACTCTCCAATCCCAACAATTGATTGTAGTAACGGCTCACTAATTGCTGCCCTTCACGATGGCGGTTTTCGATACCTTCCACATAGGCGAAAACTTTCACTCCGTCGGTAGGACTTTCTATGGCCGCTACCGTATGGGGATCTGCCGCACAACGTTGGATGACTTGAAGACGATCTTTTACATGATCGTAGTCGAGCCCGATAATATGACTGGGGAGGAGGAAGTTTTTGATGGCATGTGCTCCGTCAAAAGTTCCTGCCGGAGTGAAACAGGGGAGTTGGCTCTTCAACTTCTGTGCCGCGGCATGGTCTCCTTCTGCATAGTATCGGCGGATAGCGTTTACGATAGAGGCATAGACCGGGTGAATACACATAATGATGACTTCAAGGAAAGACATGACTTTGGGCTTTTTTGAATACACGTTCTCGTAAACCGAGACTTTGATTTCTTCTAAGGCTTTCATATAAAATTGTTTTTTGTAAGATTGAGTTACCTGACTATCAGATAACGGGAACAAAGGTCGGGATATTAAAAATAGGGTTGCTTCCCTATGTGGATAGTACTTGATAAAGCAAATAAAAACTGAAATATTATAAATTATTAATAGTAGAATGACATGGCAAAAGAAAAACAGGAACCATATGAGTTTTTGAGCAATTTGGTATTGGCTTTAATGGGAACGGATCGTATTTTTAGTAATAGCTTTTTTATCAGCGAACTTGCTATCTCTCCCAAAACACTGGGGGAGATAAGACGGGGAGAGGATATGTGTATTTATCAGTATGTGCGCGTGATCCGGTGTATGACGGAGTATCTTCATTTAATCATCCAGATGGATATGTTGCTGAAGGAGTTAAGAACCGTATTAGCTTCCAATTGCGATTTGGTGGTTGCTACGGTTCCGCACCGTTTTCATGGGATTTGCCAACCGAAAGAGTGGGTGGTAGTGATGCAATGGGATGGGGTGAAATTGTGATTTATACAGGAAATAGGGCATTTTTTCATTTTTTTTGCCCGATTTCTTTCTTTATTTAATTTTTTTTATATCTTTGCTTTCATATTGAGAAGCACGGATAAAAACTCACTTATTTATTCATAAAAACTTAATAAATTATGTTCAAAGCTCCTTTTTCATTTGACGGTCGTATTCGTAGAATCGAGTATTTTTTGTCAGGCATTATCGGTGGTGTAGTTTCTAGTATTGCATGGGCACTTGGGGTAGGTACATTTATTTTGGGTGCTGCCAGCGGATCGGCCGGGGGATCAGTATTTGGTTTATTGATTGGTCTTGCTGCTATGATTGCATCTATCTGGTTCTCTTTGGCACAGGGTGTGAAACGTCTGCACGACTTAAACAAATCCGGTTGGCTGATTTTGTTGTGCTGTGTTCCTATCGTTGGTTGGATTTTCGCATTGTACATGCTGTTTGCAGATGGCACGGTAGGTCCTAATCCTTACGGGGCAGATCCGAAAAACCGTATGCCGTATCAGGCACAGCCTGCTTCTGTAAACGTGACTGTGAATGTTTCAAGAGAAGATGTAAAGGTTGAAAAGCCGGTAGAAGCTGCTCCTGCACCTGCGGAAGCGCCTGTGGAAGAAGATAAAGAAAAAGCTGAATAATCTGATTAAAAGCTGAAATGATAGAGCCTCCTGCGAATTTCGTTTTGCAGGAGTTTTTTTTGTTATTAACCTGTCTGGTATTCAATATTTTATATAAATTTGTAGACTTAATAATCCTCATGTTTGTGACCTTGCTTCAGAGACGTTATTTAATAACTTAAGTAAATGTGAACATCTACGTAAGAAGCAAATATCCGGAAACAGTTCCTTACGACCAGTGTGTCGTAGAGTTAAGTTTTAGACTAAAAATAGATTAACTATATGACAGATCGGGAAATAATCAACGGATTGATCCATCGGGATGAAAAAAATACCGATTGTTTTTTCAACATAAAATATCGTCCGTTGTTTATCAATGTAATCAGGCTGATATTTGATTACGATGAATGTATTGGTGAACTCTACTATCATCTGATGAAGAATGGATCAAATATATTGCAGTCATTGTGGCAAAAAGATAGATTGGAAATTGTTCCGTTAACATATAAATAATGATTTGTAAGATGAAAAAGTATATTCCCAATCCGGTGGATACAGGAGATATCCAACTCCCGAAGGAGTTGGAATACTTGGTAGAAGAGATGGCTAAGAATGTTCATGAAGTCTGGTCGAGGACCAGAATAGAACAAGGTTGGACGTATGGAAAAAAGCGGGATGATGCATTGAAACAGCATCCGTGTTTGGTTCCGTATGAAGAATTGCCTGAAGAAGAAAAGGTGTATGACAGAAATTCTTCAGTGGAAACCTTGAAATTGATTATGAAACTTGGGTTCAAAATTTCGAAGGATAAGGAATAGATGACCTGTTCTGTCAATCTTATTCGGAATTTATTTTTATCTTTGAAATCTAGTAAAACAAAAAAAGAAATAGATATGAAAAAAGTAATTAGCAGTGAGAAAGCTCCGGGGGCTATCGGCCCTTATAGTCAGGCGATAGAAGCCAATGGTATGGTATTTGTGTCCGGTCAGTTGCCTATTGATGCCGCTACGGGACAGATGGCTGAAGGGATAGAAGGACAGGCTCGCCAGTCGTTGGAGAATATCAAACACATTCTGGAAGAAGCAGGATTGACAATGGGAAACATTGTCAAAACTACTGTATTTCTTCAGGATATGTCCCTGTTTGCAGGGATGAATGGCGTATATGCCACGTATTTTGACGGAGCCTTTCCGGCACGTTCGGCGGTTGCCGTAAAAGCTCTGCCCAAGGATGCGTTAGTGGAGATTGAGTGTATCGCGGTTCGCTAACAAATCTGCGACAATAAAACTGCTGCCTCCTACAAAGATCAGATCTTTTTGGGGGCAGTTCTTTTTTGCTGCCTGCACGGCCTCTACGACAGTGGGGTAGGTGGTACCTTTCAAGCCTGCTTTTTGGGCTAGTGCCAATAGCTCATTTTCCGGGAGTGCGCGTTTCACGCTTGCTTTGGTAAAATAATAGGTGGCATCTTTCGGTAACTCTTGCAAGACACTGCTGATATCTTTATCGTTCACCATGCCGAATACGATGTGCAGCTTCTGGTTGAATTTCTGATGAAGGAAATCAAGATGCCCGCAGACATATTTGATTCCATCCACATTATGTCCCGTGTCGCAGATGATATCCGGATAGCTGTGCACTTTCTGCCAGCGTCCCATCAGCCCGGTGAGTTTGCATACATCGGCAAAACCATTGAGATAATCCTGAGGACAGATACGATAACCTATTTTTGTCAGCTCATCAAGAGCAGACAGGATGGTGAGAATATTTTCATGTTGACAGAGACCGCTTAATTCCATAAAAAGACCTGCAGGAAACATTTCATTGACAATTCGGATAGCATCTTTTCTCTTGTCGAGTATTTTGTCTAATGCTTTAATGCTGTCTGCCGGATGCAGGAAAAGCAATATTTCTTTGGATTCCTGTGCACTTTCAGATGATTGGTGAGTCTCTTTTATCAAGTCTTGCAGGACATTATCCAGACGTTTTCTTAATGCCTGCATTTCCGGATAGGGAAGCCAGTCGGTAGGATTGTACGGGAGAATGGATTCTGCATAGTTGATAGGCGCATTCATTTCTTTGGCTTTCATGGTGAACACACGTTTCACGCTGCCTTTAGCTCTGCCAATGACTACCGGAACCCCTTCTTTTATAATGCCTGCCTTTTCTTTGGCTATTTTTGTCAGGGTATTTCCTAGATATTGCATGTGGTCAAAACTGATATTAGTGATGACACATAAATCGGGGTGAATGATGTTGGTGCAATCCAAGCGTCCGCCCATTCCTACTTCGATAACGGCTACGTCTACTTTTTGGTCCGCAAAATAGCGGAACGCCATGGCAGTGGTCAGTTCAAAAAACGAAGGATGGAGCGGTTCGAAGAATGAGCGGTGCTCTTCTACGAAGTTGACTACATATTCTTCCGGCATCATTTCTCCATTGATGCGGATACGTTCGCGGAAGTCGACCAAATGGGGGGAAGTGAATAAGCCTACCCGGTACCCGGCGGACTGTAATACGGCTGCGATAGTATGTGAGCAGGACCCTTTTCCATTGGTTCCGGCGATATGTATCGTTTTGAATTGTTGATGAGGATGCCCGAAATGTTCGTCTAATTTATGAGTGGTCTCTAAACCTGGCTTATATGCTTTGCTTCCTATTTGTTGAAACATTGGCGCACTCTCATATAAGTACTTTAAAGTGTTCTGATAGTCCATGTTTTATAATATTTAACTTCGGGCAATCTTTATTGCCCGTTAATTTGTTTATCTTTAGAACCGTCAATCTAACCGTAAATGCGGGGATTGCCGAATGAGATTGCAAATATCAACATTTAAATCTAAGAAATCATGGGAACTAAGAAAAATTTTGTGTTAGACACAAATGTTATTCTTCACGACTACAATTGCTTGAAGAATTTTCAGGAAAATGATATTTACCTCCCTCTTGTTGTACTCGAAGAACTGGATAAGTTCAAAAAAGGAAACGAACAGATTAACTTCAATGCTCGTGAGTTCGTACGCGAATTGGATGTATTGACTAGCGACGAGCTTTTCTCCGACGGGGTGAAACTTGGCGAAGGATTAGGACGCCTGTTTGTCGTGACAAGCAATGTGCCGGCTACCAAAGTTTGGGAATCGTTTCCAATAAAGAAACCTGACCATCTGATTCTGGCGGCAACCGAATATCTGACCGACAAATATCCGAAAATGAAGTCTATCTTAGTGACCAAGGATGTGAATCTACGTATGAAAGCTCGTTCAATCGGTCTGCTTTGCGAAGATTATATTACGGATAAGGTGGTGAATGTAGATGTGTTCGAGAAATCCAATGAGATTTTTGAAAATGTAGATCCTGCATTGATCGACCGCATTTATTCTTCTAAAGAAGGTATTGACTTGAGTGAATTCGACTTTAAGGATTTGATTCATCCCAATGAATGTTTTGTGTTGAAGAGTGATAGGAACAGTGTATTGGCACGCTACAATCCTTTTACCCATTCTATTATCCGTGTGATGAAAGGGAAGAACTATGGAATCGAACCCCGGAATGCGGAACAGAGTTTTGCTTTTGAAATTTTGAATGATCCGAATATCAAACTGGTGGCTCTGACAGGAAAAGCGGGAACTGGTAAGACATTGCTGGCTTTGGCTGCCGCGTTGGGTAAACTGACCGACTACAAACAGATTTTGCTGGCACGTCCTGTTGTAGCGCTTTCTAACAAAGACATCGGTTTCCTTCCGGGAGATGCACAAGAGAAAGTAGCTCCTTATATGCAGCCATTATTTGATAACCTGAACGTGATAAAGCGTCAGTTTGCAGCAAACTCTACTGAAGTGAAGCGGATAGAAGATATGCAGAAAAGCGAACAGCTGGTGATTGAAGCTTTGGCCTTTATCAGGGGACGTAGTTTGAGCGAGATGTATTGCATCATTGATGAAGCGCAGAACCTGACGCCGAATGAAATAAAGACAATCATCACCCGTGCGGGCGAAGGTACGAAAATGGTGTTTACGGGAGATATCCAACAGATTGACCAACCTTATCTGGACAGTCAGTCCAATGGTCTGGTATATATGATTGATCGTATGAAAGATCAGAATATCTTTGCACACGTTAATCTGCTGAAAGGTGAACGAAGTGAATTGAGTGAGTTGGCAAGTAACCTGCTGTAATGATGAAAAAATAAATTTGGCACGGATTACACGGATTTTACGGTTTCTCCAATTATCTTAAACCGCGTAATCCGTGTAATCCGTGCCTGATTTTTACTTCTTGCTTTTCCTTATTATTCTTTTTTTCCGAAATATTTAAGGAATTGTGTACGTTCGAATGTATTGACGCCTTTAATGTCTTTGATATTCAGTTTGCCTTTGAATTGAGCTATATTTTCGAATCCTTTGCGTTCCATCCATGCAGAGAGGAAGCGATTGGCTTCTCCGATGAATGCGTTTGTATTCAGATAGACTGCACTACATACTTCTACGGCTGAAGCACCGGCAAGGATTGCTTTTACTACTGATTCTGCGTTGGCAATACCACCGGAAGCCGCATAGTCGATCTTGTCTACTACTGCGGACGCAATTCCGATCCAGCGGAGCGGAGTGGCGAGGTCGGAAGCATTACTGAATATTTCTCCTGAAATATGCTCCATCTTTTCGATGTTGATATCCGGCTGATAGAACCGGTTGAAGAGAACAACTGCGGCTGCACCGTTGGCATACAACTGATCGATTAATACCACAGGATTGGTCAGGTTATCGCCCAGCTTCATGATAACGGGAATGTTAACCGTCTGCTTGATGTGGCGGAGAATGTCGATGTGGCGTTGTTCGAATGAACCGTATGTATATTGCACTTCTGATTGTAAGGCGAGGATATTGACTTCCAATGCATCGGCGCCGGCTTCTTCAATTTGCTTTGCAAAGTCGATCCATTCGGAGTCAGTGTAGCAGTTGATGCTGGCAATGATGGGAATGGGGCATACCTTTTTGCTTTCTTTTATCAAAGTCAGGTATTCGGACAACTTATGCTCACGGATATATTCTTCCAGATAGTCACTGGCTTCCGGATAGAAAGCCGGGTCTTTCAGTTGATCTGCTTCCAGCATGATCTGTTCCTCAAACAGTGATTTCAGAACGATAGCACCGGCGCC
Organism: Bacteroides luhongzhouii; assembly: GCF_009193295.2. NCBI lineage: Bacteria > Pseudomonadati > Bacteroidota > Bacteroidia > Bacteroidales > Bacteroidaceae > Bacteroides > Bacteroides luhongzhouii. The sequence goes on along the minus strand of NZ_CP059973.1, from coordinate 4,824,504 downwards.
ATCTTCGGCCAATTTTTTGTTTTTTCCGGCACTATTGGTCAGCCCTGAGCTACTGATGATGATAGGGTTTCTAAGAGAAAGCCCTGCGAAAGTAGTTTTTAAATCGGTCATAGCAATATGTTTTTTAATACTTAATCAGTAATTTCTTTCTCCGAAAATCTTGCTTCCTACTCGTACCAGCGTACTTCCTGCGGCAATGGCTTCGTGATAGTCATGTGACATTCCCATTGATAGTTCGCAGAAAGTATCAGAGTGTGTGAACCAAGTTGTTTTTATCTCGTTAAAGAGTCTGTTTAGTGAACAAAACTCCCGGTTGATTTGTTCGATTCGATCGGTGTTGCTGGCCATACCCATTAATCCGCAGATGCGCACATGAGCCAACTCTTTCCATTCTCCGGCATTCAGCATCTCTTTACATTCTTCGGGACTGAAACCAAATTTGGTTTCTTCCTGCGCAACGTGAATCTGCAACAGGCAGTTCACAGTACGTCCGGCCTTGACAGCTTGTTTGTTGACTTCGGCCAGCAGTTTATAACTATCAATTCCATGAATCATCGCTACGTATGGTATCATGTATTTGATTTTATTCGTTTGCAGGTGCCCGATAAAATGCCATTCGATATCTTTTGGCAAACTTTCGTATTTAGCTGTCATTTCCTGCACTTTGCTTTCTCCAAAAATACGCTGTCCCGCCTGATATGCTTCTTCTATTGCTTCATTGGGATGGAATTTTGAGACAGCAACCAGCCGGACCCCTTGAGGGAGTTCGGCCAGTACTTGCTTTAAATTGTCAGCAATACTCATTGTTACTTATGCTTTTGACGGATCAAACTCCGGTTTGTCATTCGGTTCGGCGCTGTAAGGATATACATCCATGAGCGGAGTTTCGGATACCATACCGATCTGATAATCTGCCATGGTTCCTTTCATTCCTTCATCCAGCTTTTTCACTGCATCACGCAAGTCGGCAGCTTGTACCAATACTTGAGTGGAAGTCTTTTTTTCCGCACCGCTTTTTTCATCGAGCGTGATAAAAATAAGTTTGCATTTGAACCAGCGGTCGGCACTTTCTTCGTCACTGGGGAATAGTTCGCTATAGTTGGCACGTTTGATGTCCGAAACGGTAAATTCTCCGGAGATAAACGGAGTCATTTCTTCGATAATCCGTGCTTCTGCTTCTGTAAAGCTGAGTGCATCAACAAGATAAGGTTCAGTTACTTTCTTCTGCATTCCGTTTTCCATTACTTTCTCATAACGGATTTTGCACTCAAACCATGTATGCATTGCCATAATTTTCTTCCTTTTTAATTAATTGATTCATGTAAATTGCCTACAAAGATAAACAAAATACCAAAGTAAGTGCCGAAAGATTTTTATTTTCTTTTATGCAGATTTTTTAGTTCAAATGAAAGCATGACACGGAAAAGCCCGATGATGAGGAAAGTAAAAGAAATCATGTAGACTGCGTAGAGTGCTCCTATGGCAGGTTGCCATAATATTAAAAGAGAACACAGAATGGCAAGGATACCGAAAGCCATGTACCAGCCCCAATCGCGGGTTCCGTAACGTTTCAAGTCGATGGAATAGCCGGTGGAGGAGAAGCCGCGGAACATAAGCCAGAAGGCTATGATAAAGGGAATGACTTCCATGCTGACCATTGGGTAGGCAATCAGGTAGATACCCAGAACAAGGTCGATCAGTCCGCCTACGATATACCATCCCCAACTCGGGACACCTTTCCGGTTGCTAAAAGCGAAGATGATTTCCAAAATACCGCTTATCAACATCGATACGCTGAAAATGATACTTAAAGCTACATAGGTGCTCACGGGTGAGAACATGAGCCAAAGAGCTACAATGATATACACAATTCCCAAAAGAAGAGAAGTCCACCAATTTTTTACTGAATGTTGAATCTCATTGAATACTGTTTCCATACATTTTATATTTTAAATTGAATACTAAGATGATTTCGTTGTGGAATAACAAATTGAATTTAGAAAAGGTTTTCCGTGAACATATTTGGGGGAATAGTTGTTTCCTATATAAAGTAAAATTTAAATATAGATGCATTATGGCAACAACAAATTTCAAAGGACAACCGGTGAAACTAATCGGTGAATTTATACAAGTTGGTAAGGTAGCTCCTGATTTCGAGCTGGTAAAAACAGATTTATCTTCTTTCTCTCTGAAAGATTTGAATGGTAAAAATGTGATTTTAAATATTTTCCCCAGCCTGGATACCAGCGTATGTGCAACTTCTGTACGTAAGTTTAATAAGATGGCTGCCGGACTGAAAGATACGGTAGTATTGGCTATCTCTAAGGATCTTCCTTTTGCGCACGGTCGTTTCTGTACTACAGAAGGTATTGAAAATGTAATTCCATTGTCTGATTTCCGCTTCTCTGATTTCGACGAAAGCTATGGAGTGCGTATGGCAGACGGTCCGTTGGCAGGACTTTTGGCTCGTGCGGTAATTGTGATTGGTAAGGATGGCAAGATTGCTTATACGGAACTTGTTCCTGAAATCACCCAGGAGCCTGACTATGATAAGGCTTTGGCAGCTGTAAAGTAATTTAAGCATAGAGTATTAAGTATTAATGGCAGCTAATAAACGACTACGGTTAATACTTAATACGTATAACCTAATATTTATTTAAAGATTTTGACCTAATGGGAACTGGTAAAAAGACTTGGTAAACTGCCAAGGCTCCGTTCTTGTTAGGTTGTGTTTTTTCTACACTAAACCTCAACTGTCATGAACAAGATGAAAACTCTATTCATCACCCTGCTATGTATGGGTGCTGGAACCTTGTCGGCTCAAACTGCCGATAGTACACAAACTTCTCCCTGGACAAAAGAAGGATTTGCCGGACTGAAACTGACACAGGTGAGCCTGACCAACTGGGCTGCCGGAGGTGATAACTCTGTCGCTTTTGACTTGCAGGGCACTTATCAGATTAATTATAAAAAAGGAAAACATCTGTGGAATAATCGTATCGAACTGGCTTATGGATTGAATAAGACCGGTGACGACGGAACCAGGAAGGCTAATGATAAAATTTATTTGAATACGAATTATGGCTATGCTATTGCCAAAAGTTGGTATGCCAGCGCATTCGCCACTTTCCAGACGCAGTTCTCTCCCGGATATGACTATTCTGTCAATAAGGATGTTGCTATCTCCGAATTTATGGCTCCCGCTTATTTGACTACCGGTTTGGGATTTACCTATGATCCGGGTAAGATATTTACCGTTGTACTGTCTCCTGCTGCGTGGCGCGGAACATTTGTTCTTAATGACCGTCTCTCGGACGAAGGAGCTTATGGAGTGGATCCGGGCAAACACCTGTTATCCAGTTTCGGCGCTAACTTGAAAGGAGAAGCTAAGTATGAATTTTTGAAGAATATGACGGTATATTCGCGTTTGGATCTATATTCCGATTATCTGCACAAGCCATTGAACATAGATGTGAACTGGGAAGTGCAAATAAATATGATTATCAATAAATGGTTTTCAACCACGCTCACTACTAACCTGATGTATGACGATGATGTGAAGATTGTACAAAAGGATGGCACCAAAGGATCTCGTGTGCAATTTAAAGAGATCTTGGGAGTGGGTGTTCAGTTCAATTTTTAAGTTTATATAATGATTTAGGCACGGATTACATGGTCTTTAATGTTGTCATTGCTGTAAAGCAAACGCGTTCATCCGTGTAATCCGTGCCTAAAAAATAAGAATTAATTGGTGGCAGGTACTTAATACCTAATACTTATTTTTTCTTCTTCAGTCCCTTATAAGCTAGGAACCCGATGACTAACACCACCACTGCTATAATGACATAGCCGATTTCGTGGCTGTATGTGGTTGCCATTACATAGACGTCATTAGTGGTTTTGAGGTCTGTAAACCGGTAGATCAGGTATCCGAGTAGAGCCAATACACTGTTCCATATCGCAGCGCCTAGAGTGGTGTAAAGTAGGAAAGGTCCTAATTTCATGCCGGCTAATCCTGCGGGAATACTGATAAGTTGGCGTACAGCCGGAATGAGACGGCCAAAGAAAGTGGAGGCTGCGCCGTGCTTTCTGAAATATTCTTCTGCATGGTGTACTTTTTCCTCGTCAATAAGGCACATGTGCCCTAAACGGCTGTTGGCGAATTTATAGACAATAGGACGACCCAGCCAACGTGCCAGGTAATAATTTACTAATGCACCGATATCGGCTCCTATGGTGGCAAATAGGACCACGAGAAAGATATTCATACTGTCGTCTGCCATAGCTTTCCATGCGGCAGGTGGCACTACGGCTTCCGAGGGGAAGGGAATAAAAGAACTTTCGATAGCCATAAAAATGGTGACTACCCAATAGTTCAAGTTTTCTAATACCCATTTAAGAAGTTCTGCTACTGATTCCATGTTTTTTGAGGATAGAATTTATTATTTTGATTTATTTTTTTCCTTTCTTCTTTTTCTTATTCTCTTTTTTCATGCGTTCCCACACTTCTTTGAGAGTTCTTTCATCTTCCTCCCTATGTTCGGGACTATTTAACAGATCCAGAATCATATCTTCTTCCAGTGGATGCTCACATTCTTTGTTGTATTTAAAGAAGTTGTCGATTTCACCGTGCATGAGGCAAAGTACACTCAATTTCTCCGTCACATCTTCGTATTTCGGATTCATCTGGTGTACTTTTTCAAAGTATTCTTTGGCTTCTATCAGATAGTCACTTTCCGAATAAGCAGAGGCGATCATATACCACATTTCTATGTTAGAGTTAATCTCTATCGCTTTTTCGAAAGACAAGGCTGCTTCATCTTCCAGTTCTTCTGCCAGGTATAGTTTTCCCTCTGTCAGATAAATCAATCCTTCAGTCGGGTTTATCTCTTTGGCTTTCTCGCAGAGCTGATGTGCTTCTTCATATCTTTCCAGATGAGACAGGGCGAAGGCTTTGCTGGTATATGTGTCTATTAATAGAACAGACTGTCTGTCTCCGTCTTCTTCAAAACGTGCGATTACTTTGTCGTAATAGTCATCGGCTTTCTGCCATTCTTCTTTATTGCCGTAGGATATTCCCATAAACATATAACCCAGTTCGGGGGGGATGGATTTAAGTTCGATCGCTTTTTGGTAATTCTCGATGGCATCATCCGAATTGTTCAGATAGAAAAAACAATGCGCTTTATAAGCGTAGGCTTCTCCATACTGATCGTCGGCTGCCAATGCAAAATCACAGGCTTCGATGGCTTTGTCTATCTGTTCCTGTACAAAGTAACATTTCACCAGTCCCATCCAGTAGGAAGGGTTGAAAGGGGATTTGTCGATGAGTTTGTTGTAATAGATGATGGCTGATTCTACTTGGTGGGTCGATGCCAGATAATCGGCTGTGAGGGCCATATATTCTTCATCTTCGGCATAACGCGATTTACCTCGGTCGAGCCATTCTTTGGCTGCGTCCGGGTATCCCATGTCCAGATAGAGAAATACGACATCAATGATTGTTTCCAGTTCGTCGGCATCCGCTATCGTACTTAGTAACCATTGGGCTTCTTCCAGTTTTCCTCCATTCAGCAATAGTTCGGCTTTCAGCAGTTTCACTTCCGAGTCAAAATCTTCGTTGATTGAATCTGCTACTTTCTTTGCTTTTTGCAGTTTTTGGGTGTCCAGGTAAAGATAAGCTTGTTCGATGAGCAAATCTGTATTTCCCGGATGTATTTTAAGTCCGTAAGTGATCACTTCTTGTGCTTCTTCAAATTTTCGTTCGGAGGCATACCAGTCAGCGATGTCGGCCAGTTGGTCAGCATCCAGATAAAGTTGTCGGTTTTCTGCTTTTGCTTCTTCGTAGTTTGTGATTAGTGTGGCTAGTTCCTTTTTGGCTGATGGTGAATTTTTTCTACCCATTTTTATTTTAATTTTTTAATTGCTAAGATGGGGCTGTTGCAAAAGTTTTATAATCATCCTTTTGACACAGCCCCATTATAAAGTTAAGCTTGAAAGCTTAGTTATTTATTGATCTTCCCCCATGTGTCTTTCAGTCCTACTGTACGGTTGAAAATCAGTTTTTCCGGGGTTGATTCTTTGTCGATATTAAAGTAACCGATCCGTTGGAACTGCAGGTAGGAGAGGGTAGGCAGGGTAGCTGCGAACTTCTCTATGTAGCAGTTGGGCAGAACTTTCAATGAGTTCGGATTGATAATTTCTTTCATGGCTTCCAATGCTTCGCAATTTTTTGCTTCGCGGATGGCAGCCAGTTCGTCGCGTGGGTTTTCCACCTTCCACAGGCGGTCGTACAAACGTACTTCTGCTTGCAGGCAGTGATTGCAGCTTACCCAATGGAGCGTGCCTTTCACCTTACGGTTTGCATCCGGCATACCGCTACGGGTATTAGCGTCATATTCGCAATATACTTCTGTTATTACGCCGTTTTCGTCTTTCTTGCAACCGGTGCATTTTACGATATAGGCATTTTTGAGGCGTACTTCCTGTCCCGGTGTCATGCGGAAGTATTTCTTGGGAGCGTCTTCCATGAAGTCTTCGCGTTCCATCCACAGTTCGCGGCTGAATTCGATCAGGTGACTTCCTGCTTCCGGATCTTCCGGGTTGTTGATTGCTTCCAATTCTTCAACCTGTCCTTCCGGATAGTTGGTGATGATCAGTTTAACCGGGTTGATCACTGCCGATACACGGATGGCACGGCTGTTCAGGTCATCCCGAACGGAGCTTTCCAACAGGGCGATGTCATTCAGGGCATCGTATGTGGTATATCCGATTTTATCAATAAATTTATGAATAGACTCCGGTGAATAACCGCGACGGCGGAAACCGCAGATAGTCGGCATACGAGGGTCGTCCCATCCGTTCACCAATCCTTCTTTCACCAGCGTGAGGAGGTTACGCTTGCTCATCAGGGTGTAGCTTAGGTTCAGTTTGTTGAATTCAGTCTGACGGGGACGGTTGTCGTTCAGGTCTTTTCCTTCTTTCAGCCAGTCGATGAAGAGGTCGTAAAGAGGACGGTGTACCACAAATTCGAGTGTACACAGAGAGTGAGTCACTCCTTCGAAGAAGTCACTCTGTCCGTGAGCGAAGTCATACATCGGATAAGCCTTCCAGGTAGTGCCTGTACGGTGGTGCGGGTGTTTCACTACACGATAAATAATCGGATCGCGGAAGTGCATATTCGGGTTGGCCATGTCAATCTTGGCACGGAGCACCATAGCGCCTTCTTCAATCTCGCCGCTATTCATTTTCTTAAAAAGTTCGAGGCTTTCTTCGATAGGACGGTTGCGGTAAGGGCTTTCCACACCTGGTTGGGTAGGAGTACCTTTTTGCTGTGCGATCAGTTCGGAGCTTTGTTCGTCAATATATGCTTTTCCCTCCTGAATCAGGCGGATAGCGAAGTCCCATAATTGTTGGAAGTAGTCGGAAGCGTAATATTCGTTTCCCCACTGGTATCCCAACCATTGAATGTCTTCTTTGATAGCTTCTACATATTCCACATCTTCCTTGGTCGGGTTTGTGTCGTCGAAACGAAGGTTACATACACCGCCGTGTTTTTCAGCGATGCCGAAATCAAGGCAAATAGCTTTGGCATGGCCGATGTGAAGGTAACCGTTAGGTTCGGGCGGGAAGCGTGTCTGCACTTTTCCACCATTTTTACCTTCTTTCAAGTCTTTCTCTACTGCCTGTTCAATAAAGTTCAAGCTTTTCTTTTCGCCTGCTTCTTCGTTTTTAATATCTGTCATAACGGTTAATGTTATCTGTATTTAGGCTACAAAAGTAGGACATTTTTTTTATTTAACCGGAATATAACCGCTCTTTTTTATAATGTCCTGTCCGTCGGACGAGAGAATAAACTGAATCAGGGGTGAAACTTGTTCCTTATTTTTTACATTGTAGTAGTAATAAAGCGGGCGGACGATGGGGTAGGTCTTGTTGGTGGCGTTCTCTACCGTAGGCGTGGCATAGTGGGTTCCGTCGTAGGATACGGAAAGCGTTTTGACACGGGGAGATACGTATGCCAGTCCGACATATCCGATGGCTCCTTTGGTCTGGCTGACAGACTGGATGATGGCACCTGTTGCCGGCATGGAAAGGCTGCTTGCCATGTAGTTTTTATTTTTCAGTACGCTCTCTTTGAAAAATTCGTAAGTACCGGACGATGTTTCGCGCGAGTAAACCACTATTTTGCGATCATCTCCACCTACCTGTTTCCAATTGCTTATCTTTCCCCGGAAAATATCTTCCAGTTGTTGGCGGGTCAGCTGCTTCACCGGATTGGAGGGATGTACCACCACGGCAAGAGCATCGTAGGCAACAATCACTTCGTCTACTTCTTCTCCGGCCCCTTTTATTTTCATCTTTTCGCTGAACTTGATCGGGCGGGAAGCCATTGCGATGTCCGTTGTATGATCCATTAAAGCGGAGATGCCTACACCGGTTCCGCCACCGGTTACAGTGACACGGGCCTCCGGATGCTGGTTCATAAACCGCTCTGCTGTCTGTTGCGCGACAGGCAGTACCGTATCGCTACCTTTAATACGTTGTGCGTTGGCACCGAGCGAGAGTAAGGAAAGGGCGATTAATAAGTTTCTTCTCACTTTCATATTTCTTCTTTTTATTAACGTTGCAAATTAAGCAATCGGATATTACATTTCCGTTTCATCCGGAGTGGAAATGATACTTGTAACACAAACGTAACATGATTGAAACATTTCCTTCAAACGTTAGTCACACCTCCTTAATAAAGAGACGCTTTCTTTGCATCAGAAATCATAGTAGGTATATGAAAAAGGTATTTGAAAAGATTATAGAAGGAATGTTGACTTGTAGCGGCTTTGTGACAAGTATTACTATTCTGCTGATTGTACTCTTCCTTTTCACTGAAGCTTTCGGGCTGTTCAAGAGCAAAGTGATTGAAGAGGGATATGTGTTGGCGTTGAATAAGGGCAACAAGGTTAGCGTGTTGAGCCCCGCACAGATAAAAAATGTTTTTGACGAAGAGATCACAAATTGGAAGGAACTCGGTGGGGAAAATCTCCCTATCCGGGTTTTTCGTTTGGAGGATATAACACAGTATTATACAGAAGAGGAGTTGGGACCGGCTTATGAATATGCAGGCGATAAGATTACGGAGCTGGTGGAGAAAACACCCGGCATCGTAGCTTTTGTTCCGCAGAAATTTATTGTTCATCCGGACGCGGTACATTTCATAGAGGATAACACTATTTCCGTAAAGGATGTATTTGCGGGTGCCGAATGGTTTCCTACGGCCACTCCGGCTGCTCAATTCGGCTTTCTGCCGTTGATTACCGGTACGTTGTGGGTGAGCCTGTTTGCCATTCTTTTTGCTTTGCCGTTCGGGCTTTCGGTTTCTATCTATATGTCTGAAGTGGCTAACCCGAAAGTGCGGAACTGGCTGAAACCGATTATCGAACTGTTGAGCGGTATTCCTTCCGTTGTTTATGGCTTTTTCGGACTGATTGTCATTGTTCCGTTGATTCAGAATTTGTTTGATCTCCCGGTAGGAGAAAGTGGCTTGGCGGGAAGTATCGTACTGGCCATTATGGCATTGCCTACTATCATAACGGTGACGGAAGACGCGATGCGCAACTGTCCGCGTGCGATGCGTGAGGCGAGTCTGGCATTGGGTGCTTCGCAGTGGCAGACAATATATAAGGTAGTGATTCCTTATTCTATTTCGGGTATTACATCCGGTGTGGTACTCGGTATCGGACGTGCTATCGGGGAGACGATGGCGGTATTGATGGTGACGGGTAATGCGGCTGTGATTCCGACAACAATCCTTGAACCTTTGCGTACCATTCCGGCTACGATTGCGGCCGAATTGGGAGAAGCTCCTGCGGGTGGTCCGCATTATCAGGCGTTGTTCCTGTTGGGTGTCGTACTGTTCTTCATAACATTGATTATCAACTTTAGTGTGGAATATATTTCTTCTAAAGGATTAAAACGTAGTAAATAAGATGGAAATACGGAGTAATAATAAAACTAAGCACCGTTCGCAGAAACTTGCTTTCGGGATTTTCCGGCTGTTGAGTCTTTGTATTGTATTGATATTGTTTGCGATTCTGGGATTTATCGTCTATAAAGGAATCGGCGCTATCAGTTGGGATTTTATCACTTCGACTCCTACAGACGGAATGACAGGTGGCGGTATATGGCCGGCTATTGTCGGTACTTTCTATCTGATGGTGGGGAGTGCGCTGTTCGCCTTTCCGATAGGGGTGATGAGTGGGATTTATATGAATGAGTATGCGCCGAAGGGTAAGTTGGTACGCTTTATCCGGGTGATGACCAATAACTTGAGTGGTATTCCTTCCATTGTATTCGGATTGTTCGGTATGGCGTTGTTTGTCAATTATATGGGATTTGGTGATAGTATTCTGGCCGGTTCTTTGACGTTAGGTTTGCTTTGCGTGCCTTTGGTCATTCGGACAACGGAGGAAGCTTTGAAAGCAATTCCCGACAGTATGCGTGAAGGCAGCCGGGCCTTGGGGGCAACAAAGTTGCAGACGATCTGGCACGTCATTCTGCCGATGGGGATGCCGAACATTATCACAGGCTTGATTCTTGCCTTGGGACGTGTTTCGGGAGAGACGGCACCGATTCTGTTTACTTGTGCCGCATACTTCCTGCCGCAACTGCCGACAGGCATTTTCGATCAGTGTATGGCATTGCCTTACCATTTGTATGTGATTTCTACGAGTGGAACGGACATGGAGGCACAATTGCCGCTGGCTTATGGTACGGCATTGGTATTGATTATGATTATCCTGTTCGTGAATCTGCTGGCCAATGCATTGAGAAAGTATTTTGAGAAAAGAGTAAAAACAAACTAGATTAGTATATGGATACAGTGAAAATAGATGCGCGTGATGTGAACTTCTGGTATGGAGATTTTCATGCATTGAAGGGCATCAGTATGCAGATTGAGGAAAAGTCGGTTGTCGCTTTTATCGGACCGTCCGGTTGCGGTAAGTCCACTTTTCTCCGGCTTTTCAACCGGATGAATGATTTGATTCCAGCTACTCGTCTGGAGGGAGAAATCCGTATCGACGGACATAATATATATGCAAAAGGGGTGGAAGTGGACGAACTCCGCAAGAATGTAGGAATGGTGTTCCAGCGTCCGAATCCTTTTCCGAAAAGCATATTCGAGAATGTGGCTTACGGACTTCGTGTCAATGGAATAAAAGACAATGCTTTCATCCGTCATCGTGTGGAGGAAACGTTGAAAGGAGCGGCTCTTTGGGATGAGGTGAAAGATAAGCTGAAGGAGTCGGCCTATGCGCTGTCCGGCGGACAGCAACAGCGGCTTTGTATCGCCCGTGCGATGGCTGTCTCGCCTTCGGTATTGCTGATGGATGAGCCTGCGTCTGCACTCGATCCTATTTCTACGGCTAAAGTGGAGGAGTTGATCCATGAATTGAAGAAGGATTATACGATTGTAATCGTTACGCATAATATGCAGCAGGCAGCCCGTGTCAGTGATAAGACGGCGTTTTTCTATCTGGGAGAAATGGTGGAATTCGATCAAACGAAAAAGATATTCACCAATCCGGAAAAAGAGGCTACCCAGAATTACATAACGGGACGTTTCGGGTAATGAATTTGGCACGGATTACGCTGTTGTTTTATACAAGCATATTTCTAAAAAACGTGGAATCCGTATAATCCGTGCCTAAAATTTATCTCTGAAATCTAATTGGAAGAATATTAATCATTTATATATAATAGACTATGGTAAAGTTTATAGAATCGGAACTTATCTTATTGAAGAAGGAAATTGATGAAATGTGGACCTTGGTGTACAACCAGCTTGACCGTGCCGGAGAGGCTGTGTTGACCCTCGACAAGGAGTTGGCTCAACAAGTGATGGTTCGCGAGCGTCGGGTGAATGCTTTTGAATTGAAGATAGATAGCGATGTGGAAGATATTATCGCATTATATAATCCGGTGGCGATTGACCTCCGCTTTGTATTGGCTATGCTGAAGATCAATACGAATCTGGAACGCTTGGGCGACTTTGCGGAAGGTATTGCCCGCTTTGTACTTCGTTGCAAAGAGCCGGTGTTGGATGCGGAGTTATTGAACCGTCTTCGTTTGGCAGAGATGCAGGCAGAAGTGTTGTCGATGCTGGAACTGGCGAAGCGTGCCTTGAATGAAGAGAGTAATGACCTGGCAGCGGGAGTGTTTGCCAAGGATAATTTGCTGGATGAAATTAATGCGGATGCGACAGGTATTCTTTCTGACTATATTATCGAACATCCGGAAGCTGTACATACCTGCGTAGATTTGGTCAGTGTGTTCCGTAAACTGGAACGTTCGGGAGATCATATTACTAACATTGCCGAAGAGATTGTTTTCTTCATTGACGCCAAAGTGTTAAAACATCGTGGCAAAACGGACGAAAACTATCCGGAAAGGTGATTTTTTTGCGGATTTTTAAACAGAAATTAGGGCTCCTTAAAAAATTATCTTATATTTGTCTCCTGTAACGGACAAGTTACAGGAGATTTTGCTTCAAATGATAATAAATCCAAAGAATTTTCAAAAAGATGTTATATGACATGTTTTATAATTTGGATAGTATCGGTAAAACCGCCTATATTTGCACCGTTATCCTGAAAACAATCTTTTTACCTTAAAAAAAAACTAATACCTATTGAAAACTGAAAAATGGAGCTTTGTGAAAAGCCCCATTTTTTTTTGCTCTTATTTTTTAAGCTCCTTTCTAATTCGTATCTTTGACCCTTGCATTAAAAGAGTATTTTCAATCGTAATTTGTAAATCGTAAAATCGTAAATAGAATTATGTTTTCTGGAATCGTAGAAGAATATGCTACTTTGGTAGCGCTGGTGAAAGACCAGGAGAATATACACTTTACATTTAAGTGTTCGTTTGTGAATGAGTTGAAAATCGACCAGAGTATTTCTCACAATGGCGTATGCCTGACAGTGGTGACTCTGACGGATGATACGTATACGGTGACTGCCATGAAAGAAACATTGGAACGTTCTAATCTCGGTCTGCTGAAAGTGGGGGATAAGGTGAATGTTGAACGTAGTATGATGATGAATGGCCGGCTGGACGGACATATCGTTCAGGGACATGTAGACCAAACCGCCACTTGTATCGATATTAAGGACGCGGAAGGCAGCTGGTATTTTACATTCCGATATGCGTTTGACAAGGAGATGGCGAAACGTGGATATATCACTGTGGATAAAGGTTCGGTGACTGTGAACGGTGTTAGCCTGACGGTATGTAATCCGACGGATGATACTTTTCAGGTAGCTATCATTCCTTATACATACGAGCATACGAACTTCCATACGTTTGAGATTGGCAGTGTGGTAAATATCGAATTCGATATTATCGGTAAGTATATCAGCCGGATGATTCAGTATAAATAAGGAAATATAAATAAGTGACCGGAGGATTGGAAATGGCATATACTGATTTTCTTCAATTGGTGCAGGCTCGTCAAAGTGACCGTTCGTATGATAAGGAACGTCCGGTGGAGCCGGAAAAGTTGGAACGGATACTTGAAGCTGCTCGTTTGGCGCCTTCGGCCTGCAATGCACAACCTTGGAAGTTCGTAGTCATCACGGACACAGAACTGGCTCAAAAAGCGGGGAAAGCTGCTGCTGGTTTGGGAATGAATAAGTTTGCCAAAGATGCTCCCGTGCATATTTTGGTTGTAGAAGAATCAGCTAATATTACCTCTCTGCTTGGTGGAAAGGTAAAAGGCAAGCATTTCCCGTTGATCGACATTGGAATAACTGCTGCCCATATTTCATTGGCGGCTGAAGCTGAAGGTTTGGGCTCTTGTATTTTGGGTTGGTTCGATGAAAAAGAGATGAAACAGCTTGCCGGTATTCCTGCCTCGAAACGTTTATTGCTGGATATTGTCATTGGCTATCCGGCAAAAGAAAAACGTAAAAAGATGAGGAAGCCGAAAGAAAAAGTGGTTTCATACAATCGTTATTGATTGAAAAATAATTATATTCTTAGGCCTTTAGGATAAGCATATAACAGAAAGCATCGTTGGTTTAAAAGGAACGTACTCTTCCTTTAAAACCAACGATGCTTTCCTTTTAAAGGAACGACCTGTTTCTTTAAAACCAATGAATGGCTTTACTAAGGTGTTGATAGTTAGCTTGTTGTTGATGCCGCCGGAAAAGCGGCATGAATAGTGCAGTGTTTACTTCTTTTCCTTATAAATCCTTCAGTAATACTTTACTTGCTTTTTTATAGTATTCCTCTCTGGACTCGGTCAGCACTTTCCATTCATCGTTGAATTCTTCGTCTTTGTCAATTTTGAAATTCTCGGAACCGTATGTATCCAAACGATCCAGTAAGATAGCTACATTCAATTGATTGATGTCCATTGACGGCTGGTAGCCGATTTCTTCGCTTTTTTCGTCGGTGACTACCTCGTGAATCAATTCTATTTCCTGCAACTGATAAAGTACCTGGTTGGTTAGCCGGATAGGGATCTGATGTTCTTCCGAGATTTTTGCAGCCGTATAGGGTGGCTCGTTCTTCTCGAATCGTTTGGCTATGAGTGACATAATCAGGATGGATATAAAGTCCCGGTATCGTCTGCTGATATTTCGGGTGTCCTGGTCAAAACTAAAACTGCGGATGTTCTGCCCGGCATACGTCAATTCGGCTCCGAACAAACAGATTGTCCAGGATATTTGCAACCAAAGCAGAAATAAAGGAAGTGCGGCAAAACTACCGTAAATGGCGTTGTACTTTGATACCCACAACTGGCTGTTGATATACAGGAACTGAAAAGCCTGATAAGCCGACCCCGCCAGAACACCTGCAATGAGCGCGTGTTTGAATTTTACTTTCGTATTCGGCATGAAGATATACAGCCCTGTGAACATCAGCCATGTCAGGACGAAAGGGATAAGCCGTATCATGAACTTCATAACAGGAGCAAGCAGGACGAAATCATCCATCTGTTTGAGAATGGTACTCATAAACAGGGAAAGTCCTCCGGATACTACGATCAGAATCGGCATCAACAAGAACATAGAGAAGTAATCCGTAATCTTGCGATACATGGACCGTGCTTTTTTCACTTCCCAAATACGGTTGAAGGTGATTTCAATATTGCTGACCAGATTGATAACTGTCCATAACAGCATTACCAAACCAACTCCAATGAAAATACCTCCTTTGGTTTGTGAAAGATAGGAGTTGACAAATGAGAGAATGGCCTCTGTGGTTTCTATATTTCCTCCGAAACCATTGCGGAACTGATGTTCCATCAAATTGTCGAATCCAAAACCGCGTGCCACGGCAAACAGAATGGCAAGTATCGGTACAATGGCAAGCAGTGTGCTATACGTCAGCGCGGAAGCTTTATTGGCCATTCGGTCTTTGGTAAACCGATTGATACAAAGGTAGATGGTCTTTATAATATTGTAGAGTGAGAACTTGGTCCGGGTCACTTCATCTTCCGTAATGCGCCAGATGTCATACGTAAGAAACTTCCATATATCGGTGATTTTCTTCTTCATAGTTCTTCGCTAATTACTAATTGCAAGCTGCTAATTGCTGATTACAACAGACCTTCTCGAATAGTCGATAATCATTCATTAGGCGTTTGTAATTAAATGGGTAATTAAAAGAAAAAGCAGTCAGCCTATAAGCCGAGTTCTGTACCTTATATAAAACAAGGTGCCTGTCATTTATCTGAGTGGCGTGTCACCACGACACTTTAGCGGTCTACCCTCCGACATGGAGCGAGCAACTCTCATAACGCCGGTTTACATGACCTTACAACTCCTAAGACGTACAGCCCGACATGTCACCATGCGGCTGGTGGGCTCTTACCCCACCTTCTCACCCTTACCTCTCCCCGAAAGGAGCGGCGGTTATTTTCTTCTACGTTACTCTACCCTCACGGACAGCTTTCTGTTAGGAAGTAGGATGCTCTATGTTGCCCGGACTTTCCTCCTGCACGAAACGTGCACGCGACAGACCGGCCAACTGCTTTAGACTGCAAAAATACGTCATTTATTTTGTTTTAGCCAAAGAAAGTACCACAAATAGAAATAATTTCTACCTTTGCTATTATTAAAATGATTTTTAATGAAGAAGAATATCCTCCTTTTCTATTGTTTTCTGGTGATTGCGGCAGTCAGCCTGAAAGCACAGGAAATACGTCCCATGCCTGCCGATTCAGCTTATGGGGTAGTCCATATCTCTGTTTGCAATTTGCGTGAAGAAGGCAAATTTACTTCCGGCATGAGTACACAGGCATTGTTAGGAATGCCGGTCAAAGTACTTCAATATACCGGTTGGTACGAGATACAAACGCCGGATGATTATACCGGATGGGTACATCGGATGGTGATTACCCCTATGTCGAAGGAACGTTATGATGAGTGGAACCGGGCGGAAAAGATAGTGGTTACTTCGCACTATGGATTTGCGTATGAAAAACCGGATGAAAGCTCTCAACCTGTGTCCGACGTGGTTGCAGGCAATCGTTTGAAGTGGGAGGGAAGCAAAGGGCATTTTTATAAAGTATCTTATCCCGACGGTCGGAAAGCATACATTTCTAAATTGATTTCTCAACCGGAAACAAAATGGCGAGCTTCATTGAAACAAGATGTTGAAAGTATCATTGAGACTGCTTATTCGATGATGGGGGTTCCTTATCTGTGGGCAGGAACCTCATCCAAAGGAGTAGATTGTAGCGGCTTGGTACGTACCGTGCTTTTTATGCATGATATTATTATTCCGAGAGATGCGTCTCAACAGGCTTATGTGGGCGAACATATTGAGATTGCTCCTGATTTTGCCAATGTACAACGGGGGGATTTAGTGTTTTTTGGCCGTAAAGCGACTGCGGAGCATAAAGAAGGAATCTCTCACGTTGGTATTTACCTTGGTAATAAGCAGTTTATCCACGCTTTGGGCGATGTACACATTAGCAGTATGAACCCTGCGGATAAGAATTATGACGAGTTCAACACGAAACGTCTACTTTTTGCCGTTCGTTTCCTACCTTATATAAATAAGGAGAAAGGGATGAATACTACGGACAATAATCCTTATTATAAGTGATTTCACCTACTCATCTATTAAAGAATGCAGAACAGAAGAGATTTTTTGAAAACAGCGACTTTGGCTGCTTTAGGTTCAGGGCTGGTTGTCCGTCAGACATTAGCCGGAGAATCATCACCTTCTAACGTTTATATAAATAAGCTCGGTTTGGGAGGAAAGATGAAAATGACCTTTTTCCCTTATGAATTGAAGTTGAAGCATGTATTTACGGTTGCCACATATTCACGTACGACGACTCCTGATGTACAAGTGGAAATAGAATATGAAGGGATAACGGGGTACGGAGAGGCTTCTATGCCTCCTTATTTGGGAGAGACGGTAGAATCGGTAATGAGTTTTCTGGGGAAAGTGAATCTGGAACAGTTTAGTGATCCTTTTCAGCTAGATGACATTTTGTCATACGTTGACAGTCTCTCACCAAAAGACACGGCGGCGAAAGCTGCGGTAGATATTGCTCTTCATGATTTGGTAGGGAAACTGTTGGGCGCTCCCTGGTATAAAATATGGGGATTGAACAAAGAAAAGGCGCCTTCTACCACCTTTACGATAGGTATTGATACACCGGATGTAGTACGGGAGAAAACAAAAGAGTGTGCCGATCAGTTTAATATATTAAAGGTAAAGCTGGGAAGGGACAATGATAAAGAGATGATTGAAACCATTCGCTCGGTAACGAATCTGCCGATAGCGATAGATGCCAACCAAGGCTGGACAGACCGTCAATACGCGCTTGATATGATTCATTGGCTGAAAGAAAAAGGCATTGTGATGATAGAACAGCCTATGCCGAAGGAGAAGCTCGACGACATTGCCTGGATAACGCAACAAAGTCCATTGCCGATATTCGCAGATGAATCGTTGCAGCGTTTGGAAGATGTAGCTGCCTTGAAAGACGCTTTCACGGGAATTAATATTAAGTTGATGAAGTGTACCGGTATGCGTGAAGCATGGAAGATGGTGACATTGGCGCATGCGCTCGGTATGCGTGTGATGGTGGGTTGTATGACAGAGACCTCGTGTGCTATTTCAGCAGCTTCACAGTTCTCACCGTTAGTTGATTTTGCCGACTTGGATGGCAACTTGCTTATTTCTAATGATCGCTTTAAAGGGGTTGAAGTGGTGAAAGGAAAGATCACCCTAAATGATTTGCCCGGAATCGGTGTCATGAAAATCTGACTTTACTGAATGAATGTCAGAGTGTTAAAGCCATCTGACATACAACGAATGTAAATTTGTCAGGTGTTGTCGTTAACCGCTGTTAAGCTCCAAATATTCTCTGTTAAAAGTGGACAAAAAAGAGTGACAAGTAGGATAAGTGAACGATATTTGTTATTATTTTAACGTCGTAAAAGTTAAAACAATGTCGAATATTAACAATTTAAAGAATTATAAATCATGAAACAGACAACAAAGAACATTCTGGGAGTAGGAGCAATCATTCTTCTTAGCTCAGGAGTTGCAGGATTGACAACTTACAAATTGTTGCAATCTAACGAAGCTGCCAAAGAGACATCTTTTAATGAGATGTTCAAGCAGAATCCCAATGTCAAATTGGCTGCTTTTGACGCTGTGAACGCTCAGCCTGTTGACTTGACTCAGGCTGCGGAGAATTCGCTTCATGCTGTCGTACATATAAGGTCTACTCAAGAAGCTAAAACAAGAACTGTTCAGCAAGCGCCGGACATTTTTGATTTCTTTTTTGGTGATGGACGCGGACAGCAACGTCAGGTACAGTCTCAACCTCGTGTAGGGTTTGGTTCGGGAGTGATCATCTCGAAGGATGGATATATCGTAACGAATAATCACGTGATTGAAGGGGCGGATGAAATCAGTGTGAAACTGAATGATAACCGTGAGTTTAAAGGACGCGTGATTGGTACCGACCCCAGCACCGACCTTGCGCTGGTGAAAATTGAGGGGGATGATTTCCCGACTATTCCGGTAGGAGACTCCGAAGCGTTGAAAGTAGGAGAGTGGGTATTGGCGGTAGGTAATCCGTTCAATCTGAACTCTACTGTAACTGCCGGTATCGTAAGTGCGAAAGCCCGTTCTCTGGGTGTATATAATGGTGGTATAGAATCATTCATCCAAACGGATGCTGCTATCAATCAGGGGAATAGTGGTGGCGCGCTGGTAAATGCCAAAGGTGAACTGGTAGGTATCAATTCAGTGCTTTCTTCTCCAACAGGTGCTTATGCAGGATACGGTTTCGCTATCCCGACCAGCATTATGACGAAGGTAATTGCCGACCTGAAACAATACGGAACAGTACAACGTGCATTGCTCGGTATTCGTGGTGGCTCTATCGGTAGCAGTTTGATGGACGACCGTCAACCGATTGATAAATCCGGTAAGACACTGGCAGATAAAGCTAAAGAACTGGGTGTTGTAGAAGGAGTATGGGTTTCTGAAATCGTAGAGAATGGTTCTGCTGCAGGAGCTGATATCAAAGTGGATGACGTAATTATCGGTGTGGATAATAAGAAAGTATCTAATATGGCTGACTTGCAGGAAGCACTTGCTAAACATCGTCCGGGTGATAAGGTGAAAGTGAAACTGATGCGCGATAAGAAGGAAAAGACCGTTGAAGTAACGTTGAAGAACGAGCAAGGTACTACCAAGATTGTGAAGGATGCAGGTATGGAAATCCTGGGAGCTGCTTTCAAAGAGTTGCCGGATGACTTGAAGAAGCAATTGAATCTGGGCTACGGTCTGCAAGTGACAGGAGTTTCCTCCGGTAAGATGTCGGATGCAGGAGTACGTAAAGGCTTCATTATCCTGAAAGCTAATGACCAGCCGATGCGTAAAGTCAGCGATCTGGAAGAAGTGATGAAAGCAGCTGTTAAGTCTCCGAATCAGGTATTGTTCCTGACCGGTGTGTTCCCATCAGGTAAACGCGGATACTTCGCTGTCGATCTGACTCAAGAGTAATATATAAAATAAGGTAAGAAGATCACAGGATAAGCTAATGAAATAGAAAAAGGATGCCGACAATCAACTTGTCGGCATCTCTTTTTGTTTTATTAGTTGAAAAATATAGTGTAAAAGTTACTTAATTTTGTATGTTAACAAATTATTTGTCGTAACTTTGCACTCCAAATCTGTTTTTAAAGAATGAGACAACTAAAGATTACCAAAAGTATCACTAACAGAGAGAGCGCTTCTCTTGATAAGTATTTGCAGGAAATCGGACGTGAAGACCTGATTACTGTCGAGGAAGAAGTGGAACTCGCTCAACGCATTCGTAAGGGTGACCGTGTAGCATTGGAAAAATTGACGCGTGCCAATCTTCGTTTCGTCGTATCTGTGGCTAAACAGTACCAGAACCAGGGTTTGAGTTTGCCTGACTTGATTAATGAAGGCAATTTAGGACTGATTAAGGCTGCCGAGAAATTTGATGAGACACGTGGATTTAAGTTCATTAGCTACGCTGTATGGTGGATTCGCCAGTCTATTCTGCAAGCATTGGCAGAGCAGTCGCGTATTGTTCGTCTCCCGTTGAATCAGGTAGGTTCGCTGAATAAGATCAGCAAAGCCTTCTCGAAGTTTGAACAGGAAAACGAGCGGCGTCCGTCTCCCGAGGAGTTGGCAGACGAACTGGAAATTCCGGTTGATAAAATCTCTGATACGCTGAAGGTATCCGGCCGTCATATTTCGGTGGATGCGCCTTTTGTGGAAGGAGAGGATAACAGCCTGTTGGATGTGTTGGTTAACGATGATTCGCCAATGGCGGACCGCTCTCTGGTTAATGAGTCTCTTGCGAGGGAAATTGATAGAGCTCTTTCTACGTTAACCGATAGAGAAAAAGAAATCATTCAGATGTTTTTCGGTATCGGACAACAAGAAATGACATTAGAAGAAATCGGCGATAAATTTGGCCTCACACGTGAGCGCGTTCGTCAGATTAAAGAAAAAGCAATTAGAAGACTTAGACAAAGTAATCGTAGTAAATTGCTCAAATCTTACTTGGGATAAGTGAGAAATATCAGTTTCTGAAAGAAAAAAGAATTTGAGTCGCATAAGTCGCACTTTTCATGTAGAAGAATGTACTTATGCGACTTTTTATATAAGCCCCATTCTATAATTTAATCTTATACTATGTGAATTTTATGAAGAAATCTGTTTTAATATCATTTGTTCTGATTGCTTTGGGAGTAGGGGTGATGGCGTACGCAAGATATGCGACATTATCTTCTGATACGACACCAGCTAAAATAGAGCAACGTTTGCGGGAGAAAGCGCAGGCGGGAAAGGCTTATTGTGATAAGAACGGGTATAACACAAATTATTGCTTTCTGGTAGATTTCAGTATTCATTCCGGTAAAAAGCGTTTCTTTGTATGGGATTTCAAGGGAGATTCTATAAAATATGCAAGTCTCTGTGCGCATGGATACGGAAAAAATAGTACGCTATCCAAGCCTGTATTCAGTAATGTGGAAGGTAGTTATTGCTCTTCTTTAGGAAAATATAAGATAGGGATACGATCATATAGTAAGTGGGGGATTAATGTTCATTATAAATTGCACGGATTGGAAGCGACGAATAACAATGCTTTCAAACGGTATATCGTGTTACATTCTTATACTCCGATGCCGGAAACGGAGGTGTATCCTTTGCACCTTCCGTTAGGAATCAGTCAAGGGTGTCCTGTGATTTCCGATGAGGTGATGAGGAAGGTTGACGGGTTGCTCAAGGCAGAAAAGAAACCTGTATTGTTATGGGTCTATGATTAAGAAATGCTATTTATTTGTGATAAATCGAGGTAATCTCTTCTTTTTTGTTACCTTTGCGAAGTTAAAAATTATATGATATGAAATACGTAAAAATACTATTTGCAATTGCACTTGTGTTTACCATGTGCTCCGCTTTTTCTCTGAAAAAAGACCATTCTAAACCGGTTTATGCTTTTGGAATATCTGCTTCATTTACGGATACAGTAGTCTATTTCACGGACATTCAGATATTAGATAGTGCGAAGGTTAGCAAGGAAGGGTTCTTGGCTCATCGTGAATTATATAGTTATCAGTTGAAGAATTATCTGGAGGATAACCAATTGCAGCAGAATAGTACGTGTATGATTTACTTCTCGGAAAACAGAAAAAAGTTGGAAAAAGAAGCAACGAAGATTCTGAATAAATACAAGAAGAATAATAGAATGATAGTATCGCGGATTGATTCGGATAAATTCCGCTTTACGAAACCGGAAGAGTAATAAGCAATAGTTAAATTGTTAATATAATAAGAGATGCAGGCTTGCATCTCTTATTTTTTTATCTTTGTCCCTGTTATTAATGAGGAATATTATGAAAAAGATTAAAATATTATCACTTTTGTTCTGTGTTGCAATATTGGCGGCAGCTTGTCACGATGATGAAGAAGGTCCTATTATACCTCAACCACGTGAACAAGTTGGACGTACTGTATTGGTATATATTGTAGGTGATAATGGCGTTAATGAATTATCTGATCTCTTTAAGATCAATTTTGAAGATATGAAAGAGGGTATGAAAGAGGTAGATTATTCAAAATGTAATTTAGTTGTTTATAGTGAAATGGTTAATGATGTTCCTCGTCTTGTTTCATTAAAAAAACAGAACGGAAAAGTGGTAGCAGACACTCTTTTTACCTATTCGGAACAGAATCCTTTGGCAAAAGAGGTTATGTCGTCTGTTATTTCTCAAACGGTAAGTTATTTCCCGGCGGATAGCTATGGCTTTGTGTTTTTATCTCATAGTTCTTCATGGGTGCCGGCTACCAATGATGCGAATTCTCGTTCAATCGGGTACTATCGTAGAACTCAAATGAATATTCCGGATTTTCATGATGTATTGTTATCTTCTTTTCCTAGACCTTTGAAATTTATTCTGTTTGATTCATGTTCGATGCAGGCTGTGGAGGTAGCTTATGAACTACGTGATTGTGCTGAATATTTTATTGGTTCACCAACTGAAATTCCTGGTCCTGGGGCCCCTTATAGTGTAGTTGTGCCGGAGATGTTTACAGAGAATAATTTGGCTATAAATATAGCTAGTGCTTATTTCAATTATTATGAAAAGTTTTATACTGGCAAAGCACCATCGGTTAATACAAATTGGACGGGAGGAGTTGCAACATCTGTAATTAATAGTGCTGCTTTGGATAACTTAGCTATGGTTGTTAAAACTATTATTCCTAAATATATTAAAGATGCGGGAGGGGTACAATGTAATGATATACAGCTTTATGATTTTAGCAGTGATAAAGCAAATTATGATTTTGATAATCTGATTCAAAATTTAACGGGAGGAAAAGATAATACTGATTATCAATCATGGCGTCAAGCTTTTGATGAGGCTGTAATTTATAGGAAAACTACACCGAAAAATTATTCGGGAATTACTTATACTATGTTTTCCATGGAAAAGGCGGAAGGTCTGTCCACTTATATACCTCGTGGAAGCTTAGACTCAAAAATGAATAATTTTTATCGAACATTACAATGGTATTCTGCTGCCGGATGGGATGAGACTGGTTGGTAATTAAAAGTCTATAATCTACTTGCATAAAGCAGGGTATAGATGAGCCAAACAATGATCATGTATGGGCTGCCAATACTATAACAACTCTTGATTTTAAGGCGGTGAAAGGGGCAATAGTACTTCTGTCTCGCCGAAGTTGCAGGCGTCCCCCTCTACAAGCGAGC
The DNA here is from genome assembly GCF_009193295.2 of Bacteroides luhongzhouii. Lineage (NCBI taxonomy): Bacteria > Pseudomonadati > Bacteroidota > Bacteroidia > Bacteroidales > Bacteroidaceae > Bacteroides > Bacteroides luhongzhouii. The sequence continues at coordinate 4,800,707 of NZ_CP059973.1, read as the reverse complement.
AATCTCTTTGAGCTGCTCATTATCTAACTGAAAAATATTTTTCTCCATGATATTATTTTTAGGCACTATAAAATATTTTGTGTAAATGGAAATACGGGATTCAAGTTTGAGTCTCGTATTTTTTATTTTATACATTTGCAAAATGAAGAAGATTATGAAAAAAAAGAATCACGTAGTGCCTGATGAGGTATTAAGCAAGGAGTTCCTTAGCCAGTTCAAAACAGAAGCCGATGTGAGCAAGTTTCTTAAACAGTTGCATGCCCAAGTACTGGAGAAAATGCTTGAGGGTGAAATGGATGTCCATTTGGGCTATGAGAAGAATTCTGTGGCAGGAAATAACACCGGCAATTCCCGAAATGGCAGTTATCCGAAGAAAATCCAAACCGAACATGGAGAGTCTGTCATCTCCATTCCGCGTGACCGTAACGGCCAGTTTGAACCGATAGCAGTTCCAAAACATGAGAGCCGTGGACTTTCAATAGAAAAGCTTGTTATCTCCCTATATGCCAAAGGAATGAGCGTTTCTGATATAGAGGAAGAGATGCGTGAGATTTATGAAATAGAACTCTCAACATCAGCCATTTCCATCATTACAAATAAGGTAAATCAGGCTGCTCAGGAATGGCAGAACCGTCCTTTGGATCCGGTTTATCTGATAGCCTGGATGGACGGTATCGTCTTCAAGGTACGTGATAACGGCAAGATCATAAACAAGACCGTTTATCTTTGTGTCGGGCTGAAACAGAACGGCCTGAAAGAAGTCCTCGGCATGTGGGTCGGCAAATCGGAAAGTTCTTCTTTCTGGATGGGCGTCCTGACTGATTTAAAAGCACGTGGAGTGCAGGATATACTGATTACCTGTACCGACAATTTGAATGGATTTACGGACACCATTCGGACCGTATTCCCTCAATCATCCACTCAGATCTGTGTGGTACATCAGATCAGAAACTCGTGTAAATATGTCGTGTATAAGGACAAAAAAGAGTTTACGGCAGATATGAAGAATATCTATAATGCACCCAACAAAGAGGTGGCTGCAGCAGAGCTTGATAATCTGGAAAAGAAGTGGGGAGGAAAGTATCCTTATGCCATACTTTCATGGAGAAACAACTGGGATGATCTGACGGTTTTCTTCCAGTTTCCATTGGAAATCAGAAAAATAATCTATACCACAAATTTTATTGAAAATCTCAACGGAAAAATCAGAAAGTACACGAAATCAAAGCTTTCATTCCCTTCAGATGATGCCGTGAAGAAAACTGTATATCTGTCACTGATGGAGATTGAGAAGAAATGGACACAGCCAATTCATAACTGGGGATTGATTATGAACCAATTTATGCTTATTTTTGAAAACAGAATACAGATATAAGAAGAACTTACAACTGAATCCTGTTTCCATTTACACAAAATTGTGGACAGTGTCTATTTTTATTGTATAGAATATGTTTATGCATGAATAACAACTGAAAAGGAATTTTGCTCGGTGGGCATACGATATATGGATTCGACCGGATTTCTGGATTTATCTTTTTCTTTTTTTGCTCTTTCCAAAAGACGAATTCAGGTTACTTACGCACTTCCCTCTGCGGCTTATTTTTCATTTTCATTTCTCATATTCTCATAAATGATACAATAATCTCCTGTAAAACAACAATATAACACTATGATAAATAAAGTATAAAATGGTATTTCTCATACTATTTCTATCATTTATCCTTAAAAATGATGCATTTCTCATAGGTTTTAAATCGTTTCTTATCTTATTCTCATACTCCTTTTATCTATTTTGCTCCTTTCTCATGCATTATGTCTGTATCTTTTCCCGGACTCTCTTCGGACTTTACGATTATTCCTTTCTTTATGTCGTTTATTAAGCAACTTCCTATTGTTTATTGCTTTCCTGTGTATCATGTACCTTATATCTTTATGCTTTTCCTTAATCATTGCTATTTTTTCCTGCTACTATCTGTATCATTGCACTCGAGTGAACAGATCTTTTCACTCGAGTAGACGGTTCTTTCTACTCTAGTGCAATGATCTGTTCACTGTAGTGGAACGATACAGATGCAGGTAGGAAAATATGCGGATGTCTACTCTGTATACTTTCAATAAGCACTGATAATATCTTGTAAAGCAGTGTCTAGTCTGGTATTCAGCTTGGTCTTTAGTTTAGGATCTGGCTCGAGAATTTATAGGATAAATAGCCAAAATACTATGAGAAATACCTTTAAAAGGAATGAGAAATGCGCCATTTCTAGCATAAAACTCCGGTAATGCTATGAGAAATACCATTTTATGTTTTATTTCTCATAGTACTATTCCAGTGATTTACAACCAATTACCCTACAATCTATGAGAATATGAGAAATGAAAATATAAAATCGTTTTCAGGCCGCGCATTTTTTTGCTACAATCGCTTTTCATTTTCCTTTTGGCCTTCCCCGTGAATTCATCCTTTTAGTCTCCCTTTTGCAATAAGCGGAACCAGTCATTGCCCTCTTTCCTCTTTTTTTTCATCGGACAGCTCTTCATGCGGATAACTTTCCCGTTGTGCGCCCGTATGCGCCCGCGTGTGATATAATAATGTGTATTTCCCTTATCGTTTCCGACCACGAGCCACTCGTTCTTAAAAAATATGTTCTACAACATCGTTATGGATCAGCACTTTAGGGAATTCCTTCAAAAAAGTTCGAAAAAAGAGTTTAATATATTTGGACGGTATACGAAAAGGGCGTACTTTTGCACCCGCTTTCCAAGAGAAGAAAGCCTTGCGGAATTGACTTGTTGAAAAGGCGTGATTGGTCCTGAAGAAAAGAACAAAAAAACTTCCGAAAAGTTTTGGAGGATAATAAATAAAGTTCTTATCTTTGCATTCCGATTCGCAAAGAAAAAGGCCGGAGCCTTTCTTTTATACATTCTTTCCCTTTCGCATAGAGAGCCTGAGAAATGAGTAAAGAGAAAGGTTGAAAAAAAACTTCCGAAAAAGTTTGGTGGTTAAAAATAAAGTCTTTACCTTTGCACCGCTTTTGAAACGAAAGCAGCAAGTTCTTTGAAATATTGATAAACAATACAAGTAGTACAAGTAAAAAATAGAACCGTCAATACTTGTCCGAGATTGTAGCGATACGATTTAGGATGTCAGGTATTTGAAATAAGGTCAATAAAATTACGGCGTCCTGAACAGAGCAAAAAATCATCTTAACGGATGACAAGATACTTTTACAATGAAGAGTTTGATCCTGGCTCAGGATGAACGCTAGCTACAGGCTTAACACATGCAAGTCGAGGGGCAGCATTTTAGTTTGCTTGCAAACTAAAGATGGCGACCGGCGCACGGGTGAGTAACACGTATCCAACCTGCCGATAACTCGGGGATAGCCTTTCGAAAGAAAGATTAATATCCGATGGCATATCAGTCCCGCATGAGATTGATATTAAAGAATTTCGGTTATCGATGGGGATGCGTTCCATTAGTTTGTTGGCGGGGTAACGGCCCACCAAGACTACGATGGATAGGGGTTCTGAGAGGAAGGTCCCCCACATTGGAACTGAGACACGGTCCAAACTCCTACGGGAGGCAGCAGTGAGGAATATTGGTCAATGGACGAGAGTCTGAACCAGCCAAGTAGCGTGAAGGATGACTGCCCTATGGGTTGTAAACTTCTTTTATATGGGAATAAAGTATTCCACGTGTGGAATTTTGTATGTACCATATGAATAAGGATCGGCTAACTCCGTGCCAGCAGCCGCGGTAATACGGAGGATCCGAGCGTTATCCGGATTTATTGGGTTTAAAGGGAGCGTAGGTGGATTGTTAAGTCAGTTGTGAAAGTTTGCGGCTCAACCGTAAAATTGCAGTTGAAACTGGCAGTCTTGAGTACAGTAGAGGTGGGCGGAATTCGTGGTGTAGCGGTGAAATGCTTAGATATCACGAAGAACTCCGATTGCGAAGGCAGCTCACTAGACTGCAACTGACACTGAGGCTCGAAAGTGTGGGTATCAAACAGGATTAGATACCCTGGTAGTCCACACAGTAAACGATGAATACTCGCTGTTTGCGATATACAGCAAGCGGCCAAGCGAAAGCATTAAGTATTCCACCTGGGGAGTACGCCGGCAACGGTGAAACTCAAAGGAATTGACGGGGGCCCGCACAAGCGGAGGAACATGTGGTTTAATTCGATGATACGCGAGGAACCTTACCCGGGCTTAAATTGCACCTGAATATATTGGAAACAGTATAGCCGCAAGGCAGGTGTGAAGGTGCTGCATGGTTGTCGTCAGCTCGTGCCGTGAGGTGTCGGCTTAAGTGCCATAACGAGCGCAACCCTTATCTTTAGTTACTAACAGGTTATGCTGAGGACTCTAGAGAGACTGCCGTCGTAAGATGTGAGGAAGGTGGGGATGACGTCAAATCAGCACGGCCCTTACGTCCGGGGCTACACACGTGTTACAATGGGGGGTACAGAAGGCAGCTACCTGGTGACAGGATGCTAATCCCAAAAACCTCTCTCAGTTCGGATCGAAGTCTGCAACCCGACTTCGTGAAGCTGGATTCGCTAGTAATCGCGCATCAGCCATGGCGCGGTGAATACGTTCCCGGGCCTTGTACACACCGCCCGTCAAGCCATGAAAGCCGGGGGTACCTGAAGTACGTAACCGCGAGGAGCGTCCTAGGGTAAAACTGGTAATTGGGGCTAAGTCGTAACAAGGTAGCCGTACCGGAAGGTGCGGCTGGAACACCTCCTTTCTGGAGTGATGTCGTAAGACGATGCAACTCTACATGAATAATGTAAAACGGCCATCGTTAAAAATAATGACTTTAAAGGTTCTGTTTTTTGTACTACTGGTACTTGTTTATTTATAATATATAGATCAACCATCTATAGAAGTATAGATAGAGATAAACAGAGAAAAAAGAAGCCGAGTCTAACGCACAGGTAGACAAGGTTGAACTAGTCCTATAGCTCAGTTGGTTAGAGCGCTACACTGATAATGTAGAGGTCGGCAGTTCAACTCTGCCTGGGACTACCAAGCTCAAGAATGAGGAACAGCGAAAGCTGAAAGCTGAAAGCTAAAAAACGATATTCTTGAACAACCTCTTGGGGGATTAGCTCAGCTGGCTAGAGCATCTGCCTTGCACGCAGAGGGTCAACGGTTCGAATCCGTTATTCTCCACTCTCTCTGAAAAGAGAAAACGATCTTTGACATGATGTACAAAAAGTAAAATTAAAAGTAAGAGCTAAAAGTATATATCAAACCGTACGTGTTCGAGTATGCAATATTGATAGCTGGGAGCAATTCCAACGTCAGTACCAATACAAGAATAAAACGTTTGAAAGAAAGTAAGCAAGGGCGCATGGCGGATGCCTTGGCTCTCGGAGGCGATGAAGGACGTGATAAGCTGCGATAAGCTTCGGGTAGGTGCAAATAACCTTTGATCCGAAGATTTCCGAATGGGACAACCCGTCATTCTGAAGGAATGACATCTTGCATAGCAAGAGGCTAACGCAGGGAACTGAAACATCTTAGTACCTGCAGGAAAAGAAAATAATAATGATTCCCCTAGTAGTGGCGAGCGAACGGGGATTAGCCCAAACCAATGTTGTTACGGCAATATTGGGGTTGTAGGACCACGATATCGCAAGACATTTAGTGAGAAGAATTCTTTGGAAAATGAAACCATAGACGGTGATAGTCCGGTATTCGAAGCTAAACGAAGCGTAGTGGTATCCTGAGTAGCGCGGGACACGAGGAATCTTGCGTGAATCTGCCGGGACCATCCGGTAAGGCTAAATACTCCCGAGAGACCGATAGCGAACCAGTACTGTGAAGGAAAGGTGAAAAGCACTTCGAATAGAAGAGTGAAATAGTCCCTGAAACCGTGCGCCTACAAGCGGTCGGAGCTTCGTAAGAAGTGACGGCGTGCCTTTTGCATAATGAACCTACGAGTTACTTTTTCCGGCAAGGTTAAGCATTTCAAAATGTGTAGCCGAAGCGAAAGCGAGTCTGAACAGGGCGACTAGTCGGAAGGAGTAGACGCGAAACCAAGTGATCTACCCTTGGTCAGGTTGAAGGTTAGGTAACACTAACTGGAGGACCGAACCGATAAGCGTTGAAAAGCTTCCGGATGAACTGAGGGTGGGGGTGAAAGGCTAATCAAACTTGGAGATAGCTCGTACTCCCCGAAATGCATTTAGGTGCAGCCTTGGGAATTACTACTGTGAGGTAGAGCGACTGATAAGATGCGAGGGCTTCACCGCCTATCAAGTCTTGATAAACTCCGAATGCGCAGTAGTTCGATCCCAGGAGTGAGGGCATGGGTGCTAAGGTCCATGTCCTAAAGGAGAAGAATCCAGACCATCAGCTAAGGTCCCGAAATAATTGCTAAGTTGAACTAACGAAGTCAGATTGCTAAGACAGCTAGGATGTTGGCTTGGAAGCAGCCATTCATTTAAAGAGTGCGTAACAGCTCACTAGTCGAGGAGTTTGGCGTGGATAATAATCGGGCATCAAGCAATTTACCGAAGCTATGGGATCAGTAATGATCGGTAGGGGAGCATTCCACTCTGCGTCGAAGGTGAAGCGTGAGCTTTGCTGGAGCGTGTGGAAAAGCAAATGTAGGTATAAGTAACGATAAAGGGGGTGAGAAACCCCCTCGCCGAAAGACTAAGGTTTCCTGATCAACGCTAATCGGATCAGGGTTAGTCGGGTCCTAAGGCTCAGCCGAACGGTGAGGCCGATGGCAGAACAGGTTAATATTCCTGTACTACCTTAAGGAGTGACGTGGAGACGGAGTCGTGACAACGCCGCGGACTGACGGAATAGTCCGTTGAAGGGTGTAGATGTTGATCTTTGCAGGCAAATCCACAAAGAGAGTCGAACCTGATAGTATACCAATTCCTTCGGGAAACGGTAATAGTGCGTGTAAGCATACTCCCAAGAAAATCCGCTAAACTTAATCTTTAAGGTACCCGTACCGCAAACGGACACACGTAGTCGGGTTGAATATACTAAGGCGCTTGAGTGATTCACGGTTAAGGAACTAGGCAAATTGACCCTGTAACTTCGGGATAAAGGGTCCCAACGAGAGTTGGGCGCAGAGAATAGGTCCAGGCAACTGTTTAACAAAAACACAGGGCTGTGCTAAATTGAAAGATTACGTATACAGCCTGACACCTGCCCGGTGCTGGAAGGTTAAGAGGAGATGTCATCGCAAGAGAAGCATTGAATTGAAGCCCCAGTAAACGGCGGCCGTAACTATAACGGTCCTAAGGTAGCGAAATTCCTTGTCGGGTAAGTTCCGACCTGCACGAATGGTGTAATGATCTGGACACTGTCTCAACCGTGAGCTCAGTGAAATTGTAGTATCGGTGAAGATGCCGATTACCCGCGATGGGACGAAAAGACCCCGTGAACCTTTACTATAGCTTAACATTGAATTTGGGTAATTGATGTGTAGGATAGGCCGGAGACTTCGAAGCAGGTACGCCAGTATTTGTGGAGTCGCTGTTGAAATACGGCCCTTTGATTATTTGAGTTCTAACCCGTGGTTGCGGGGACACTGTTTGGTGGGTAGTTTGACTGGGGTGGTCGCCTCCAAAAGTGTAACGGAGGCTTCTAAAGGTGCCCTCAGGACGATTGGTAACCGTCCGTAGAGTGTAATGGCATAAGGGCGCTTGACTGGGAGACAGACAAGTCGATCAGGTAGGAAACTAGAGCATAGTGATCCGGTGTTTCCGTATGGAAGGGACATCGCTCAAAGGATAAAAGGTACTCCGGGGATAACAGGCTGATCCCTCCCAAGAGCTCATATCGACGGAGGGGTTTGGCACCTCGATGTCGGCTCGTCACATCCTGGGGCTGGAGAAGGTCCCAAGGGTTGGGCTGTTCGCCCATTAAAGTGGCACGCGAGCTGGGTTCAGAACGTCGTGAGACAGTTCGGTCTCTATCTATCGTGGGCGTATGAAATTTGCGTGGCTCTGACACTAGTACGAGAGGACCGTGTTGGACTGACCGCTGGTTTACCAGTTGTGCCGCCAGGTGCATTGCTGGGTATCTAAGTCGGGATTGGATAAGTGCTGAAAGCATCTAAGTACGAAGCCAGCCACAAGATTAGATTTCTTAGGGTCGTCAAAGACGATGACGTTGATAGGATGCAGGTGTAAAGGTGGTAACATCAAAGCCGAGCATTACTAATTGCCCGTTCACTTTCTTTCAAATATGTACCGGTTGGGTATATACGTTTAGCGGATTGCTCTTCAATGAGCGATGAGCTTTCAATTTTACTTTTCATCATGTCATAACCTTATTCAGGTGGTTATAGCACGAGGGTTCCACCTCTTCCCATTCCGAACAGAGAAGTTAAGCCTCGTCACGCCGATGGTACTGCGTAACAGTGGGAGAGTAGGTAGCCGCCGTTTTTAAGAAGCCCCTTGATTCAACTAAGAATCAAGGGGCTTTCTGTTTTTATATGAATTAGGTGAAATACCGATAGCTTTTGTTATTTAATCTTGTATTAATATCCTGTTTGTCGTTTTAAGTATATAGATATTTCCAAATGTCTTTTGGATTCCTTATATTTGTTTACCGGCTTGAATGATCCGGTAAATGTGTCATTTAGTAATAGAAAAGGGGCAAAAGCGGAGCAAAATAGGTGTAGGACTGTGATTTTTTTGCAAACAAATCTTTTTCTTTTCTTCTTTCTCTTTTTTATCAAATTGATTTTTGTAAATTTGGCGAGAATCTGGTAAAGGACACACAGTAAAGTTAATATAGTAATAATACTAAATTCTCCTGTTAATATGGAAAACAAAATTCAAGAGTTGACCGATAAGATTTATCGTGAAGGCGTGGAAAAAGGAAACGAGGAAGCGCAGAGACTTATCGCGAATGCTCAGGAAGAAGCTAAGAAAATCATTGAGGATGCCCGAAAAGAGGCAGAATCAATTGTTAACTCCTCTCGTAAATCTGCTGATGAGTTAGCAGAGAATACAAAATCAGAGTTAAAACTATTTGCCGGTCAGGCTGTGAATGCGCTCAAATCTGAAGTCGCTACAATGGTAACTGACAAGTTGATAACCGCTTCTGTGAAAGATTTCGCTCAGGATAAAGATTACCTGAACGCGTTTATCGTAGCATTGGCATCCAAATGGAGCATAGATGAACCTATCGTCATCTCAACAGCCGATGCGGAATCACTGAAAAAGTATTTTGCAGCTCATGCAAAAGCTTTGTTAGACAAGGGAGTGACTATCCAGCAAGTAAATGGTATCAAAACTCTGTTTACCGTTTCTCCGGCGGACGGTTCGTATAAGGTGAACTTCGGAGAAGAAGAATTCATGAATTACTTCAAAGCGTTCTTGCGTCCTCAATTAGTAGAAATGCTATTTTAAAAGAAGCGACTATGAGTAGTAAGTACTATTACTTGGTAGCAGGTTTGCCGGAACTTTCGCTGGAAGACAGCAAGCTGAGCTATACAGTAGCCGATTTTAAAACTGAAATCTACAATGGATTGTCTGCTTCAGACCGGAAGTTGATCGACTTGTTTTATCTGAAGTTTGATAATGCAAATGTGCTGAAACTTCTCAAAGATAAAGAAGCGGAAATCGACAAACGGGGAAACTACTCTGCTGAAGAGCTCACAGAATATATTTCTATTCTGAGAGAAGGCGGAGAAATCAGTCCTAAAGAATTTCCGGTCTATCTTTCCACTTTTATAACTGATTATTTGAATACTCCGGCTGAAAGTACGACTTTGCACGAAGATCATCTGGCTGCTTTGTATTATGAGTATGCTATGCAGTGTGGGAATAAGTTTGTTTCTGCCTGGTTTGAATTCAATCTGAACATCAATAACATTCTAGTTGCATTTACCAGCCGTAAATTCAAATGGGATATTGCTTCTAATGTTGTGGGAAATACGGAAGTATGTGAAGCATTGCGTACATCGAGTGCCCGCGATTTCGGACTCTCCGGTGAAGTGGATGTTTTTGAATCGTTAGTGAAAATCAGTGAGATTACAGAATTGGTGGAGCGTGAGAAGAAGTTGGATGCCCTGCGGTGGAACTGGATGGAGGATGCTATTTTCTTCGACTATTTCACTATTGAGCGTATTTTCGCTTTCCTGCTGAAGCTGGAAATGATTGAAAGGTGGATTTCACTGGATAAGGAAAGAGGTAATCAGTTGTTCAGAAACATTATTGAGTCGCTGAAGAACGAAGTGCAGATTCCTGCAGAATTCAGATAATAAAATTAAAGAAATATATGGCAACAAAAGGAACTGTTAGTGGCGTTATTGCCAACATGGTGACCCTCGTCGTTGACGGACCGGTAGCTCAAAATGAGATTTGTTATATCTCGACCGGTGGCGATAAGTTGATGGCGGAGGTGATTAAGGTTGTAGGTTCACATGTATATGTCCAGGTGTTCGAAAGTACCCGTGGACTGAAAGTGGGCGCCGAAGCCGAATTTACAGGACACATGCTTGAGGTGACATTAGGTCCGGGCATGTTATCGAAAAACTATGATGGTCTGCAAAATGACCTCGACAAGATGGACGGAGTTTTCCTGAAGAGAGGACAATATACGTATCCGCTGGATAAAGAGCGTATATGGCATTTCGTACCATTGGTGAATGTAGGTGACAAAGTGCAGGCTTCTGCATGGTTGGGACAGGTGGATGAGAACTTTCAGCCGTTGAAAATAATGGCCCCGTTCACTATGAAGGGAACGGCTACCGTAAAAACAATCATGCCGGAAGGTGATTATAAGATAGAAGACACCATCGCAATTCTGACAGACGAAGAAGGTAATGATATTCCTGTAACTATGATTCAGAGATGGCCCGTAAAACGTGCGATGACGAATTATAAGGAAAAACCGCGTCCTTTCAAATTGTTGGAGACTGGTGTACGTGTGATTGATACGCTGAATCCGATTGTGGAAGGTGGTACGGGATTTATCCCCGGTCCGTTCGGTACAGGTAAAACGGTGCTTCAGCATGCTATCTCTAAGCAGGCGGAAGCGGATATCGTTATCATTGCAGCTTGTGGTGAACGTGCTAATGAAGTTGTGGAAATCTTTACCGAGTTTCCCGAACTGGTAGACCCGCACACAGGACGTAAGTTGATGGAGCGTACTATTATTATTGCCAATACTTCTAACATGCCGGTAGCTGCCCGTGAAGCATCTGTATATACAGCGATGACATTGGCAGAATATTACCGTTCAATGGGATTGAAAGTCTTGTTGATGGCTGACTCTACTTCCCGCTGGGCACAGGCTTTGCGTGAGATGTCCAACCGTATGGAAGAGTTGCCTGGTCCAGATGCTTTCCCGATGGATATTTCGGCTATTATCTCTAACTTCTACGGTCGTGCGGGATATGTAAAACTGAACAATGACGAAACGGGTTCTATTACATTTATCGGTACGGTATCTCCTGCCGGTGGTAACTTGAAAGAGCCGGTGACTGAAAATACGAAGAAGGTAGCCCGTTGTTTCTATGCTTTGGAACAGGACCGTGCTGATAAAAAACGTTATCCGGCAGTGAATCCGATTGATTCTTATTCAAAATATATCGAATACCCGGAATTTGAAGAGTATATCAAAGATCATATCAACGATGAATGGATCGGAAAAGTCAATGAACTTAAGACCCGTTTACAACGTGGTAAGGAAATTGCCGAACAGATCAATATTCTTGGTGACGATGGTGTGCCGGTAGAATATCACGTGATCTTCTGGAAATCTGAATTGATTGACTTTGTAATCCTGCAACAGGATGCTTTCGATGAAATTGACGCGGTAACTCCGATGGAACGTCAGGAAGACATTCTGAATATGATAATCGACATCTGTCATACGGAATTTGAATTTGATAACTTCAACGAAGTAATGGACTACTTCAAGAAGATGATTAATATCTGTAAGCAGATGAACTACTCGAAGTTCAAATCAGAACAGTATGAAGGATTCCAGAAACAACTGAAGGAATTGATTGAAGAGAGGAAACTTCAATCGTAAATCGTAAATTGTTAAATCGTAAATAAGTAAGATGGCAACAAAAGCTTTTCAAAAGATATATACCAAGATTACTCAGATTACCAAAGCTACTTGTTCGTTGAAAGCGACAGGGGTAGGGTATGATGAGCTTGCCACCGTGGACGGTAAGCTGGCGCAGGTGGTTAAGATTGCCGGTGACGATGTCACTTTGCAGGTATTTGAAGGTACGGAAGGTATTCCGACTAATGCCGAAGTAGTATTTCTCGGCAAATCGCCTACATTGAAAGTGAGTGAGCAGCTGGCCGGACGTTTCTTCAATGCTTTCGGTGACCCGATTGATGGAGGTCCGGACATTGAAGGACAAGAAGTAGAAATTGGTGGTCCGTCTGTGAATCCGGTTCGACGTAAACAACCGTCGGAACTGATTGCAACAGGCATTGCCGGTATCGATTTGAACAATACACTGGTATCCGGTCAGAAGATTCCGTTCTTTGCCGATCCGGACCAACCGTTCAACCAGGTAATGGCAAACGTGGCCTTACGTGCTGAAACGGATAAGATTATCCTCGGCGGTATGGGTATGACGAATGACGACTACTTGTACTTTAAGAATGTGTTCTCTAACGCCGGTGCGCTCGACCGTATCGTGAGTTTCATGAATACGACCGAAAACCCGCCAGTAGAACGTTTGCTGATTCCGGATATGGCACTGACTGCAGCTGAATATTTTGCTGTAAATAATAATGAGAAAGTGTTGGTACTGTTGACAGATATGACGAGCTACGCCGATGCGTTGGCAATCGTATCCAACCGTATGGACCAGATTCCGTCTAAAGACTCTATGCCGGGATCACTTTACTCGGACTTGGCAAAGATTTACGAAAAAGCGGTGCAATTCCCTTCCGGCGGTTCAATCACAATTATTGCGGTGACTACTTTGTCCGGTGGAGATATTACTCATGCTGTGCCTGATAATACGGGTTACATCACAGAAGGTCAGTTGTTCCTGCGCCGTGATAGTGATATTGGTAAGGTTATTGTTGACCCGTTCCGTTCATTGTCTCGTTTGAAACAGCTGGTTACCGGTAAGAAGACGCGTAAGGACCATCCGCAGGTGATGAATGCTGCCGTACGTCTTTATGCCGATGCTGCTAACGCTAAGACGAAGATGGAAAATGGTTTCGACCTGACAAACTACGACGAACGTACGTTGGCTTTTGCGAAGGACTATTCCAATCAGTTATTGGCTATTGATGTTAACCTTGATACAACTGAAATGCTGGACGTTGCCTGGGGCTTGTTCGGTAAATATTTCCGTCCGGAAGAAGTGAATATCAAGAAAGACTTGGTGGATCAATACTGGCCAAAACAAAATAATTAGACAATTAGGCGATTTGCCGTTTACGGTTGAAGTTTGTGGATTATCTATGTTTATAAGAAGTAATTTCAATCGTCTGATTGTAAATCGTTAAATTAGTAAATCAACGAGATGGCTATAAAGTTTCAATATAACAAAACCTCTCTTCAGCAGCTCGAAAAGCAACTGAAAGTGCGGGTGCGTACGCTTCCTATCATTAAGAATAAGGAAAGTGCCCTCCGCATGGAAGTGAAACGCTGTAAAACGGAAGCTGCCGATCTGGAGGATAGGCTCGAACAACAAATTCAAGCCTATGAAGCCATGTTCGCCCTTTGGAATGAGTTTGACGCTTCATTAATAAAGGTGAATGATGTTCATCTTGGCGTGAAAAAGATTGCGGGTGTGCGCGTACCGTTGCTCGAGAATGTAGAATTCGAGATACGTCCGTACAGTATGTTTAATGCTCCCAAGTGGTATGCCGACGGTATCCACCTGTTGGAAGAGCTGGCTCATACGGCAATTGAACGTGAATTTATGCTTGCCAAGCTGAACTTGTTAGAACATGCAAGGAAAAAGACCACTCAAAAGGTGAACCTTTTTGAGAAGGTGCAGATACCGGGCTATCAGGATGCATTGCGAAAGATCAAGCGATTTATGGAAGATGAAGAAAACCTGTCGAAATCTTCGCAAAAGATCATGAAGTCCCATCAAGAAAAAAGGAAGGAGGTAGAGGCATGATTACAAAAATGAAGAAACTCACTTTCCTGGTGTATCACAAAGAGTATGAAGAATTCTTGAACAGCCTGCGGGAACTTGGTGTAGTCCATGTTGTGGAGAAACAACAGGGGGCTGCCGATAATACAGAACTGCAAGAGAACATTCGTCTTTCCAACCGCTTGGCGGCTACTTTGAAGTTGCTTCAGAATCAGAAGCATGAAAAGAATGCCGTGATTGCTACGGAAGGAGGAACGGCTGCCCGTGGAATGCAAGTGCTGGACGAAGTGGATGCTTTACAAACAGAGCATGGAAAGCTGTCACAGCAGTTGCAAAGCTATGCCAAAGAAAAAGAAGCTCTGGAAGCTTGGGGTAACTTTGAACCGGCAGATGTTCAGAAGCTGAAAGATGCCGGTTATGTAATCGGTTTCTATAGCTGTTCGGAAGGAAATTACAAAGAAGAGTGGGAAACGGAATACAATGCAATGATTGTGAACCGCATTTCTTCTAAAGTATTTTTCGTGACTGTAACGAAAGGTGGAGAGGAAGTGGACTTGGATGTAGAGCAGGCCAAATTACCTGCATACTCTTTGGCACATCTTGAAACGCTTTACAATACAACAGAACAGGCCGTTGAAGAGAATGAAAAGAAACTGGTTGCGCTTTCCGAAACGGATATTCCTTCATTGAAGGTTGCTCTGAAAGAGTTGCAAAGCCAGATTGAATTCTCTAAAGTTGTGTTAAGTTCCGAGCAGACTGCCGGTGACAAACTGATGTTGATTGAAGGATGGGCGCCTGCATTCAGTCAAGTGGAGATAGAGGCTTATCTGAATGACGCACATGTATATTATGAGATTACCGATCCGATGCCGGGCGATAATGTTCCTATTCGATTGAATAATAAAGGATTCTTTGCTTGGTTTGAACCGATCTGTAAGCTGTATATGCTTCCGAAGTATAATGAGTTGGACTTGACGCCGTTCTTTGCCCCATTCTTTATGGTCTTTTTCGGACTTTGTCTGGGAGATTCCGGATATGGTTTGTTCCTGTTCCTGGGAGCTACGGCCTATCGGTTGATGGCGAAGAAAGTAACTCCGTCAATGAAGTCAATCATCTCATTGATACAGGTATTGGCGGTATCAACGTTCTTCTGCGGTTTGCTGACTGGTACGTTCTTCGGAGCGAACATCTACAATTTGGATTGGCCGATTATTCAACGCCTGAAACATGCTGTCATGATGGATAATAATGATATGTTCCAATTATCGTTGATATTGGGAGCTATCCAGATTCTATTCGGTATGGTGCTGAAGGCTGTGAATCAGACGATTCAGTTTGGTTTCAAATATGCAGTGGCAACTATCGGATGGATCATCCTGCTGGTTTCAATGGCAGTTTCAGCTTTGTTACCGGACATAATGCCGATGGGAAGCACGGTGCACTTGATAATCCTGGGTGTTTCGGCTGCTATGATCTTCCTTTATAACAGTCCGGGAAAGAACATATTCCTGAATATCGGACTGGGATTATGGGATTCATACAACATGGTTACCGGTTTGCTAGGAGATGTTTTGTCCTACGTTCGTTTGTTTGCCCTCGGACTTTCCGGAGGTATTCTGGCGGGAGTGTTCAACAGTCTGGCAGTGGGTATGAGTCCGGATAATGTAATAGCAGGCCCGATTGTAATGGTGCTGATTTTCGTGATTGGTCATGCAATCAATATTTTCATGAATGTGCTGGGTGCAATGGTTCACCCGATGCGTCTGACGTTCGTTGAGTTCTTCAAGAACTCCGGATATGAAGGAGGCGGTAAAGAGTACAAACCGTTCAGAAATTAAAAAACTGAAGATTAAAAATTAGAAATAGAGAATTAATATTTTAAGAATTAAACAATAAAAAATAGAATAAGATTATGGAAATGAATTTGTTTATCGCCTACATTGGCATCGCGATTATGGTTGGTTTGTCTGGCATCGGTAGTGCTTACGGAGTAACTATTGCAGGTAATGCTGCCATCGGAGCATTGAAGAAGAATGATAGTGCATTCGGTAACTTCCTGGTATTGACAGCCCTTCCGGGTACACAGGGTCTTTATGGTTTTGCCGGTTATTTCATGTTTCAGACTATCTTCGGTATTTTGACTCCTGAAATTACAGCTATTCAGGCATCAGCAGTTCTTGGTGCGGGTATTGCTTTAGGATTGGTTGCCTTATTCTCCGCTATCCGTCAGGGACAAGTTTGTGCAAATGGTATCGCAGCTATCGGACAGGGACACAATGTATTTAGTAATACGTTGATTCTTGCTGTATTCCCCGAGCTTTATGCAATCGTTGCTTTGGCTGCAACCTTCTTGATCGGTAGTGCACTCGTAGCATAATTTTTAGCAAGAATATTTCTTATAAAGGAGTTTCAATCCCCTTGTACATGCAGCTTTGCATGTACAAGGGGATATTCTTTTTTCATTATAGGGCAACGTTTCTTTCCTCTTCTTAACTCATATTTTTCGCATAAAGTATTATTTTTCAAAGAATAATGTGTACTTTTGCACTCGCATACTAAAAAGAGTTTTAATATATTATATGGTAAAAGATTTATTAACCCCCGATTATATCTTCGAGTCCAGCTGGGAAGTATGTAATAAAGTGGGAGGGATATATACCGTCTTGTCGACACGGGCAAATACATTGCAGGAAAAGTTCCGCGACAGAATTTTCTTCATAGGTCCTGATGTATGGCAAGGAAAAGAAAATCCTCTATTCATCGAGTCGGATAACCTATGTGCTGCTTGGAAAAAGCATGCATTTGAGAAAGACGAACTTTCTGTCCGTATAGGACGATGGAATATCCCCGGTGAACCCATAGTCATTCTTGTTGATTTCCAACCTTTTTTTGAAAAGAAAGACGATATATACACAGAAATGTGGAATCGTTATCAAGTAGATTCGTTGCACGCTTATGGCGATTACGACGAAGCTTCTATGTTTTCATACGCTGCGGGAAGAGTGGTAGAGAGTTTCTATCGCTACAACCTGACAGAAACAGATAAGGTGGTATATCAGGCACATGAATGGATGACTGGAATGGGAGCACTTTATGTACAGGAAGCTGTGCCGGAGGTGGCTACTATTTTTACGACCCATGCTACTTCTATCGGTCGTTCTATTGCCGGTAATCATAAACCGTTGTACGACTATTTGTTTGCTTATAATGGCGATCAGATGGCGCAGGAACTGAATATGCAATCGAAACACTCGATTGAAAAACAGACTGCACATTACGTAGACTGTTTTACGACGGTGAGCGAAATAACCAATAATGAGTGTAAGGAATTACTGGATAAACCGGCAGATGTTGTTCTGATGAACGGTTTTGAAGATGATTTCGTACCGAAAGGAAGCACATTTACTGGAAAACGTAAACGTGCGCGTGCTTTGATGCTCAATGTAGCGAATAAATTATTGGGAACAAATCTGGGTGATGATACGTTAATTGTCGGAACCAGTGGAAGATATGAGTTTAAGAATAAAGGTATTGATGTCTTTTTGGAATCATTAAACCGCTTGAACAGGGATAAGAACCTGCATAAGAATGTTTTGGCATTCATCAATGTACCCGGTTGGGTAGGAGAACCCCGTGAGGATTTGCAGGGACGTTTGAAGAGCAAGGAGAAGTTTGATACTCCGCTCGAAGTTCCGTTTATCACTCATTGGCTGCATAATATGACTCATGACCAGGTGTTGGACATGTTGAAATATCTGGGAATGGGCAATCGTTCGGAAGATAAGGTTAAAGTGATTTTTGTACCTTGTTATCTGGATGGTCGTGATGGCATCATGAATAAAGAATATTATGATATATTGTTGGGACAGGATTTGAGTGTCTATGCTTCTTATTACGAACCGTGGGGATATACTCCGCTGGAAAGTGTAGCATTCCATGTGCCGACAATCACTACTGATCTGGCAGGATTCGGACTTTGGGTAAACAGCCTGAAGAACCAGCATGGCATTAATGATGGGGTAGAGGTGCTGCATCGTTCGGACTATAATTATTCGGAAGTGGCGGATGGTATCAAAGATACGATCACGTTATTTGCGGATAAGACAGAGAAAGAAGTGAAGGAAATCCGTAAGCGTGCTGCCGAAGTGGCAGAACAGGCTTTATGGAAGCATTTTATACAATATTACTATGAGGCTTATGACATTGCCTTGCGCAATGCTATGAAGCGTCAGTTGAGTTAAGAAAGAATTATTTATCAATAAGTAAACGTAAACATTATGAAAATCAAAGTTAGTAATGTGAATACTCCCAACTGGAAAGAGGTTACTGTAAAATCACGTATACCGGAAGAGTTGGAGAAGTTGTCTGAAATCGCACGCAACATTTGGTGGGCATGGAATTTTGAAGCGACTGAACTGTTTAGAGATCTAGATCCGGAACTTTGGAAAGAATGTGGACAGAATCCAGTACTGTTGTTGGAACGTATGAGCTATGAAAAGCTGGAAGCGCTGGCAAAGGACAAAGTGATTCTAAGAAGAATGAATGAAGTTTATACGAAATTCAGAGATTACATGGATGTGAAGCCGGATGAGCAACGCCCATCTATCGCTTATTTCAGTATGGAATATGGCTTGAGCAGCGTCCTGAAAATATATTCCGGTGGTCTGGGTGTATTGGCTGGTGACTATCTGAAAGAGGCTTCTGACAGCAATGTTGATTTGTGTGCGGTAGGTTTCTTGTATCGTTACGGCTACTTTACTCAAACGTTGTCTATGGATGGACAGCAGATTGCCAACTACGAAGCACAAAACTTCGGTCAACTTCCTATTGAACGTGTAATGGATGCCAATGGTCAGCCGTTGATAGTTGACGTTCCTTATCTTGATTATTTTGTTCATGCAAACGTATGGCGTGTAAACGTTGGACGTATTTCTTTGTATCTGCTTGATACGGATAATGAAATGAACAGTGAATTCGACCGTCCTATCACTCACCAGCTTTATGGCGGCGACTGGGAAAACCGTTTGAAACAAGAAATCTTGTTGGGTATCGGTGGTATCCTGACTTTGAAAGCACTGGGCATCAAGAAAGATGTTTATCACTGTAATGAAGGACATGCTGCATTAATCAATGTTCAGCGTATCTGCGACTATGTAGCTACAGGATTGACTTTCGATCAAGCTATCGAGTTGGTTCGTGCTTCTTCTCTTTACACTGTTCATACTCCGGTTCCTGCAGGCCACGACTATTTTGATGAAGGTCTGTTCGGCAAATATATGGGTGGTTATCCTTCCAAAATGGGTATTTCATGGGATGACTTGATGGATCTTGGACGTAACAATCCGGGTGATAAGGGCGAACGTTTCTGTATGTCTGTTTTTGCTTGTAACACTTCACAGGAAGTGAACGGTGTGAGCTGGCTGCACGGAAAAGTTTCTCAAGAAATGTTCTCTTCTATTTGGAAAGGTTATTTCCCGGAAGAAAGCCACGTAGGATACGTAACGAATGGTGTTCACTTCCCGACTTGGAGTGCAACTGAATGGAAAGAACTGTACTTTAAATATTTCAACGAAAACTTCTGGTTCGATCAATCTAATCCTAAGATTTGGGAAGCTATCTACAATGTGCCCGATGAAGAGATTTGGAAGACTCGCATAACTATGAAGAATAAGTTGGTTGACTATATCCGTAAGTCATTCCGCGATACATGGTTGAAGAACCAGGGAGATCCTTCCCGTATTGTTTCATTGATGGATAAGATCAATCCGAATGCATTGCTGATTGGTTTCGGTCGTCGTTTTGCTACTTACAAACGTGCACACCTGTTGTTCACCGACTTGGAGCGTCTTTCTAAGATTGTGAATAATCCTGATTATCCGGTACAATTCCTGTTTACAGGTAAAGCTCATCCGCACGATGGTGCAGGTCAGGGTTTGATTAAGCGTATTATCGAGATCTCTCGCCGTCCGGAATTCCTGGGTAAGATAATCTTCCTCGAAAATTACGATATGCAATTGGCTCGTCGTCTGGTTTCCGGCGTTGATATCTGGTTGAATACTCCGACTCGTCCGTTGGAAGCATCCGGTACATCGGGTGAAAAAGCTTTGATGAACGGTGTTGTTAACTTCTCTGTATTAGACGGATGGTGGCTGGAAGGTTACCGTGAGGGTGCAGGTTGGGCGTTGACAGAAAAACGTACTTATCAGAATCAGGAACATCAGGATCAATTGGATGCTGCTACTATTTACAGTATTCTTGAAACTGAAATCTTGCCGTTGTATTACGCACGTAATAAGAAAGGATATTCTGAAGGCTGGATCAAAGTGGTGAAGAATTCTATCGCACAGATCGCTCCTCATTATACAATGAAGCGTCAGTTGGATGATTACTATAGCAAATTCTATTGCAAACTGGCGAAACGTTTCCAAACTTTGGCTGCTAATGATAATGCGAAAGCAAAAGAAATTGCAGCTTGGAAAGAAGATGTGGTCGCTAAATGGGATGCTATTGAAATCGTATCTTGCGACAAGGTAGAAGACTTGAAGAACGGTGATATCGAAAGCGGAAAAGAATATACTATTACTTACGTGATCGATGAAAAAGGCTTGAATGATGCAGTGGGACTTGAATTGGTTACTACTTACGCAACTGCAGACGGAAAACAACATATTTACTCTGTAGAACCGTTTAGTGTAATCAAGAAAGAAGGTAACTTGTATACATTCCAAGTTAAACACAGCTTGTCAAATGCAGGTAGCTTCAAGGTGTCTTACCGTATGTTCCCGAAGAATCCGGAACTTCCACACCGTCAAGATTTCTGCTACGTACGTTGGTTTATCTAATAGCTTGAAATGGTGGAGTAGGGAAGTGTTACTTCCTTACTTCTCTGTATAATAAAAATAGCCCCTACAATCGATCGAATTGCAGGGGCTATTTCATGATGTACAGGATGAAATTACCTTCTCTTTAACCTTTGGGCTTACTTTATAGCTTCTGCAATTTTTGCCTGAAGTTCTTCTCCATGCAAACCGCGAGCGATAATTTTGCCATTGCCATCAATCAATACAGTGTGAGGAATACTGTTTACAGCATAAAGCTGTGCACCTTCACTTTGCCAGAATTTCAGGTCGGACATTTGCGGCCAAGTCATGTTCATCTTCTTGATTGCTTCTTTCCATGCAGCTTCATCCTGGTCGAGAGATACGCCTACGATTTCGAAGTTCTTACCTTTGTACTTAGCGTAAGTTTCTACCAGATTAGGCATTTCGCGACGGCAAGGACCACACCAGCTAGCCCAGAAATCAACCAATACCACTTTGCCTTTTCCCACATAGTCAGACAGCTTCACAGTCTTTCCTTCCGGAGTCTGCATTTCGAAATCTACAAATTGAGTACCTACGGCAGTCTTTTTCTGCTTGTCAGTCATCTCTTTGATCCTTACGATTGTTTCGTCATTCTGGAAATTAGCAGGAATTTGTTGCAACAAAGCTTCATTTTCGTCAGTAGAGTTATTGTAGAACGTTTGTTTAAACAAGAATACTCCAACCGGATTGGTGATGTTCTTCTTAACACCTTCTTTGATTGCTTTGTCATACTGTTCTTCCAGCTGGGCACCCTCTTTTTGTTTGGCTTCTTTCTGCTCATCACTTAAAGAAGTATCGCCCATTGCCTCATAAACAGCATTCATTTTCTTGCTGATGTCATTGATTTGAGCTCTGATTTCCTGGTACGCATCATTGTTCGGAGTACCGGTCACAGCATCGTTATCCTTGGTCAGGGCAACGTTGATTTTTCCGTTTTCGAGGAAGAAATCAATCATCAATGGTTCTCCGTTCACTTCGCAAGTGACATAGCGGCTAACCACAGAATCTTGTGTACCTTCAAAGGTAAAAGTACCTTTGGTGATAACAGCTGTATCTAGTTTGGTCAGATTTCTACCAGTAGCTTCCTGAAGATAAACGGTGTCACCATCGCTTGCACCTTCTACCGTACCTGTGACAACGTATCCGGCTTTGTTTCCGCCCGTACAAGCTACCATGCCTAACGCTGCCGTTGCAATAACTAAATAAGTTAACTTTTTCATGCTTTTGTAAAATTAGTGAATAAATATTTATGCAAAGATAGATTTTTTTTCTGTTGGGCATCGAAAAACACTGTTATATTAGATTAACACGTAGGTGGAAACCGCAGAAATGTGTACCTTTGCAGCCCAAACTTTAGTATGAATATGCAAGAAGATAAATCCATTATTGAGGTGAGCCATGTATCGAAGTATTTTGGCGATAAAACAGCATTGGATGATGTGACTCTGAACGTGAAAAAGGGCGAGTTTGTCACTATACTTGGTCCTTCCGGTTGCGGTAAAACCACGTTGTTGCGTCTCATTGCCGGTTTTCAGACAGCTTCGGAAGGCGAGATCCGAATTTCGGGGATGGAAATAACACAAACCCCTCCCCACAAGCGTCCGGTGAATACGGTATTCCAGAAATACGCTTTATTCCCGCACTTGAATGTATATGATAACATTGCTTTCGGCTTGAAGTTGAAAAAGACGCCGAAACAGACCATTGAAAAGAAGGTGAAGGCTGCTTTGAAAATGGTAGGGATGACAGATTATGAATATCGTGATGTGGATTCTCTGTCCGGCGGTCAGCAACAACGTGTAGCCATTGCCCGTGCCATTGTGAATGAGCCGGAGGTGTTGCTATTGGATGAGCCGTTGGCAGCGCTCGACCTGAAAATGCGTAAGGATATGCAAATGGAGCTCAAAGAAATGCATAAATCTTTGGGTATAACATTTGTTTATGTCACTCATGATCAAGAAGAGGCACTTACGTTGAGTGATACGATTGTCGTGATGAGTGAAGGAAAGATTCAGCAGATCGGTACACCGATTGATATATACAATGAACCCATCAACGCTTTTGTCGCCGACTTTATCGGAGAAAGTAATATTCTCAATGGTACCATGATTCATGATAAGCTGGTACGCTTTTGCGGTACGGAGTTTGAATGTGTGGATGAAGGATTTGGTGAAAATGTTCCGGTAGACGTAGTCATCCGTCCGGAAGATCTTTATATTTTCCCTGTTTCGGATATGGCGCAGTTGGTAGGCGTGGTAGAAACTTCTATTTTCAAAGGTGTGCATTATGAAATGACGGTGATGTGTGGCGGATATGAATTCCTGGTACAGGATTACCATCATTTTGAAGTAGGAGCGGAAGTCGGACTGCTGGTGAAGCCGTTTGATATTCATATCATGAAGAAAGAGCGTATCTGCAATACATTTGAAGGAAAATTGCGGGATGCCACTCATGTGGAATTTCTGGGTTGTAACTTTGAATGTACTCCGGTGGAAGATATAGCTGCCGATACGAATGTCAAAGTGGAAGTAGACTTTGAAAAAGTGATTCTTCAGGATAATGAAGAAGACGGGACGCTGACAGGTGAGGTGAAATTCATCCTTTACAAGGGTGACCATTATCATCTGACTGTATTGTCAGACTGGGACGAGAATGTATTTGTAGATACGAACGATGTATGGGATGACGGAGACCGTGTAGGTATCACCATTCCTCCAGATGCTATTCGTATAATTAAAATAACCGATTAACAGGAAAGGAAGTGAATAAGAAGTTTATAGTCTTTTTGTCATCACGTAAGAGTTGGACTCTCCCTTACATTATTTTTTCGGCGATCTTTGTGATCATACCGTTGTTCTTAATTGTCGTATACGCCTTTACCGATGATAGCGGTCATTTGACACTCGCCAATTTTCAGAAGTTCTTCGAACATCCCGAAGCAATCAATACCTTTGTATATTCTATCGGTATTGCTATCATTACCACCCTTGTTTGTATTTTACTGGGTTATCCTGCCGCATGGATATTGAGTAACAGTAAACTGAACCGTTCCAAGACGATGGTCGTACTGTTTATCCTGCCGATGTGGGTAAATATTCTTGTGCGTACCCTTGCCACTGTTGCCTTGTTCGACTTTTTCAGTGTACCGTTGGGAGAGGGAGCATTGATATTCGGTATGGTATACAATTTTATTCCCTTTATGATCTATCCCATCTACAACACGTTGCAGAAGATGGATCATAGTTATATTGAAGCTGCACAAGACTTGGGAGCCAATCCGGTGCAAGTCTTTCTGAAAGCAGTTCTTCCGCTTTCCATGCCGGGTGTGATGAGCGGGATTATGATGGTGTTCATGCCGACTATATCAACATTTGCCATTGCCGAGTTGCTGACGATGAATAACATCAAACTCTTTGGTACGACGATTCAGGAAAATATCAATAACAGCATGTGGAACTATGGAGCGGCACTTTCGCTTATTATGTTGCTGCTGATTGCTGCTACTTCTCTGTTCAGTACCGATGATAAGGAAAATTCAAACGAAGGAGGCGGGCTATGGTAAAGAAGATATTTGCACAGACCTATTTATGGATATTGCTGCTCATGCTTTATTCTCCCATTGTAATCATTGTGATCTATTCATTTACCGAGGCGAAAGTATTGGGTAACTGGACAGGGTTCTCTACCAAACTTTATTCTTCGCTATTCACTACCGGTGCTCATCATTCGTTGATGAATGCACTGATTAATACAATTACTATCGCCCTGCTGGCTGCAACCGCATCTACATTATTGGGAAGCATTGCCGCTATCGGTATATTCAACCTGAAAGCCCGTTCACGCAAAGCGATTGGATTTGTGAACAGTATTCCAATTCTGAATGGTGATATTATCACCGGTATATCACTGTTTCTTTTGTTTGTGTCTCTGGGAATCACGCAAGGATACACAACCGTAGTGCTTGCTCATATTACCTTTTGTACGCCATATGTTGTTTTGAGCGTTCTGCCTCGTTTGAAGCAGATGAATCCGAATATTTATGAGGCTGCTCTTGACTTGGGAGCGACTCCCATGCAGGCTTTGTGGAAAGTCATTGTTCCCGAGATTCGTCCGGGAATGATTAGTGGTTTTATGCTTGCATTGACCCTGTCCATTGACGATTTTGCCGTAACTGTCTTTACCATTGGTAATCAAGGTTTGGAGACACTCTCTACTTACATCTACGCCGATGCCCGTAAGGGAGGACTGACCCCGGAACTTCGTCCGCTTTCGGCTATCATTTTTGTCGTGGTATTGGCGTTGTTGATTGCCATCAATTACCGGGCAGGAAAAACGAAGAAAAAAGATTAATAGACCATCAAATGTGCTACTACGTAAATAAAATGAAAAGAATAATTCCCGTAAT
Organism: Bacteroides luhongzhouii; assembly: GCF_009193295.2. Taxonomy (NCBI): domain Bacteria; kingdom Pseudomonadati; phylum Bacteroidota; class Bacteroidia; order Bacteroidales; family Bacteroidaceae; genus Bacteroides; species Bacteroides luhongzhouii. The sequence goes on along the minus strand of NZ_CP059973.1, from coordinate 4,775,356 downwards.
CCTGCTCTTACTGACCTTGACCGGATGCTACAACTCCGGTGAACCTCGTGAGCGGGTTCTTAAAATCTACAACTGGGCAGACTACATCGGCGAAGGTGTACTCGAGGATTTCCAGGCATATTATAAAGAACAGACCGGTGAGAATATACGTATCGTTTACCAGACATTCGACATCAACGAGATCATGCTGACGAAGATTGAAAAGGGGCATGAGGATTTTGATGTGGTCTGTCCTTCGGAATATATCATCGAGCGTATGTTGAAGAAACATTTGCTACTGCCCATCGATACGAATTTTGCACATTCTCCTAACTACATAAATAATGTAGCTCCGTTTATCCGCGAACAAATCAATAAATTGAGCCAACCGGGTGAGAAAGCGAGCCGCTATGCTGTCTGTTATATGTGGGGAACGGCTGGAATTCTGTATAACCGAGCCTATGTACCCGATTCGGTAGCGTTGTCCTGGGATTGTCTTTGGAATAAAAAGTACGCCGGAAAAATCCTGATGAAGGATAGTTATCGTGATGCTTACGGAACAGCCGTCATCTATGCACATGCGAAGGAGTTGAAAGACGGAACGGTGACAGTAGAAGAGCTGATGAACGACTACTCTCCACGTGCGATGGAACTGGCCGAAAAATACCTGAAAGCCTTGAAACCGAATATTGCCGGTTGGGAAGCGGATTTCGGTAAGGAGATGATGACGAAGAATAAAGCTTGGCTGAATATGACTTGGAGCGGTGACGCAATCTGGGCGATTGAAGAGGCAAATGCGGTAGGAGTGGACTTGGATTATGAAGTTCCCGAGGAAGGGAGCAATATCTGGTATGACGGTTGGGTGATTCCGAAATATGCCAGAAATCCGGAAGCAGCCAGTTATTTTATCAACTTTATGTGCCGTCCGGACATTGCTTTGCGGAATATGGATTTCTGCGGATATGTAAGTTCCATAGCTACGCCCGACATACTGGAAGAGAAAATAGATACGACCCTCCATTATTATGCCGATTTAAGTTACTTTTTCGGACCGGGTGCAGACAGCATACAAATTGATAAGATACAATACCCGGATCGCAAAGTGGTGGAACGATGTGCCATGATTCGTGACTTTGGCGATCAGACAAAAGAAGTTCTTGATATTTGGTCGCGTATTAAGGGTGATAATTTGGGGGTTGGTATAACTATTCTTATCTTTGTCGTTGTTGCATTGATGAGTGGCTGGATGATTTATAAAAGATGGCAGCGTTACAGCCGCCAGAAACAACAGAGGCGCAGAAGCAGAAGGAAAAAGATAAAGAGGAGTTAATTCTTCCGGATTATAAAGATAAAATAAAAAAACACGGAAATGAAAAAAATACTGGTTGCATTTGTGACCTTGTCATGCTTTGCATTGACTGGCTATGCACACTGTATCTGAATATAAAATCAATTAAAAAATTGGTTACTCCTGAAAAGTAAGAGGAATATAAACTTGAAAGAATAAGAAGCACGGTGAACGGAATGCTAATGGCAGGATGTTCACCGTGTTTTGTTTTATCGTCTTTTCATATTCCGAAGTATATCTTTGGTATCCTTGTCTACCCGGAAAGACTCGATTGTTTTTTGCAGTGCTTTGTTGTAAGTCCAGTTATCCAATGTACTATGTTTCAGATATTCCATTGTCTTTTGAGGAAATTTGATGAAACACAATGACAGCATCCATGCCATACCCATACGTGCATAATAAGCATCATGATTGAATAAATCGGCATATTCCAGTAATGAATCAATATGTTCGTCATCCACATAGTGGAAAAGCATCACAATCCCGAAGCGTATTTCAAATTCTTTAGAGGATTTCAGATAAGGTTGGATAAATTGCCATACGTTTTCTTTCCCTTTTTTTACCGCAGTTTTCAGTTCGCTGCAGAAAATGTCGCATACAGCCCAATTATCTATACGGGGAATGAACATCGCTACATATTTCATTCGTTCTTCAAGTTCCATTTTTGCCAGTCCGATAATCATTCCCTGAAGCATTGTTTCTTCATAATAGTTCGTATCGGTTGACTCAACAAATGTACGCCAGTCCTCTTTTTTTATAATTTCTTTGGCCATGATTCGCAGTTGGGGGATACGTACACCGAGAATGTTGTTAGCTCCCGGGAGGAGGGAAGAGTGAAATTCCTGATATTTGGCATCTGCTAATGCTTGTAATTCTTTCCGGATGTTTTCTGTTGTAGTCATTTTCATATAGTTGGTTATTTCACAAAGGTATAAAAAAAGAGTATGCGCATCATGTGACGGCATACTCTTTTTGGAGATAATTCCCATCATAATGAAAATACTTTGGGAAAGTTTATACGATTAGTCACTTCTTGACCATGTCGAAACTGAATGTAGTAGCCGAGAATTTTTCAAACGGCTGTCCTTCTACTTCCACTTTGGTTGCTTTGATTACAAATGTAAGTTTTTGGTCTTTATATGTATATTGGCCCTTTTCTTCCGCTTCTATGGTTACTTTTATCGTAATTTGAGGAGCCTCTTCTCCGTCTTCCTGTACTTGAGTCGGGAGAGTATATTTTATTTCCAAAGGTTCAGGTTTTAGTTGAAGTAGAATGGATCCTTTACTGTCATCATTAAAGGCAGCGGTATAAGGAATGTTGTAATTGATATCGCCCAGATTCTCAATGATAATTCCGGCAGCTTCTTCACCAACGATACTTTTGATCAGATCGTCTACCGGCAGCTTTTTAATCATAACCTGATTGTCTTTTACTTCAGCGGTAACGGTGGCTCCTTCCGGTTGTTCTTCTTTGGGGGAATTAGTCTGTGGGTTAACGGGCGGATCAGACTTTGTCAACATGGTACCGGAATAATTTCCATCCACATCTTTAAGAGAATATACGGGAATGTCTGAATCATCATCATTACTACATGCTGTAAAAGTGGTTATCAGGCCTAACGCGGCTACAAATAAAACTAAGCGATTAAAACAACGAACTTTTTTTATTTCAGTTAAAGTTTTCATACTGTTTAAAATTAGATTATTAATTTTCAAAATTAAGGTGTACGTACATAGGGTAAATGCCGGTAATTGTAAAATACTGCACAAGGAAATAAAAAACAGAATATTTTTTTGCAAGAACACTGTTGCAGAGGTCCCGATGGATGGGACCTTTAAGCAAATAGAAGGCTTTGTATATTATTGTTTTTTCGTAATAGATTCACTGGGCGTTATTCCAAAATATTCTTTGTATTTGTTGCGGAAGTTTTTCAGATTCTTCAATCCGATCATTTCCGGAACTACATAAACAGAGTATTTTCCACTTTCCAACAGTTCACGGGCTTTTTCCATACGAATCCGGTATATAAAATATTTAGGTGCTTCTCCTGTCAGCGATTTCCATTTATTGAAAAATGTGGTCCTGCTCATGCACAATTCGGATGCGACCTCATCTATTGTCAAATTTTCCTGATCTATATTTTTTAGAATGAAATCCTTTACAAGGTTGATAAAGGTGTAATTTTTTTCACTCAAAGTATCATCCTCCTCTTCTATTTTAAGAAATTGTTCTCCGAATACTTTTTGTAGGAATGATTTTCGGAGAAAACGGCTGTTTTTAATCAGGACGTTCATCTCTATTTTTAAGTCTTCTATATGAAAAGGCGTATTTATAAAAACATCGGCCAAAGAAGTTTCTCTGGTATTGCGTTGTCTTCCATTCAGATATGAGCCGTAGAGGATAATGGGAATGATTGAAGTTTCACAGGAAGTTTTCAATCTTGATGAAAGCTCATTGCCGTACATACCATGCAGCATGGTGTCACAGACCACAATGTCTGGATATTCTTCCTTTATGTATGTCAGGGCTTCCAGACCGTTTCCGAAGCTTTTTACAATAAAATGATCAGATAAATGCGTTTCCAGGTAAGATCTGAAATCGATATTGCTATCAGCAAGTAGTACAGTGGGTTTAACAGACTTTCTTTTATGAGACTTTTTACAGAATAAAGAGTCTATTTTTTTTTCTTCATGATTGGCTATGATTTGTATGGGAGTGTATTTGGATATACTTTTATGTGTGTATTCTTTTGAAAGATTTTTTTCTTTTTGTATAAGAATGATATAGAAGTAAATACAATAAATAGAAAATCCTTCTACAATGAACAGTGGGATAAAGTTTAATTGATAAATAAGAGTTATAGCCATGATGACAGGAACGAGGGGCGACGTTGTTATTGAATATTTCATATGAATTTGTTTTTAATAGCGCCACTTAGATGAGATACACCAATTTCCTTTGTTGGGGATAAAAGAGGATATTCACTGTAACTATGATCTCATAGTTGTACATTCATAGACTCAAAATATAAACTCGTAATTATTTATATCTTGAGGGGGAATAGTTGAAGGTGAAGTCTATATAGAGAGTCTGAATTCTAACAGTTTGAATCATTCTTTCGGAAATGGTGAATTTCCTCCAAGTAACAATAATAGATCTATTTCTTGTTTATTGAATGTTTTATATATTGTATGAAAATACAGGTGGGGGAGAGCGTGTGGCATATTCGGTACTATCGATAAATATCTCGATGAGTACCATTTTATATTTTCTCATATATAGTTAGAAAGGAAGTACGATTTATTCCTGCGAAGTAAAAATAATGATAAGTTGTAACAAGTGGATGATGTTGTGAATGTTCTATGATGGTTTGTTGTTGTTTGGTGTGCTTATAGCGATAAATGGTGAAGTATAATTACGATTTGTTAGGATTGCGCTGCTGTGAGTTAACAAAAGACTGAAAGCAGTGTACCGTTTTTTTTATTTGATATTTCTATTTCTGATTGAAGAATTATCAATATCGGATTGTAATATCTTCAATGGGGATAAAAAAAGAGTCGCATGATTTTCTTATGCGACTCTAGATTATATGCATTATTGTGTAATATCTGGTTATTTATAACTTTTGAATTTCTTCCGATGAAAGTCCGGTAGCCTTTTGGATAGCTGTTATGTCTACTCCCTGTGATTTCAGATTGCTGGCAATTTCGAGCCGTTCTTCCATACGTCCTTCCATACGTCCTTCCATGCGCCCCTCCATGCGTCCTTCCAGTTTTGCTCCATCTAATACATCATTTTGTATCATGATGGCACTAAGGTGCTCGTCGTAGGCATGCTGTTCTTCTTTAGACATATTGTAATAAATAAGTTTCCTGCGTGCTTCTTCCAAACCGGGAGCTTTTGTGTCGGGGCGAATACAACCGGTTTTCAGGTACTCAATCCATTCTTCCAATGGGGTGACAGCCACTTTATCGAATTCATTCACACGAATTAGAAAATATTCCGGAAAGATTTCTGCTGGAATCTTATGGACGATAGCATCTTTTTCTTTGGTAGTCACTTCCAGCCTATCTCCTGTGTGCACTCCGATGAAGTTGTTTTGTCCATGATACAAATAATCTTCTCCCTTGCCGATGTCAAAGTACAGAATACTGATGGAGTATATTTTTTTCACTGCGTAGTAGCGTTCACCTAAAGAGATATGTTCTGTGATCGCTTTTGCCACTCCATACAAGATACGTTCCAGATAATAGAGCTCCCGTGTGTTTTGGATCTCTACAATGATAATTTCATCCTTACTGTTTTTGGCTTTAATGTCTACCCGGTTGAATTTATCATCGATTGTTTGTTGGTTGCTTTCACTTTCCAATATCTCTATGATTTTCACGTCTTCTCCTAAGAGGACGGTCAGAAACCCCTCCAGTACGCCAAAATTAGCTTTCTGACGGAGAAGTCTTTTTACAGCCCAGTCAAAGCGTATATATTTGTCTTGTTGTTCCATATCATTTTATTTAGACTATTGCAAAGCTACGATTTTTTTTAGATAATGGCTACTCTTTGACTTTATATTTGAAAATTAAAAAAAAGGTTGACCCCGATCTGCATCATACAATCAGCCATTTTCTCAAATTATGTTTTTCGGCATCGAAAGCGACTCCGACTTTCACCAGCTGTCTGCCGTCAACGGTATAAGGCAGGAGATAGCCCTTGTCGTCGATCGGCTTCAAAGCCTTTGACGGTGCACACTTCGGCCTGTGTGAATTGTCCCATCAGTTTGAAGACTAGATAGAATACCACTGAGTAGTGACGTTCCGTTTTCAGGATGTACAAGTGTAACTCTATTGTTGTTTTATTATCTGATAAGTTGTGCTATAAAAAGTGCAGTTTTTATCTGATAAAAAGTGAAAAGACTATAGATGATTTTTGTAAACTTATAGAAAATAGAGGGTTTCTTATGGCTTAAGATGTTGATTATTAACACTGCCACATTTTTGTTTTTCCGTATAATATTTAAGATAAGAACAAAAATGTGGCAGTGTTTAAAGGTAAAAAAAATCTTCAGTTGCTACTATTATTTATTTTTCTGTGTCACTTCGATGCCTGCAGGCCATAGTACTGCTTTGTTGTAGGCTTTCGCATCGTTTCCGTGACCGGAGTAATCTTTGGCAATGTCGCCTTCGCCTTCGTTAAACTTCCAGTAGGCGCAGAGCCCCGGGGTGTTCTCGGGATCTTCTATGTTGTACATATTCTTGTAGATTTCCTGTTGCGTGCGGGCTGTGTTCCATATGCGTACTTCGCAGATCTCACCATCGAGCTGGCGGCTCATGTCGTCGGGCTCGCCGTAGGAGTGACCTATTTTGAACATGAACTGTTTGCCGCGTTCCTGCAGGCCGAGGTCGATGGCTTTGCCTGTTCCGTAGTCTTCGGCACGGCTCTGTTCACGTCCGTCGAGGTAGATCGAGGCGGTGCGCGCTTCTGTGTCATAGACTACAGCTACGTGATACCATTCATTGGGGAGCAGCAGTTTGCTGTTGTCAGCGTTGGGTATTTTGTTTTCATTGGCGGCGAATTGCAGTTGTTGCAAGGGGAATCCGGCATCACCGAGGCGCAGCAGGCAGTATTGCTCGATACCCATGATAGTACAGATGTTTTTCGTTTCGGCACCGTATTTGAAGTCGTCCACACGAATGATGGCTTCGTAAGTGAGTTGTTTCAGACCGTTCACAATTCCGGCGGTGGGGCTGTTTTTGTCGAATCCGGGCACTTCGAAGTAGTTATCCTTCAGGCTGACGGCGGTGGTGATAGCACTGGAACGTCGGATGATGTAGCAGATGGTTTTCGAGCCGTCGAGGATACCGATTCCTCCTGTCGCCTGACTGATGGTGACGGGTAGCAGGTAGCCGGCATCGATGGTGAGTTCGGTGAGATCAGCGAAGTCGATGTTGACGGGTGCAGAGATGGTTTTACCTTGCGGGATGACGGTTTGCTCGGTGGAGAGAGAGTAGTATTTGGAGTCGAGCAGGGTGTAGTCTGTTTCCAAGCGGGCGTTGTAGGTGCCCACCAGGGTAGGGTCAACTTTGATGCTGACATTGACGTCGCTACCCGTTGGCTGTGAGAGTTGGGCGGCGATTGTTTGCTGACCGGTTTCGATGAGACGGTTGAAGGTGAAGTTTGTCACGTCCTTCTGTTGGGCGGCGTCGAGGTAGACGACGTTGTCGAAAGGAGTGGCGTTGCTGTAGTCTTTGTTGTCGCAGGCGGCTATTGATAGTAGCATGGCTGCGGCAAGGCTTACTATGGAGGCGTTGGTTAGGATGCCTCGGTGGGATTTTATTGTTTTCATGGCAATTGAAATTTTGTTTTTTAGTATTTACCAATCTTTTCTAAAAGGGTTCATGTCAGGACCATTATCTGCTATCGCATACAGTTTACCTAGTGTATAGCGTATGGCTCCGGGCTTTTGAGTGTCGCTATCAAAATTCCATGTATAGCCGTCATCCATAAAAAACGGAACACTATATCCGCTTATCATGTTTTTAGTCGCGAGTTCATAACCAGCATACTCTTGACCAATCAGGTCATTTCCATAAACTAGAATATTACTCTTTTTATTTCCCGTAGTTTTCCATTTGGCTATAATCTCTGAAGAAGGATCTCTAATTTCTCTATCATTGTCATTATAGCAAGGAACATTTACACTTCCGTAACATGATTCGTCCAATCCGGCAATGGGCTTACGTACATATTTGCTATAAGTCTGGGTGCTACCTTCGGCATTTGGATTGATGACTTGCAGGATTTCCGTTGGTGAAACGTATCCGTGCCATGCGTAGTCAATGTAACTGCCTACTTTGATGCCTCCGCATTTGTCAGCGTCGTAGAAATATTCCGTTGCGTTTCCTTTATCTACCAGCGTTAATAGCTTGTCGGGTAGGGCTTCTCTCAATTTCTTGATTAGCATGGGGTATGAAGTGGTATTCATTTCCGGCATTCCGGCTTTGTCATATTTGCTGTCTTCGTCCCATAGGTTTATGCCATCAAGATTGTAACGCTCTACCACCGCTTTTACTTGGCGGACGAAGTCGGTTATTTGCGTAGCGTTCATGTTGCAGAAGCCAATGCCTTGATCGCCATTTTCAATGCAAATGCATATTTTACGATCGTGTACTTGAATCGGACGGAGATATTTATTGCTATGTTCTAATACATAGCTTAAGTCGGTTCCTAGAGCAAACATGACACGCTGGCTGGAAGCGTCATAGTTTATTGTTGCTCTTTTCAGATTTATAATATTCCCCATGCTATACAACTTTCTGGGTTGAGGTCTGGGGGGCATAGCCGTGATGCCAAATGCGTTGGCGATGTATGGTTGGTAGGTTTCCGTATTCACATAAAATACAGAAGTCAGGTTGGGCAATAACTCCGGTATATCTTCTGGTTCTCCTTCATTAGGCTCGATGGTTGTCGCTTTCTTCTCAATGTATATTCTATAATATAGCGCTTGTTTTTCTGCTTGCGCTTTTACGTCTACAGCGGCTTTTTCTACGGTGAGTGCTAATAGGTAAAGCGTTCCGACTTCCAATCCTTCGGTAGAAATTGTTGCTTTAATAGGAGCGGATGTTTGCTTTCCGGCGGCTATGGTGAGTGTGCCGCTACTTTCAAAGCGCACGTTAGCGGTGGGGAGCGTTTTCAATTCGAGGTTGTTTCTCTCGTTGTAAGCGTCTGCTAGTGTTTCGTTGGCAGTCGCCTTTAGGGTGACGGCATTTGTAGCGGGCTTAGTCAACGTGTAGTTGATATATTCGGTGCTTTCTGCATCTTCTTCGTACAAGTCGATATCTATTAGATTCGACAAGGTTCTTTCACTGCGTAATATTCCTCCTATATTGCTCATGGGCGTTTCGTCCGGCAGCGTACCTCCGGCTTGTGTAATATCGTCCGCGGTACATCCCGTCATTGCTACCAGTAACATGAGGAGGGCGAAGTATTTGAATGAGTTATTCATAAGATTGATTTTATAGTATTTATACATTTTACTTACGTCTTACATAGACGGATTCATCGTCTGTATAGCCGTTCGGCAAGTATTGTAATTCTTCTCAGGTTGATAGTAATCTTCTCCTATGGAGTATATCGCCATTCCCCCCAAAGGTCCCAGACCAACTACACGATTAGGCATTTCGAGTACGGCGTTATACCATTTTCCGTTTTCGTCTGCTAACTTACCGTTCATCTTGGTGGCGAGTATCAGTTGCGCTTTCGATAGCGTTACATGCATTTCCAGCGTATTTGCTACAAGCAGTTTCAATGCCACGGCTCTCTCTATGTCAATGGTATTGAGCACTATGTAATCCAGTTTTTCCATGTCGGAGTCATCCACAAAGGTGGGGTCTCCTTCAAATACGAGCGCTTTACCGGTGGCGGATAATTTGGAAACAATCAGTCGTGCAGACGCCTTGCGTGCTGCCTGTTCGGCATCCGTGCCACCGTAGAGGGGTAATCCGCTGAAGGCGAAACCATCCATGCTCAGTTCTGTGGCGGTGACTATTGCTTTGTCCAACCATGCACCCAAAGCAGCGTCGTCAGGGAGTTCCGCCATCTTCTTGGCGTAATCTACGTGATAGAGTACGCGGATGCTTTTTTCTTGTAGTCCGGGGATGTCCCCACAGTCGGCGGCGGTGATATTCTCGGAATTTGCCAATGTGACAAAGTCCAACGAATCGGGCAGAGAGCGAAGGTAGTTGCCTTCATTCTTTGAAGGTTCAACGCCGTTGTTGAAACTGGCGTAGGTAATGTAGTGCGGACGTTCGAGCTTGTAGACGCGCAGCGATTCTATGTAGCGTGCCCAAAGTTCGGGATTCTGTTCGCTTGGGTCTTTAATCGCGTAATCCACCTCTTCCGGATCTGTCCAGTCTTCACAAGACGCCAACAGGGATCCTCCGGCTATTGCGGCTGTCAGGAGACAGGCTATCAAATTGGATTTTAAATATCGGTGTTTCATATCTTTTTGTTTTTCAAGGTTTTACTTTTATTGATTATTCGGCTTGCAATCCCACCAGAGACGAATGTTTATTTTGTCTCCTCCCAGCATCTGCACGGCTTCTTCCACGTGTCCTCCGTTGAGGCTGTATTCGCTGGCAGGATATTGTAGACGGCGTATTCCGATGTCAGTCAGTTCGGTAAATTCGCTCTTGTTCTGAACAATAGGCAGCATTTTGGGATAACCCGTGCGGCGGTGTTCGCTCCATGCCTCGATGCCCAGCGGGAAGATGGCAATCCACTTCTGTGTGATGATGCGCTCTAAGTTCTCTTCGAAATGATCGGCCTGTGTGTCTGTATTCCATGCAATGGTAATGGTGGACGGTGCACTGGTGTTGAATAGGCCTAGCGGGTCGACATAGGCTGTGGGGACAGATTTGGCGTCGGAAGCGTAGGCCTCGGCTCCCGACACTCCGTGTTGCGTGAATGAGAGGGCGATGCCTTGCTCATATAAATCTTTGGGTTTTCCGCCCATTACCCATCCTCTCAGTGCGCCTTCGGAACGGAGAAATGCCACTTCAGTAGCCGTCATCCAGATGTAAGGATCAGTGTTGCTCATGTGGCGGTTGGAGTAGGCAATGATGATTTCGTCCTTAGTCACGCCTGTGGGCTGGGTACCAATTCGCATACCGTAGTAATCTTCTATGGGCTTGTTGTCTTTGTCTTTGCCTTTTCCCAAGGTGAAGTATTTCTCGCGGCGAGGATCCTGATAACCATTCATGTAGCATAGGATGTCGGCACCCACCCGGTAGTCATTCCAACCGTTGAAACAGAGGGCGGAGCGGTTATCGGCCACGTGGAATAGGGCGTTGTCGGCATTGTCCGTGATTACGCCGGCCGCTACTGCCGCTTCGGCAATCCGACGGGCTTCGTCTTTCATCTCCGGCACGTAGGAAAGACGTATAGCCATGCGTAGTTGCAGCGAATGAAGGTATTTGCGCCATTTTTCCACGCTTCCGTAATATACGTCGTCAAGTTTTTTTAGACCGGCGGGGTCAAGTGCGCTATTCTCCACAAATGTCTTATCGGCCTCTTCCAATTCCTTGAACATCTGTGTGTAGACATCCCTTTGCGAGTCGTAAGGAGCGCTCAATGCTGCTGCTTCTCCCTCTACCACTATCTTGCTGTAAGGGATGGGACCGAACATGTCGGTAGTACGTTGCATGATAGCCACACGGAGTACTTTGGCGATGGCTTGCGGGACGGCAACATCACTCAGTTTCATGAGCGTGCGGTAGCTGGGATATGTATTTGTGAAGACGGTAGAAAAGGCACCTTGCAGCCAATCCGACTTGGGATTGTATGTTGAAAATTTTTCGGTCCAGTCGGGTTTTGTTTCGCTGAAATATCCACCATAGGAACCACCACACATAGCTTCCATAAATTGATACAAATGTTCCTCAGTGGGAATGACTTGTCCTTGAAGAGTCTTGAGTTTGGAACCTACATTGTAATTGTCCCGTCCCATCTCTTCCTGATTGGTCTCAAAAGGGTTTCGATTGATATCATAGTCCATGCAACTACCTGAGATAAGCAGCGTGGCGAATGATATCACTATCAGATTGAACTGTTTTATGTATTTCATGCTATTCATCGTTTTAGAAATTAAGCTTAATGTTGAACCCAATATTACGGCTGCTGGGCATCATGAAGTAGTCGATACCCTGATAGAAGTTGCCGGTGGTGGCCACGCTTTCGGGATCGAATGGCGCTTTATTGTAGATCATCCATAGATTGCGGCCTACAAGTGCCACATTGATGTCGCATACATTACCCAGCCAGCGGCGGGGGATGGTGTAACCGATACGTGCTTCCTGAAGGCGGACATTCGTCGCGCTATACGTATAGTATTGGGGCAGTCCGCTAGAACCGGCGATGATCTCAAACCACTTCTGTGCGTCGACCATGGTGCGTCCGTTGACGAGAACTCCTCCTGCATCGCGGGCAGCGGCAGTTCTTTCGGAAACTCCATGTTCGTCCATAGCTGCCTGTGTAGCTGAATATACAATACCTCCAAGTCGGGCAGAAATCAGGAATCCTACGTTGATGCCTTTGTAGGAAAAGGAGTTATTCCATGCCAGGTTGGCTTTCGGGAATATGCTTCCTAGCTTGATGTCGTTCAGATTGCCCACTTTAGCGATATTGCCGGTGGCGTCTATCTGCACTCTTCCCTTGCCATCTCGTACCACATCGGAGCGCGTGTAAAGGTCGCCCAGTGAACCACCTTCTTTCAAGATGAACTCTGCTTGTGCCAATCCACGTCCGTCAGACGGTTTCAATGGAAGTCGGTCTTTGTTGATGATTTCTCCGGTTTCGGGATGCACATAGTTTTTTATCAGTTCGGTGAGCGTGTTTCTGTTCGATGAGAAAGTAAAGCTGCTGTCCCATCTGAAATCACTCCAGGTATGCCCATAGCCTAACATACCTTCCACGCCCACGTTACGTACGGAGCCTGTCTGTACATACAACTTGTCGTAACCGGAGGAGACTGAAATTTGCGGGTCGAACGTCTGGTTATGAGTGTTGGCGTAATAGAAGGAAGCGCTTACTTTGAAGTCGCGGAACAGCGTTGCGTCTATGCCCACTTCCCAAGAGTTGGTGCGTTCAGGATAGAGCGTGCCGATAGGGTAGAGGGATTTCTCTTTCCACTGTTGCAAGGTAGCATCGTATGGGAAAGTCGGTATAGTCAGGTAGCGGGGGTAGGGAGAACCCACAGAACTGTATGAACCGCGCACTTTCAGGTAATCTACCCATTGGGGCAATTTCACCATTTCCGTAATCACTGCCGACAGACCTACCGATGGATAAAAGAAGGAAGGATCTGTGGTGCCATGTATTTGCGAAGCCCAGTCATTACGTCCCGTCAAGGTGAGGTAGAGCATACTTTTCCAACCTACTTCCACGTTGGCGAAAATGGATTGCGTCATTTCTTCCCAAGCTACCTGAGTGGCGCGCTTCTTCACATTGTCGAGGTCGTAAACATTGAATAAATTAGGAATTCCATTGTCTTGAATAGGTCCGCCGTAACCTAATGTATAACTGGTGTTGCGGCTTAAACTGGTACCGAGATTAACTACAAGTGTGAAATCACCGATGCGTTTGTTGACATTTGCCAGAAAGTCTGCGTATGTTTGCGTCGTTTCGGCTTTTTCAATAGTGTAATGTCCTTGTGTGCTACCCTCAGTCAGTGTGGAGATAGTACCGGCATAGAGCTTTTGTTCGTAAGTGTTGTTTGAATTATCTATGCGGATGCGCCCGGATAAACTTAGCCAGTCGAGTACGTCGTATGTCAGTCCGGCAGATAAGCTGATGGAGTTGGAGTACACTGCCCCTGTCTCGAAAAAATCATTGGGTTCGTACCCTGTACGGCTCGCACCGTTCAGTTTCGGTCCCCAACTGAGAATTGTAGAACCGTTTGCTTTGCCATAGCTTCCTGTTCCGTAGCGATTTTGGAATTTGGGCATTACGAATGGATTCATCCAGTCGATACCTGTAGATACGCTTGCTTGCAGTTTTCCTACTTTTCCCTTTTTGGTAGTGACAACAATAGCTCCATTAGCCGCGTTGCTACCATAGAGGGCAGCCGCTGCCGCACCCGTCAGTACGGAAATGCTTTCGATGTCTTCAGGATTGATGTCGGCAATACTTTCCGTAGCGCCTTTAGAACCGAATTCAGTAGAACCTCCACCGCCAAAATTGAACATCGGTATGCCGTCGATAACATACAGCGCATTACTGCTCTGCTCAATGGACTTCGTACCACGCATCACTACTTTACTGGCACCACCCACACCAGATGAACTTGAATTAATCGTGACCCCCGCTACTTTACCATTCAGACTATTAACGAAGTTAGCGTCCTTAATTTGAGTCAGTTCGTCCGATTTTACTTGCTGTACATTATAACTTAATGCCTTTTGTTCACGTTTGATGCCGAGGGCGGTTACTACTACTTCATTCAATTGCTTGGTGTCATTTTGCAATTTTACTTCATAGGTGTTCCTTTCTGTCATTCTTATAGTTTGGGGTGTGTATCCCACATAAGTAAAACTTAACGTACTGCCTTGAGGAGCTACAATAGTGAAATTACCGTCTATATCGGTAATAGCTCCTTCAGAACTTCCTTCTACCTTGATGTTAACTCCGATCAAAGGTTCATTGCTTTCGTCAATTGCCTTTCCTGTCACTTTCTTGGCAGGAGTTTCTTTAGGCTTGTTGTTCGGAATAATCATAATGTATTTTCCTTTGAACTGATAGGTGAAACCGCTGCCTTTGAGTATTTGTGCAAGGGCGTTTTCTATTGTTGCAGCTCTTAGGTCAAGATTTAAAACAGGCTTGTTTTTTAATTGGGAATCGTTGAAGCCGACAGAGAAATCGGATTGTTTTTCTACTTCTTTAAGTGCCTCAATAACAGATATGTTTTTCTTTTGAATCGTAATTTTGGCACTGTTTTGTGCAAAGGTAGGTGTTTGCATTAATAACAAACAGAAAAAAAGTAAAAAACTTCTTCCCTTTGCTGTCTGGTTTACTATAAATTCATAAATTTATAGCATTTTCTTAGTATTAGGTTATTAACTAATTTATTTCACGGTAATTTAAGAGTAAAACTCTAATATTGAGAATTTTGATTTCATATCCGGGATAGAGTTCGGGCTCTGTTCCGGATACTTTTTTGCATGTTTGTAAAAGGTTAAAAAGGATTCGTACTGTTGTTGGCTATTTTTTACTGTATTTTTGATACCTGCTTTATTGTTATTTGGGAATCAGGTAACAGTGACCTTCTTTTATTTTATAATCCATTTGACCTACTACATTAACTATCACATCCATCACTTCTGATAATGTTGCTTTATCTTTAAAGCGGAAACTGTATTTATCTTCTTTCAGATTCTTCAGGCGATACTCAAAAGTATATGGATATTTACGTTCTAATATAGTTATAATCTCTTTTACACTCATCTCCCTGAATACCAATTCTCCACGTTGCCAGGCTGTGACGTCATTCATATCGGGAGTGCTCAGATGGTATTGTCGGGTGTGTTTATGATAGGCCAATTGCTCGTTTGGTTTCAGAATCATTTGAGAATTCAAATCATTATATTCAACGAGCACACTTCCTGAAATCAAGGTTGCCGCTATGATCGGATTCTCGGGGTATGCAGCTACGTTAAATTCCGTTCCGAGTGCTGTTACCTGAAAATCGTTCGACTTGACGATAAACGGATGCTTCTTGTCCGGTTTCACTTTGAAATTGGCTTCACCGATCAGAAATACGCTGCGGTTTTTGCCTGTGAATTCCTGCGGATATAAAAGGGTGCTTTGTGAGTTCAGTTGTACTTTGGTTCCGTCGGACAAGGTGAGAGTCTGTACTTCCGCTGTCGGGATGTATTGCTGCAATAAATTAGGCTCCGCCTCTTTTCCTATGGTAGAAAGATAGACGGAAGAAGCAGCTACTATAAAGAGTACGGCAGCGGCTGCCTGCCAGATATGGATCGGACGGATTCTCCGTTCTTCCCGTACGGAAGGAATACCCGCATTCTTTCTTAATTGTTCATATGATTGATATATATTGGGAGCTTTCCCTTGCTTGTATCCTTCTTCCCACAGATATTGCAATGCTTCGTCTTTCTCGGAAACATGTTCTTCATCTACCAACCATTGGTAGAACTCCTGTCGGGTAACTTCCGGATAGTCATTCCCGGTAAATAAAGCTAGTATTTTTTGAAAATAGTTCTTCATTTTGAGATAATAATTAGAGCTGTTACATTAATATCTCAATTAACTAAGGCGGACTACTTAAGGAAAAGTGCAAAAAAAAGCAAAAAAGATATTTTTTTCATTTCAAGCAGGGTTAAATAGATATGGTGTTCTACTGTCCGGACTGAAATGTTTAGTTTCTCGGCAATTTCATTATTGCTCATATTTTCGAATCTACTCATCTCAAAAATCTTTCTGCGTTGTTCGGGAAGACGACTGAGGGTTAGTTTGATGATTAGTTGAATTTCTTTGTAGTATATGTCATTAAGAGGATCTTCTGTTTGGGAAAGTTCTTCTACTAGGCTTTTCTCTATTACTTTTTCCTGATAAGCTAATTCTATTTTTTTATGTTTGATAAAATTGAGAGTAGTGCTTTTGGCAAGAGTATAGACATAAGGTTTCAAATTGGGAACTTTTGTCCATATCTCGGGTTGAGTCCATAATTTTGTGAAAACATCTTGGGCAATATCTTCTGCATCTTCTTCGGATTTAAGCAACATAAAGGCGAAATATTTTACTACTGAATAATACTCAGCGAATATTATTCCGAATTGTTTTGCTAGTAATATGTTGTCTTGTTTTGTGGGCATTGAATTTATAAATTATTGGGAATCCAAAGCAAATGTAGGCAAATAAATTTAAGATACGAAGAAAAAGCAAATTGTTTATGAAAAAAGGTAAATAAAAATAGTGACGCTATCCCTGCCGGATGGCGTCACTATATGAGTGGGATGGTGACGGTATCACGTTGGGATGGCGTCACTATTTTTAGATATGTATTCTACCAGTTTCTTTTCACTGTACGGTAACCATAACCGGTGATTACAAGGAAGCAGATGAAGGGTAGAATGAATGAAACATTGACAGCCGGTAACCAGGCTATCTTTTCCATATCGATGATACTTGCCTGTAATGGGGGAAGAACTGATCCTCCGAGAATGGCCATAATCAATCCCGCAGCTCCAAACTTAGCATCATCTCCCATACCTTTCAGTGCAATACCATAAATGGTGGGAAACATCAATGACATACAGGCTGATACAGCTACTAAGCAATACATTCCATAAATGTTTTGCAAGAAAATGGTACCTAATGTGAAAATACCTCCGAAGATAGCGAGAATCATTAGTAATTTACCTGCGTTGAGATAGCGCAGAATGAATGTACAAATGAAACGGCTGATACAAAATATCACCATTGCTACGATATTATATTGCTGTGATAATACTTCCGCACTTTTCTCGTCCATGCCTTGTGACATGAACAGGCGTGTTCCATATTGAATGATGAAAGTCCAGCACATAATTTGCGCACCTACGTAGAAGAATTGTGCAATTACCCCTTCACGATAACGCATTTGGGTAAAGATACGTTTCAGTGTGGGGAAGAAGTCTATTCTATGATTCTGATCTCCATTTTTCGGCATTTTTACGAATCGTATCAGGAGTAACATAGCTACAATGATAAGTCCGATAATGAGATAAGGAGCAATCAGGACGCTAAGATCGCTTTCTTTGATCGCTTGAAATTCGTTGTCGCTAAGCAATGCGCGGTCTTCAGTACACATCGGATGTAACTTCGCTTGGATAAATTGCATGGCTACATACATTCCGAGAAGTGATCCCATCGGATTGAAAGACTGTGCAAGGTTTAAACGCCGGGTAGCTGTTTCTTCTGTTCCCATAGAAAGAATATACGGGTTACAACTTGTCTCGAGGAAGGACAATCCGCAGGTCAGGATGAAATAGGCAATCAAAAACGGATAATATTCTCCCATCATTTTAGCGGGAAAGAATAAAAATGCTCCGAAAGCATACATTCCCAGTCCTAACAAAACACCAGCTTTGTAGGAGTATTTACGGATGAATATGGCAGCCGGGAAAGCCATTGCAAAGTACCCTCCGTAGAAGGCAACCTGTACCAATGCCCCGTCGGTGGCACTCATTCGGAAAATCTTGGAGAATGCCTTTACCATCGGGTTGGTAATATCATTGGCAAATCCCCATAATGCAAAACATGAGGTAATGAGAACAAAAGGTATAAGATAACTGATGCCATCTTTCGAGAGGATGGACTGTTTGGGGTGTTTCATGGTTGTTTCTGGTATTTTTTTAAGTGTTATACAAATGGAACATTCTCTCCATCGGTTTCCATTTCTCCGCGGAACTCATTCCGGGAACGGCTTGCTGGAAGATGGCCATATATTCTTCCCACTCCTGTTGGCGGGGAAGCGTATTCAGGTGCTCCATTGCTGTGTCCCAGTCAAAATCAAGGGGAGTTTCGACAATCATAAACAGTCGTGTTCCCAAGATATAAATTTCCATTTCCAGAATACCGACTTTCCGGATACCGGCAAGGATTTCTGGCCATGCTTCCGCCTGACTATGTCTTTTTCGATATTCTGCGATCAGTTCCGGAGAATCGCGTAAATCGAGGGTTTGGCAATATCGTTTGACGGGAACGTCGTAAGATTGAACCTGATAACCGGTTTGGGGTGTTTCCATATGCTTTTATTTTTTAGGGTAATATACTTGTGGTGTAACGCTGTGAGTTACAATCTCTCTCAATTCACGAAGGTTGGCTATTTCTCCTTTAGCCATAGCCTGTGTCAGAATGTTCCCCATTGCAGTGGCTTCTACCGGACCTGCATAAACGGGAATACCGAGTTCGTTAGCTGTCAGTTGGTTGAGTAATTGGTTTTGTGATCCTCCGCCAATGATGTTTAGCTGACGGATCGGAGAGGGGAGACAACGGTTGAGCTGTTCCACCGCCTGTCGATATTTGAAAGCTAATGATTGGAGTACACATCTCACGGTTTCTGCTTTGTTTTTAGGCACTTGTAAATCATGATGCCGACAATAATGAATAAGAGCGTTTTCCATATTTTCCGGATTCATGAATGTTGCGTCATCTACAGGGATAATGGTTACAATCTTTGCTTCGGCAGCTTGCGGGAGGATTATATCATAATTTTGTTCTTCGCCACATGCTTTCCATTCACTCATCAAGCGTTGTAAAATCCATAATCCTGTTATATTCTGTAGGAAACGGATTTTGCCGCCTACACCTCCTTCATTGGTGAATTGAGCTTTTCTTGCTTCTTCCGTCAATATGGGGGCATCCACTTCCACTCCCAGTAGCGACCAAGTGCCGGAACTAAGGAAAGCGATAGGACTTTCTACGGCAGGAACAGCAGCGACAGCACTGGCTGTGTCGTGTGAACCGACGGCAATAACGTCTATGATACCCAGTCCCGTTTCACGGGCAATATCCTCTTTCAGAGTTCCTCTGATTGTTCCGGGGAGAATAACCTTCCCGAACAGATGTTCGGGAAGACCTAAGGCACGTATGGTATCCAATGACCAATTCCGCGATTTGCCATCGAGTAATTCGGAGGTGGAGGCGATGCAATATTCATTATTGGCTACTCCTGTCAGGAAATAACTGAAAAGGTCGGGCATGAATAAAAGTTGCCGGGCAACTTCCAACTGCGCATCTTGATGCTGTTTCATGCTGTAAAGTTGAAACAGCGTATTGATGGGCATCGCCTGAATACCGGTGTCAGCATAGTGTTGGCGTTCATCCAATAACTTGAATACTTCTGCCGGTATTCCCTCTGTTCTTGCGTCCCGATAACAGACTGGATTTCCTAACAGGTTTCCATGCTTGTCAATCAGTCCGAAATCCACTCCCCAGGTGTCAATACCAATACCCTTTACGGCATATCCTTTTTGTGCAGCCAGTTTCAGTCCGGTTTTCATATCTTCAAACAGAGCTAGGAAATCCCAGTAGATATGATTTCCTAGTTTGACCTGCCGGTTGGAAAAGCGGTATACCTCTTCCAACTCCAGTTTGCCATGGCAAAGGAAGCCGGCGATGATCCGTCCACTTCCGCCTCCGAAGTCTGCTGCTAAATAAGTGTGTTTAATGGAATCTTTCATGGTATTGCCCGGATACTAGTTGTTTTTCTTTCCTAATACGTAGATTTCCAGGTCTTCAATTTCTGTCGGTGTGAGTACTGAATAATCACCACCGGATTGAACGATGATGCGGCAAGCCATTTCAAAAAAGGTAGCCCGTTCATATACTTGATCGAAGTCTTTTCCGCATACCACTTGCCCGTGGTTGGTCAGTAAAACCGAGTTATGCTTTAGCATGGCTTCTACCACGGCTTTTGCCAGTTCCGGTGAGCCGGGACGATAATACGGAATCACAGGTATTTCCGAACCTACATGGCAGGGAATTTCTGCTGTTACGTTGAAGTTTGTCGGTTTGTTCTTCATGCAGGAGACAGCTGTGGCATATTCCGATTGGAAGTGGAGAACGACATTGACGTCCGGACGTTCGCGGAGAATCCCTAAATGGAATGTACTTTCCATAGAAGGCTTTACACCGTTGGTAGGAGTACCGCTGGCAATATGGCAAATAGAGACTTTTTCTTTGCCAAGTGTGGGAACCCAGGAACCCGTACCGGAAATCAATGCTTCTTCGCCGATTCTCCAGGAAAGGTTACCGCTGCTGCAAAGCATTAACTTTGCATCCCCATAACGGTGTGCTTGTTCGATGAACTGTTCTATATGTTCGTTGGTAATCATAATTACAAAGATAAATTATTAATTGATAAGTCGTATTTAAAAAATCATTTTAGGCACGGATTACACGGTTTTTAGAAGTATGATTGCATAAAGTAACAGTGTAATCCGCATAATCCGTGCCTGAATTAAAATTATTTGTAGATAGGGCCATAAGTTGCACAAGCTCTGTAATCTGACCCTTCTTTGTCCATGCCGAAGGCGTTCCAGGCTGCCGGACGGAATATCTCGTTGTCTTCTACGTTGTGCATGCATACCGGGATGCGGAGCATGGAAGCAAGAGTGATTAAGTCCTGACCGATATGTCCATAGCTGATGGCTCCATGGTTGGCTCCCCAGTTATTCATTACAGAATATACATCTTTGAAGGCCGGTTTTTCACACAGGCGGGGTACAAACCAGGTGGTAGGCCATGTAGGATCTGTACGCATATTGAGTTTCTGATGGATTTCCGGATCAATTTCCACTGTCCATCCTTCTGCGATTTGCAGGACAGGGCCTAGGCCTTTAATCAGGTTGAGGCGCATCATGGTTACGGGCATTCCGCCTTTTGACAGGAAGTTTGAAGAGAAGCCGCCACCACGGAAGTAGTCACGGTCTGCCGGATACCAGGTAGTTGCTTTCAGGCAGTTTTCTACGTCTGTGTCAGTCAGGTTCCATGGCTCTTTCATAACCGGATTGCCTGCTGCGTCTAATGATTGGCCGGAACCGTCGAGAGTCGTTGCGCCGGAATTGATAAGATGGATGATACCATTTGCTGCCAATCCGCTCAATTCTTTGCCGGTTACACGTTTCACGGCTTCAGGGCTCCAGTAAGTACGTACATCGGAGAATATTTGGGCGCGGTTAGTCAATAAATGTCCAAACAGCATAGCTACGCCGTTGCAGGCATCGTTCTCGGTAGCTACAACAAATGCTTCACGGATACCGTTCCAGTCAAAAGAAGTATTGAGTAAAGCTTCCGGATAGTCACCATTAGGATAAAAGTCTGTCCATTGGCGTTGTCCCTGGAAACCGGCTGCAATGGCATTGTGTCCCAAGGCTTCTTCCTTGAATCCCATTTCTTTCAATTTGGGATTTCCGGTCATCAAGTCGCGCATGATAATCGTCATCTTTACAATGAATTCCCAATCAGCGTCTTTCTGTTCACGGGTTTTACGCTTTTCAGGACGGTTCTTGAAGTCTTCACCTTCGTTTATCTTGCAATTTTTTTCAGTCCAGGCCATGGCTTTGGCGTATTCTTCGTGGTCATAGATGCCTTCGTCCATTCGGCGGATGATTTCTGTGAGGTCTATTGACTCATTACGCATTCCCAAATACTCCTGGAAGAAATCAGGATTAACAATAGAACCGGCGATACCCATAGATACACTACCCATTGACAGGTAAGATTTGCCTCTCATCGTAGCTACTGCCTGTGCGGCACGTGCAAAGCGAAGAATCTTTTCTGATACATCTTCAGGGATTGTGTTGTCGTCTAAATCTTGAACGTCGCGTCCGTAGATACCGAATGCGGGAAGGCCTTTTTGTGCGTGTCCGGCAAGTACGGCAGCAAGGTATACAGCTCCCGGACGTTCTGTGCCATTGAATCCCCAAACAGCTTTCGGATAATGTGGGTTCATATCCATCGTTTCAGCGCCATAACACCAGCAGGAAGTGACGGTAATGGTAGAGCCGACCCCTTCTCTTTCAAACTTCTCTGCGCAAGCTGCACTTTCGGCTACGCGTCCGATCGTGCTATCGGCAATGACACATTCCACCGGACTGCCATCACCGTTTTTCAGGTTGCTGCTTATTAACTCGGCTACTGCTTTTGCCAAATTCATTGTTTTTTCTTCAAGGCTTTCGCGAACACCACCCTGGCGACCATCGATTGTGGGACGAATCCCGATTTTAGGATACTTTTTCATGGTTTCTTTATATTAAAGGATTAATTAATATCTGTGCTGAACTGTGCTGATATATTCGCAAAAAAAATTAAAGCGACTTTCGAAGTCTTACTTCCGTCGGCAAGAACTTCTGCACCGGTACATTATTGAGAACGAAATTGGCAGCTTCGTTTCCCATCATTTCCCAATCAATACTCAACGAGGTTATTCCTTCATCAATCACTTCATAGGAAGGAATATCATTGTACGCCAACAGGCCAAAATCTTTTCCGCATTTCAGCCCTTCCAATCTTCCTTGTTTCACTACCTTTACTACGTCTTGTTGTTTGATGGCGATATAGGCAACTCCCTTACGTACGATTAGATTCTCAATATCCTCCTGTATTTCACAGAGGAATCCTTGTTCCTGACAGAAACGGGTAAAATACACCTTACTGCTTTGGGGGTGTTTCAGGCTTTTGGGAAACAGAAAAACGAGTTGGTGATAGTTCTTCAACCTTTCCTTCAGCTGATTTAATGCCTGATAGAAAGATTCATCAAAATCCTGGCAGATATATGAATACTTTTCTTTTTCAAATTTGCCGAAATCGAGAAGTAATAATCTTGAAGGATTAATTTTATTGAGAACAGTGCTGAATTTCTCGTTATCGAAATTCATCACAATGTATTTGTTGTATTTTCCGATGGATTCCCGGAGGATTGTATTGAACAACCGTTCGTTGTATTGATGAAACAATAAGTCTACCTTATAGTTGATAGGCAGATGTCTGACGAAACTATTGTATAAAGCTTCTTTGAATGGAGTATATTGGTCGAGCAGCAATAAGACATTTGTCACCAGGCTCGTCACATAATATCCTTTGCCGGGAGTGGAGTCGATCAGTCCTCGTTCGCGTAAATCAAGGAAAGCCTTGAAAACCGTATCACGTGATACTCCGTATTGAGCGCTTAACTGATTGATGGAAGGCAAAGAATCTCCTTCAAGAAATTCTTTCCTGGAAATCGCTTGGCTAAGTGCGTCCGCTAGTTGCGTAACCTTGCTTGCCTGTTGTCCGAATGTTGCCTTTTTATCAATTCGTTTCATGCTCGGAAAATAAATAATACTATGCTGAACTATGCTGATGCAAAGAAAGGTATTTTATTTTGAATGGAATAAATAATTTGATATGTTTTATAGCAGAAAGTAATAAAAAAATCCCCTCCGGCAGACCGGAGAGGATTTATTGTTTTTTCCTAATTTCTTGTTCGGAATCTGCTGAAATTTATTCAGCAGCAGCTTCTGTTGCAGGAGCTTCTTCAGCCGGAGCTGCGGCAGCTTCTTCTGCAGGTGCTTCAGCAGCAGCTTTTTCAGCAGCTTCAGCAGCTTTCTTTTCAGCGAGTGCTTTTGCTTTCACTTCGTTGATTTTCTTTTCTGCTTCCAGACGTGCTTTAGCTTCAGCTTTCTTAGCCTCGTCTTGTTTAGCTTTCAAAGTAGCCAAACCTGACTGTTTGTTGTTTTTCCAAGCTTCGAATTTTGCTTCTGCTTCTGCTTCTCCGAATGCGCCTTTTGCCACACCGCCCAGAAGATGTTTCTTCATGTAAACTCCTTCACGAGAAAGGATGTTACGTACAGTGTCACTTGGTTGTGCACCTTTCAGTACCCATGCCAATGCAGCGTCGAAATTCAAATCTACTGTAGCAGGATTGGTGTTAGGGTTGTAAGTACCAATCTTCTCAATAAATTTACCATCACGTGGTGCTCTGCTGTCTGCAATTACAATTGAATAGAACGCGTAACTTTTACGTCCGTGTCTCTGCAATCTGATTCTAGTTGCCATTTTAAATAATTGTTTTTAATGATTGATTTGAATTATGCTATTATCTCGTAATAGCGGGCACAAAGATACGGCTTTTCTTTTGATTGACAAACATTTCGCATCTTTTTTACGAATACCGTTTCGGATAGCGGAACAAAATCGCGAGCAGGGCGCATGCTCCCATTGTAAATGGATAGTAGAGATTTCCGATGATACTGATAGGGGAGATGCTGGCAAGTCCCGCTGCAATTAGCATCTGCGCTCCATAGGGGATAATTCCTTGTATCAGGCAGGAGAAAGTATCGAGGATACTGGCTGTTTTTCTTCGGTCGAGATGGAATTTCACGGCAATATCTTTGGCAATCGGTCCTGTTGTGATAATGGCAATCGTGTTGTTGGCAGTACATAAGTTGGCGATACTAACGAGAGCAGCGATGCTTAGCTCGGCTCCTCTTTTGCCATTGACGTGGCGGGTGAGTTTCCGGATAATGAAATCGATACCACCGTTATAACGGATTGTTTCGAGCATCCCTCCGGCCAGTAGAGTGATAATAATCAATTCTCCCATTCCTGTAATTCCTGTTCCCATGGCACCAAACCAGTCGAAGATTCCGAAGCTGCCGGTAGCGATGCCAATGATGCCACTTGTCAATATACCTATTATGAGTACGAGCATCACGTTCATTCCGGCAATGGCTGTTCCTAATACTATTATATAAGGTATAACTTTTATCCATTCGATGTTTTGTGTTTGGACGGGAGCAGTAATGGACAGTCCCTGAAATATGTAAATTCCCAATACAATGATGGCTGCCGGAATGACAATCATAGAATTTACCCGGAATTTATCACGCATTACACATTCCTGGGTTTTTGTTGAAGCAATGGTGGTATCGGAGATAAAAGATAGGTTGTCTCCGAAAAAGGAGCCGCCTATTACAATAGCTACCATAAAAGGGAGAGCTATTTCTGTCTTTTCTGCCAGTCCTACGGCAACGGGAGTAAGAGCGACAATAGTTCCTACGCTGGTTCCGATGGATAAAGAGATGAAACAGGCGGCAATAAAGATACCTGCCAGCAACAGGTTATCCGGAAGAATATGCAGTGTCAGATTGACGGTGGCATCGATTGCCCCCATTTGCTTTGCACTTTGAGCAAAAGCTCCGGCAAGAATGAATATCCATATCATCAGGAGGATATTCTTATTGGCAGCTCCTACCGAGAATTGATAGATACGCTGGTCCAGTTTCAAGCCGCGTGTAATGGCGATGGCATAACAGGAAGAGATGAGAAAAGCCACTGTGATAGGCACTTTATAAAAGTCGTTGACGAGGATGGAAGTCACCAGATAGAGGCAGAGGAATACGAGTAACGGGCTCAATGCCCACCAGTTTCCGGGACGGTCTTTATGTATTTTTTCTTCAGTCATAAATGAAAGTAGTACTATTTGTTCGAACTGCAAAGATAGTAAGGAAACACATAAGTAGTATGAAAGGCTCAAATTTTCATCTTTTATTTTTCCGTTTGAGTCCCTTCTTTTTCCGCTTTGGAAACTTAAAGATGAGTGTTTTCTACCTTTTCCATTATTTTCGTACCGTTGATAATATAACTAATTTAAGAATAGAATGACAACGACTAAATTTTTAATGTACATGTTCTTTAGCTGTCTGCTTGCGTCATGTGACGCAGGAGAAAAGAAAATGGATGAGCCGGTACGAATCAAAGTGGCGGAGGTGGAAATATCGCTTCCTTCTGCGGAGCGTGAGTTTTCGTTTATCTCGAAACCATTCAAAGAAACGGAACTTTCTTTTCGGGTAGGTGGACCCATTGACCGTTTTGAAGTATATGCCGGAAATTTTTATCATCGTGGAGATATTATTGCTGAAATAGACTCTCGTGATTTTCGTATTCGCAAAGAGCAGGCAGAGGCAATTTATAATCAGGCGAAAGCGGAATTTGAACGAATAAAAGTGTTGTATGAGAAAAGTAATTTATCAGCCAGTGCTTATGAAAAGGCATGTGCGGATTATACTTCTGCCAAAACAGCTTTTGAAACAGCAACGAATGAATTATATGATACAAAGTTAATTGCACCTTTTGCCGGATATGTCGGAGAAGTATATATTGAAAAATATCAGGATGTGAAAGCAACCCAACCTGTTATTTCCTTTATTGATATCACTCAATTGAAGATAGAAGCATATGTCACACAGAATATTGCGCTTCAAGCCCATAGAATCAAAGAAGTTGGGATTCGGTTTGATGCTTGTCCGGATACCATATATCCGGCAAAAGTCGTAGAAATATCCAAAAGTACGACCCGAAATAACCTTTCTTTTCTGATGACAGCTTTATTGCCGAATAAAGAGAGCAAGTGGCCGGCAGGAATGTCCGGAAAAGTACAGTTCGGCTCTCCGTCTTCATCTGTGGCGTCCATGATTGTTATACCGCAGACTGCTCTTAACCATCGTCCTGTTGATGGCGATTATGTGTGGACTGTGGACAAGAGCACCGGGAAAGTATCGAAACGGAAAATTGTTATGGGAGCATTGCTTCCGAATGGGAAGGTCGAAGTGAAAAGTGGATTGCAGGTGGGAGAAATGATTGCTGTCAGCAAACTGCGTTTCCTTTCGGAAGGTATGTCGGTAGATGTCATATCGCAGCAACAAGAGACCTCCATCACTGCTCAAAAGTAAGTTTGGACGTATGAAATTTATAAAATATTTCTTGCAGAAGCGGTCGGTGACTATTCTGCTGTTGATATTGGTGTTGGGAGGAGGACTGCTTGCTTATGTCAAGATGGGTAAACTGGAAGATGCTCCATTTACTATAAAACAAGCATTGGTGTTGACTCCTTATTCGGGTGCTTCTCCTTCTGAAGTGCAGTCGCAGGTGACTGATGTATTGGAAGAATCGATACAGTCTTTGGGTGAATTATATTATCTGAAAACAGAAAACAGAGCAGGGCTTTCCAAGATAACGGTTTATGTGAAAAAGGAAATTCGTGCGGACGAAATGCAGCAACTGTGGGATAAACTTCGGCGAAAGGTGAATGATGTACAGTCGAAACTGCCGGCAGGAGCGGGGCCGTCTGTTGTGAATGATGATTTTGGTGATGTGCTGGGTGTTTTCTATGGACTGACAGGGGAAGGATATTCTTATCGTGAGTTGGAGGAACAGGCCAAACTTATTAAAAATGAGTTGCTTAAAGTAAAGGATGTAGCAAAGGTCGAGATTTATGGAGTACAACCCCCGACGATTGATGTGATACTCACTCCTTCCGTTATGGCACAAAGCGGGATTACTACAATGGATATTTCCCGGGCTTTTGATGCGCAAAACAGAGTTGTAGATGCCGGAGGAATCGATGCCGGTGTGAACAGGATACGGATTGAATCAACCGGAAATTTCTATTCTTTGGATGATATAAGGAATATGACAATCGTATCGCGTACAGGAGAACATTTCCGGTTGGCAGATATTGCGGAGATCAAAGAAAGTTATCAGTCGCCTTCCAGTAATAAAATGCGTATTGATGGAAATCCTGCGGTAGGCATTGCCATATCTACTGTGCCAACAGGAAATGTGGTAGATATGGCAGAAGCTGTGAAGGATAAGATTGAACAGTTTGCAGAAACAATGCCTGACGGATTTGAGTTGCAGACGATTTATGATCAAGGTTATGAATCGGCAGTGGCAAATCAAGGGTTTATCCTGAATCTGATTATCTCTGTGGTGACGGTCGTCGCTATTCTGTTATTTTTTATCGGATTCAAAAATGGAATTCTGATAGGCAGTGGCTTGGTATTCTCTATTTTTGCAACGTTGATTGTGATGCTGACGCAAGGAATAGCTTTGCAGCGTATGTCGTTGGCTGCCATTATTATTGCAATGGGAATGTTGGTGGATAACGCGATTGTTGTGTCCGATTCAGCATTAGTCAATATGCAGCGGGGCATGCGTAAACGAGTGGCTATTATGCGGGCCTGCTCTTCAACTGCGTTGCCACTGTTAGCGGCAACTATCATTGCGATTCTAACTTTTTTACCTATATATTATTCGCCACATATCACCGGCGAATTACTGTCATCCTTAGTTGTAGTTATCGGCGTTTCGCTGATGTTCAGTTGGGTTTTTGCGTTGACGCAGACTCCTTTTTTCATTCAGGAGTTTGTCCGTCGGCCTAGACCCAACGAACTAAAGGCAGCTCTTTTTGCAGGTAAATATTACGACAAGTTTCGCGGTGCATTGAGATGGGTGATTCGTTATCGGTATGCAACAATCGGTTGTATGGTTGTGATGCTAGTGTTGTCGGCCTGGAGTTTTAAGTTTATTCCGAAAGTATTTGTTCCTGCATTGGACAAGCAATATTTCACTTTGGATATGTGGCTGCCCGAAGGAACACAGATTGACGAGACCGACCGGCAGGCAATGGACATGGCAACATATATCCGGGAGCAATCGGAGACGGAGATGGTATCAACTTATGTTGGAAGAACTCCGCCACGCTATTATCTGTCGAATGTTTCTTTTGGGCCTCAATCCAATTATGCACAAATATTGGTGAAGTGTAAGACATCAAAGCTATCTCGCCAGTTACATGCCCGTTTACAGGATTCCATTTCGTTGAAATATCCTGATCCTTTGATAAAAGTGAATAAGTTTGAGTTGAGTCCGCTGACGGAAGCTGTTATTGAAGCCCGTTTCTTGGGACCGGACCCAGCTGTACTCGATTCGTTGGTTGGTCAGGCCATTGAGGTTATGCGACGAAATCCTAAAGTCGCAGATGCCCGCAATGAGTGGGGGAATATGTCGATGGTGATTCGTCCGGTGTATGATCCGGTGAAGGCCGGAGCATTGGGAATTACGAAAGCTTCCATGATGGAGTCTGTCAAATCTATTAATGACGGATTGCCTGTCGGCATTTATCGGGACGATGAAAAGAAAGTTCCTGTACTGTTGAAATCGGGATGTGTAGATATTACGGATGCTAATGCGTTAGGAGATTTTTCGAGTTGGAACGGCGAGAAGTCGGCTCCGCTTTCGCAAGTGACCGAAAAAATAGAAACGACATGGGAATTTCCGCAAATAAGAACCTACAATCGTCAACTGTCTATGGCAGCTATGTGTGGTGTGAAACCGGGGTATACTATGGCGGAAGTGCATGGTGAGATACGGAAAGAGATTGAAGAAATTCAGCTTCCGGAAGGGTATACTTTCTTTTGGGATGCTCAATATAAGGATCAGGGTGAAGCGATGCAGGCTATCGCGAAATATTTTCCGCTGGCATTTCTTGCGCTAGTGGTTATTTTGGTAGCACTGTTTGGCAATTTCCGTGAGCCGGTGATTATTATTTGCATTTTGCCTTTGTCGCTGATAGGAATTGCAGTCGGAATGTTGTTGACGGGATTTGATTTTGGATTTTTTCCTATAGCTGGTTGGCTGGGATTACTCGGAATGATTATAAAGAATGTAATTGTATTGATTGATGAGATTAATGTCCAGCACCGAAGCGGTGTTGATTTATATACTTCTATCATTGAAGCTACCGTCTCCAGAACCCGACCGGTCTTGATGGCGGCCACCACTACTATTTTCGGTATGGTACCTCTATTGTTTGATGTTGCTTTTGGAGGTATGGCCGCCACCATTATTTTCGGACTGACTTTTGCTACGGGGCTGACGTTGTTCGTTACGCCTGCCTTATATTCTATGTTCTATAAAGTAAAAGGAAAATAAAGATGAAAAAAAATATATTCAGCCTGTTGTTCAGTTGTTTCGCTTTTGGGGCTTTGCCGGTTTTAGGGCAACAAAGCGTATTGTTGGAGAAATATCGGACGATGGCATTAGATTATAATCATGATTTGAAGGCAGCCGAAAAGAATATTGCTGCCAGTGTGGAAGTCGAAAAATCAGCACGTGCGGATTTGAAACCAAAACTTTCCGGTGCAGCCAACTTCCAGTATACCGGAAACCCATTGGAATTGTCTTTGGATGTGCCTTCCTTAGGATTATCGAAGACTGTGGAAGGACAGCAGTTAAAGTATGGAGCTTCTCTTTCCATTCTTCAGCCGGTATATACGGGAGGGTATGTGCTGGAGTCTATCCGTATGGCGCAACATCAACAATCTTTGGCGGGTAATCAGGTGAAAGTGCTGAATGATGCTGTTTGTTATCAAACGGATGTTCAATATTGGAGCGCCGTAGCTCGTCGGGAAATAGTCGATGTAGCTGAAGATTTTCGCAATTCGATCGCCTCTTTGGTCAAGACAATTAAAGAGAGGGTAGAGGTCGGTTTTGCTGATCCGCAAGACTTATTGATGGCGGAAGTGAAACTGAATGAAGCAGAATATCAGTTGCTTCAGGCACAGAGTAATTTAGAAACGGGACGGATGGCATTAAATTCTATAATTGGTGTTGATTTGGAGTTCTCGACGGAGTTGGATGAACAGATACCGCTGGTGGTGGTCGATGATTCTATTTGGGTATCTACCGGTACGGATCGTCCTGAAATTCAAATAGCTTATGACAGGATTCGTATTGCTGAAAGTACAAAAAGGCTGAATGATTCGCGATTTAAACCTCAATTTTATGTAGGAATAGATGGGAGTTATTCGTCTCCCGGATACAACTTCCGGAAAGATTTAGATCCGAATTATGCAGTTTATGCAAAAGTGTCCGTACCCATTTTTGAGTGGGGAAAACGAAAAAGCGAAAAGCGGGCTGCTTCCTTTCGAGTAGGGATGGCGGAAGATAACCTGAACAAGATAGTGGACCAAGTGGAATTGGAAATTAGCGTGGCACGTAAAGCCTTGTTACGGGCTATCGAACGGGTGCGCTTGAGTGGAAGTTCGCTTGCCAAAGCAGAAGAAAATGAAGCAAAAGCGGTGGAACGCTATAATGAGGGCAAAGTTTCTGTAGTGGAAGTGATTGACGCGCAAACTTACCGGCAAACTTCGCAAGTGAACTATGTAGAAGCGAAAGCATCCGCACAAGGCTATTATTCGGAATTAATAAAAGCGCTTCATAGTTATGATTATCGGTAAAAAGCAGTAACTTTGTGTAAAAAGAATCTTATGGATATAAAACTAAACCATATACTATATAGTACGCTGTTTTCAGGATTAGGCGTCTTTTCTTTCTTTTTACTGGCCAACTATGTAGAACTTTCTGATAATGTGTCAGATGCATTATATTCTTTAGGGATGTTTCTGTTCTTCATTATCGCATTCAATTTACTGGGATATTCTACTGTTCATCTGACTACCTGGGTTGACAATCAGTATTCAGTGAATATTTATCGTCGCAGGAAGTTGATTCTTATTTATACAATGGTGATGGTGATGTTTTTTTTGCTTAATTATGGACTGCTAGTGACTGCCAAACTTTTGGTTGGTGCATCACATCCTTTTGTCTTTCCCAATGGAGGGTGGCGTATATTGATAGTAGTCTGGCTAGTGGAGTTAGTGATTTTAGGCTTACTGCTTGCTAACCGATCTATGCAACACTCGCTTAAATTACAGAAGCAGGCGGCCACTTTGCAAGAAGAAAATAATATAGCACGCTATACAGCTCTTCAAAATCAGTTGAATCCGCATTTCTTGTTCAATAGTCTGAATACATTGATTTCTGAAATCCGATATAATCCTAAAAATGCGGAATTGTTCACACAACATCTTTCTGATGTGTATCGTTATATTCTTCAATGTCAGAAGCAGCGCTTGGTGACGCTGAAAGATGAACTAGGTTTTCTTGATTCATATATCTTCCTTCATCAAGTTCGATTAGGCAATTGCATTCATGTTCACAACTATATTTCAGATAAATGTGAGGAGATGAAGATGCCACCTTTGACACTTCAATTATTGGTAGAGAATGTTATCAAACACAATGTTATTCATTCGAGAAAACCGATGGTTATTGAATTGTGTAGTGTAGAAGAACCTCCGGCCTTGATAATTAGTAATCCGATCCGAACTAAAAAATGCGGAGTAGTTTCGGGGATGGGTTTGAAGAACCTTTCTGCCCGTTACAAACTCCTTTGCAATCGGGATATTGTGATAGAAAATAAAACGGATAAATTTATCGTAAAAACTCCCTTATTTCCATGAATAAAATAAAAGTTGCTATTATAGAAGATGAAGTGCCGGCAGCACGTTTGTTACATGAGATGATACAGTCACTTCGTCCGGATTGGGAGGTGATGATTCTACCCGGTACTATTGAAGAATCCGTTGAATGGTTTCGCACAAATTCTCATCCGGAACTCCTGTTTCTGGACATTCAGTTGACAGATGGCAACTCATTTATGTTGATTGAACAGGCTCGCCCGGATAGTATGATTGTTTTTACCACCGCTTACGACGAATATGCTGTTCGTGCTTTTACCGTGAATAGCATTGATTATTTGTTGAAACCGATTCATCAGGAACGCTTATTGCAGACTATTGAGCGTTTCGAGAATCTGACGGAAAAATATATTCATGATTTTAATCGGGAGAACCGTTTATTGGAAGTGTTGGAGAGTTTGTCTGATATTCAAAGGCTTCCGGGAATAGAAAATAAAAGATATCGTACTCGTTTTCTTATTTCTTCCGGTAATAAACTTTTTACGTTGGCAGTGAGTGATGTCTCTTATTTCTATTCAGAGAACAAACTCACTTTTGTAGTTACCAGGAATAATAAAGAATATGTTTTGGATTTTTCATTGGATAAACTTTGCGAACAATTGGATCCGGATGTGTTCTTTCGGACCAATCGCCAGACACTCGTTTCCGTGGATGCTATTCAGCGTATCGAACCTTATTTTCTGGGTAAGGTCGTTGTGCACGTCTTACCTCCCTTCAAAGATAAAATCATAGTCAGTAAAGATAAAATAGCCGCTTTCAAAGTGTGGCTAAATTATTGATTTTCGTTTTATAGCAGGATGATGCGTTTTTGCATGATGTCCATCAATTGGGCTTTCAGTTGGCGTGCATTAATAGGCTTAGGCATATAACCGTCGAATCCACTCTCTATCACTTTCTGCTCATCTGAAGCATAGGCAAAGGCGGTAATGGCAATGATAGGGACTTTAGCCGAGTATTTCCGGATTTCTTTGGTTGCTTCGTAGCCATCCATGACAGGCATATTGATGTCCATTAATATAATTTGCGGATTATACTTTTTGAATATTTCTACTGCCTCTTGTCCATTCCAGGCATGAATCAATTGATACTCTCCCTTTAATATGGATGCAAACAGTTTATAGTTGCTGTCATTATCTTCTGCTATTAGAATGCTGAACTTGTTTTTTTCTATGGTTATTGGTTGAATTTCCATCTTTTGGGTATTTTCATCTACAGCCATTGCGGGCTTGTATGGTAGTGTGAACCAGAATGTCGAACCTTTTCCTTCTTCCGAGTCTACTCCGATAGAACCTCCCATACGTTCGACCAATGTGTGGCAGATAGAAAGTCCTAATCCTGTACCTTGTTGAAAGCTGTTTAGTTTGACGAAGCGTCCGAAAATGCTTTTCTGTTTGTCTTTAGGTATGCCGCAACCGGTATCACTGACATAAAAATAGATTTCTTTGTCGCGAAGTTCATAGCCAAAACGAATATACCCTTCGGCCGTAAATTTGATAGCATTGCTTATCAGATTGATGAGTAACTGCGATAGACGGTTCTTTTCAGTATGTATAAAGCAGGTTTCCATTGTCGGATGGCAACTTAGCTGTACTTTGTCCGATTTGATTTTTAGCTGTAATGAGCTTGTTAACTCATTCATCACTTTATTCAAGTCTATGTTGGAATACTGAAATTCCAATGTCCCGGCTTCAATCTTTGATAAATCCAGAATATCGCTGATTAATTGTAGTAACAGAGTATTATTGTTTTCAATGATGCTCACGTACTCCTGTTTTTCTTCTTCTTCCTCTGTTGATGCCAATATACCGGAAAAACCGACAATGGCGTTGAGAGGAGTACGGATTTCATGGCTCATATTTGCAAGGAAAGCAGATTTGAGGCGATTGGATTCTTCTGCCCGGTCTCGGGCTGTAGTTAACTCCATTTCCATCTTTTTCCGTTTGGTGATAACTAGCGAGGAGCCTACCAGCGTTAGTGGCTTTCCGTTTTCATCACGAGTCTCTACGGCAGCCTGTGCTTCCACCCATTCTATTCTGTGGATGTTATTTTGTATGTTGACTATACGATATTCTTCCCTTACCTTATCCAAGCGTCCTTCTAGCAGATCTTCGTAGGCCTTTTCTACACGCTTGCGGTCTTCTTTGAATATCTTAGAGAAGTATTGAGAGTCGGGCACTGCCAACTGTTCTTCATTTATATTATCTTCATTTGTGCTAAGTTCAATGGGTTTGTTGATGTCGCAAAGTATTGTTTTGCTTAATAAATCCCATTTCCAGGGCACAATATTGGCTACGTCCAGTGCCATTGCGAGCTTTTTGTTGGTAGCACTCAATTTTTGTTGGGCTTTGTATAGTTCAGTACTGTCCAGACAGAAAATATCAACAATGTTATTGTGGTGAGTACCTTTCAGGACTATATCATAAAATGCATCTATCTGTTTGAAATAATATGGAAAGGTGATAGCTCTGTTTTCAGTAAGTGACATTTTTGTGAAATGCAGGAATTCCTTCATAGATTCCGGGAATAACTCACTAGCCTTTTTGCCTATAACTTCTTCTTTGTGGAAGAATTTTTTTTCAAATTGGGAGTTTACATTCCGGTATATTAACTCTATTGGTGTGCCTTTTTCATTCATGATTAACTCTTCTTGCATATAAAGTATAGGCATATTGTTGATTAGGTTCTTGTAGGAAGTCATCGCATCGATTTCTTTCTGTTGTATATTCAATTTATTTAGATGATTGAAACGGTATTGAAAGAATAGAGCAAGCAGTATGAAACAAACTATTGCTCCTAAAAGGAAATATCCGTATTGTTCCCAAAATGTGGGTGGCTTATTAAAGAAAATCGTGTTGGAAGGGCATAATCGTGGCGATAATCCTTTGCGGAGCAATATACTGTAATTGATCGTAGGGGCAGCGTCCGTAGGTTCGTAAAAAGGAATATTGGCTGCCTGTTTCCCATTTAGTATTGATTGGATTACTTGTATTATTTTTTTGTTGTATTTGTCTTGGTCGTAGACATATCCGCCTATCGTTCCTCCTGTATTGTCCTTGATTGTTGACATGCCAAGACTGAACAAAGGGGCGGAAGTCGCTGAGATTAGCTGGTGAGAATTTGTAACCAGCGAAGTGTTTCCGGCAAATGTATGTTTATAGAACCAGGAAGAAAAGAGTATTCCTGTTATTTTGGGGTCAATAGAATAAAGGGTGTCCAATAAGTGATTGATCCGCATCTTTTGAGGAGATATGAATTGATAATTGATACCCGGATGATTCTTCTTTAATTCTTGCTCGATAATAATGTTGTAAGTTTGGTTGTTTTGCCGTTCGTCACCGATAAATATGAAATTCTTTATGTTTGGGGTCATTCGGAAAATTAGTTCTATATTTTCTTTAATATAAAAATTAGAATGTAAGAAAGTGAGATTGTAGTTCTTGGCTATCTCTGCAATTGGGATTCTTGCAGATACGTCAATTGGTTTCTTTTGGAGATAAAACTTTTTCGGTCCGATATAGTCTTCTTCGGCGCATAATATAATCGGGACATTTCCCCACATCTTCCTGAAGTCGTTCCGTAATATCATACTGGAATTCCCTATTAATATTAGTATTTGTGGGGAATGATGTTCGTATTTTTTATACAACATTTGTCTGAACTCTTTTAAGGTAGAGTCTGTGTCCATCATTAGCATATTCATATGTTCGGTATAGAGTGCTAGTTGAGGAATATTTTGTGTGTATTCGGTTATTGCGGAAATCATTCTAAAACTCCAGGGAGAAGCTTCTGTATATGAGTTGATAATTAGAAGATAATTAGATGGGTTCACTGAATCTTTTTGGGCTAAAATAGGAGTAGTGAAAGTAAATAATAAATAGAACGATAAAAAAAGTTCTATTAGATGAAAGGTTTTTGCTTTTGTTTGATTGTGTATTGTCATTAAAATTAAATTTTCTGATGGTTTATTAAGTTTATGTGGCTGCAAATGTATTAATAATAAATGAATTAAACTTAATTTTGACCATAAAAAGTAAATAGAGAGAGAAGTTTATACACTTTTCTCTAGATTAGACGGGTTTCTTATTTAACTTTATAAGGATGCGTGAACCAGAAACGGGAACCAACCCCTGAGTCGGATTCAACACCAATACTACCCCCGAGGTGTTCAATAATGCTTCTGCAAAGAGATAAACCTAATCCTGTGCCTTTTGAATAAGAATTAAGTTTTACAAAACGTTCGGATACTCGGCCGGCTTTATCCGGAGCGATCCTCATACCTGTATCCGTCAAGTCGTTCCTTTAAAAGAAACGACTTGTTGTACACCGAGAAACGCATCGTTTCTTTTAAAGGAACATGCCTTTCCATATTGGGATGTGTAGATTTGTGTTATAGTATTTATATTTATTATTTTGTATCTACACTGTAGGCATTATTTTAATGCTTCAATTATGTGTGGTAACATTGTCCAAATGGTATTTTCATCTTGAGCGGTGAATAAGTTACCATCTATTTCTGATTTCTCATCGGTAGCTGTTCCGTTCTGAATAGTTGGCTTGGCTAATGGGTGAACTGCTACTTTTTTTCCTTTGGTTATACCGGTAAAGTCAAACATCATTGCACCGGCACAATGTCCGATCATAATTTTCTTTTTATCCCCAAATGTTTTAATAACTTGCATCAAATCTACATTATAAGGCTTATCGGCATTCTGCTGAAATACAGGCACTGCATCGCCACAAGAGAAAACGAGTGCGTCAAATTCATCTTCATGCCCCTTCAAATTAGCAATTACATCATCTACTGTCAAGCTGATTCCTGAATTTGTTTTAATCTCTTTCGTATCCGATACAGCAAATACTTTATATGAAATGCCATTCTCGAAAAACGCTTCCAAATATTGGAATAATCCACAACCATTTACCGGATTCACTGCTAAAACTGCAACTTTCTTTGCCATAATCATAATTATTTAAATGAAACAATAGTTATTATTAGTAAGTTTATTACTTTTGTGATGCAAATGTATCTTTCTTGTTTGATAAATGCAAGAACGCACTTGAAAATAAGGAAGTTACATAGAGGTAACTATTACTGAAACTCAATAAAATACAAAACGTTAAAGAATGAAAAACTTTCATCCGACAGGAAATTGTCCGATAAGAGATGTGCTTAGCCGTTTGGGAGACAAGTGGTCGATGCTGGTGCTTATTACGCTGAACGCAAATGGAACTATGCGTTTTAGTGATATTCATAAAACGATAGAAGATGTCTCTCAAAGAATGTTGACTGTTACATTGCGTACTTTGGAATCAGATGGATTGGTTGAACGGAAAGTATATGCTGAAGTACCTCCCCGTGTAGAGTATTGCCTGACAGATACAGGTGGTACATTGATTCCTCATATTGAAGGACTGGTGGGATGGGCTTTGGAGAATATGGATACCATTTTGGACCATAGACAGATGAGTCGGTAACATTTTTATTTTATGACAAAATAGAAAATATGGAGATAAAACTAGTAACTTCAGATAAAAAAGAATTCCTTGATTTATTACTCTTGGCTGATGAACAAGAAAGTATGATTGACCGATATTTGGAACGCGGTGATATGTTTGTTCTTTATGATGACGGGCTGAAAGCTCTTTGTGTGGTGACATGTGAAGGGCAAGGTGTTTATGAAATCAAGAATATTGCTACTGTTCCTTTTTTCCAACGACAGGGGTACGGAAAACGTTTAATAGAGTTTTTATTTGAATATTATCAGGGGAAGTGCTCTGAAATGTTGGTGGGCACAGGAGATGTACCTTCTTCCAGGTCTTTCTATGAGCATTGTGGTTTTGTGATTTCTCACCGGATAACGAATTTCTTTACTGACAACTACGATCATCCGATCTATGAGGATGGTGTGCAGTTGGTGGATATGATATATTTGAAGAAAACATTTTAGTGTGTAACGATGGAAATAGATATCAATCATTTGGTGAAAGAATATGGAAATATGATTTCCACGATTGCTCACCGGATGATTCAGAATAAAGAAATCGCCCGAGAAGCAGCACAGGAAGTGTGGTATGAACTTTGCAAAAGTATCAGTAGTTTTAAAGGTGGTTCGGAGATTTCTACATGGATATACACTATTGCTCGTCGCACCATCAGCAGATATGCAGTATGTGAAAAGCAGGTGAAAATGTCAGAAATCGAATATTTCCGTTCGTTGCCGGAAATTGAATATTCCGATGGGGAAGAAGTGAAGCGGGAATGGATAAAAGAAAGGTGCGACTGGTGTATCACCGCTTTAAATCATTGTCTGAATAATGATGCTCGTCTGATTTTTATCTTTAGAGAAAATGTCGGGTTGCCTTATCGGCAGATTGGCGAAATCATGGAACTGAAAGAAAGTAATGTGCGGCAAATCTATAATCGTTCCATTCAGAAAATCACAGCTTTTATGAATGATACTTGCCCGTTGTATAATCCCGATGGGGCTTGTAAATGTCGTATTTGCAAACCGGTATATTCTATTGATATGGATAAAGAATATACAATGGTGCAACGGATGATGAGGCTTGCCGATTTATATAGGAAGTTTGAAAAAGAACTACCGAGGAGAAATTATTGGGAGAAATTCTTGCAGTAAGTTGTCACAAAGTTCATTTGCTTTTCCACTAACTATATGTATAATTAAAAAACATATAGTTATGAGTAAAATTGACTTTTTAAAGGAGCAGATTATAGAAGCTCGCACATTCGTGAATCGTTTGATGTCTGAATTGCCGGAAGATTTGTGGTATGTTATTCCTGAAAGAACAGATTCTAACTTTATTTGGCAAGTGGGACATCTGCTTGTTTCACAGAATTTTCATACACTGACAGCTGTTACCGGGGTGAACGAAAAGGTGGGGCGGTTAGTGCCTATCCAAAAATATAATAGAATATTCAATGGTATGGGAACATTGCATCGTTCCATAGAAAAGGACTTGATTCCAGTTGCTGAATTGAGAGAACAAACGGAAATAGTTCATCAAATCTGTATCGAGAATCTGGAAACTCTGAATGATGATGTTTTGGCAGAGTGCTTGCAGCCTCTTCCGTTTAAACATCCTGTTGCGGAAACTAAATATGAAGCATTGTCGTGGAGCTTTAAACATGAAATGTGGCATAGTGCAGAAATGGAAGCTATCAAAAGAGATTTAGGTTATCCAATCGTTTGGATGAAATAATGATTATGTCATTTTCTATTACTGTGTAAATAAGCAGGCTTATTAATGGTCTGCCATTGTATGAAAACGTGTTTCTCAATTTTTACAATTGAAGACTACGCTCTTAATAAACGTACTTTCTGTTTATAATAAACTTTTTGATAGTTTATTATAAACGGTATCAGAGTTTATTAAAAACTATTTTGAGCGTTTTTAGAGATTCGATAGAATGGATTAAGTAAAAATATAAACAAAATAGGGCAATGATCGTTAGATCATTGCCCTATTATATATCTGTACTAATACTAAAATATATCAGTTTAAAGATTTCTTATGTCTCTATTTTTTTTATATTTTTCATTCCTCTTATTGCTTTTGTTTTTTCAAAGATACAAAATAAAAAGCCATTTGTCAAGTGTTTCAACAGAAAAGCCGATTATTCATTAAACCAGTCTATTTTCTTTGAAAAATACATCACTATTGCCAGAATGATAAACAGTCCTAAGCTGCCTGCCAATAATGCGAAAGTCTCCAGTTGGATAAGAACAAAGATATAAATATAGAGTATAGCCAACAAACCGGACATGATTAATGACGGTTTCTTTTTCTTGGTGATTCCGAACATATATCCGCCTACCAGTATAATAGTTAGTGTAGAAGATAACAGATAGGCAGGATTGAAACCAACGTGTTCGGAGAAGGAGAGGAGCAGGCTGTAGAATAGACAGAGAGCCAGTCCTACCAATAAATACTGCAAGGCATGAATGCGGGTCTTGTTCATGATTTCAGTGAAGAAGATAACTCCGAAAGTCAGTAGGATAATCAGAATGGCATACTTTGCGGAGCGCATAGACTGTTGGTACTGTTCCACCGGAATTTTGAAGTTTACACCAAAACTTGAGTTTTCAATATCCTTGATGTTCGAGGTGTTGTAGTCAGCCATCACCTGTGAGTAATTCCGGTTCAAGTTTAAAACTTGCCATTGTGCCGAAAATTCCTTCTCCGTAATATTTCGGTTGTTAGGCAGATAGTTTCCGGTAAAACTCGGTGTATTCCAGTTAGCTTTCAGATCTACACGGGTTGTTTTACCTAGTGGAATAAAGTTGAGTGACTGTGAACCTTTCAGTTTGATTTTTATTTCATAAGGCAGTTTTTTATTCTGCTTCAACTCTGACAAATTAGCGATCGCATGAACTCCGGTGTTATCTATTCCTCTGTTGTCCATACCCGGCTCGAATATATAAACAGAATCTCCCAGAGTGATACTGATTTGTTCGCTGATACCCCGCATGTCGGTCAGATTCAGGCAAATAGCTGCCCTGTCAAACTGCAATTGCTCCATATCTATTCTGCTCTTTTTCAATTCTTCCGAACTGAATGACCCTGTCAATGTTAGTTCCGATTGATATACATTGACCTCATAGATACTTCTTTTCAGGATTTCAGTCTTCAGTTGTCCGTTGATCATAAGCTCGTCAGGAAAAAGTATCAGGTCTTTGATGGAAACCTTCTTCTCGCCGTTGTTTTCAGTGACAACCGGATACTGGAGATTCAGGTAAGGGCCAGTGATGGTCTGTGCCAGACTCCATTTTTCACTTACCTCGTCGATAGCTTCTTCCTGGGTTCGTCCCCGTTCGGAAATAAGATTCTCAATCATGAACATGGGTATCATCAGGAGAAGGATTAATAATCCGATGATGACAACCTTGATTGTTTTGGAGAAACGGTGGAGGCATCCCATAGGTTGCTGCGCCTGTTGTTCATTTGAATTTTCATTGAAAGTGTCCATAAACCAGTAGTGTTTTGATGAATTATTTATTTTGATTTTAGAAATTTCTCTAAGGCTTCAATATGCGATTTGAAAGCTTCTCTGCCTTGCGGGGTTGCCTGAAAAACAGTCCGCGGCTTTCGTCCGACAAAAGTTTTGTTGCATACGATATATCCCAGTTCTTCCAGGGCACGGGTATGGCTGGCAAGATTGCCGTCGGTCAGAGAGAGCTGTTCTTTCAGAAAATTGAAATCAGCTTCCTCATTTACCATCAGAATAGCCATGATGCCTAGTCGGACCTTGCTTTCGAATGCCTTATTAATATATTGGAATGCTTCTATCATTTATGATCTCTTTCTTTCGTAGTGTAAATAGAACAATATGCCATAGAGGATATGGAAAACGCCAAAACCGATGGTCCAGAACAGTAGTGAATGACCTTCCCAAAAACAGTCTACGACACCCAGACAAATGAAAGCATAGCCTAACCATACGATGCTGGAATAAGTAAACTTGGAAACGTTGACCAGTGCCAGCCCGTAAAATAAAAGCATGACAGAAGCCAGGATGTCATAATACTCGTGCATAAGGATGGAAATACATAAAACACCTCCGGTTAGCATTGGAAGAGAGAAATTCCACAATGCCCGGTAAGTGAGGCGGCTGAAAAATTTTTGTCCTGTCTTCTTGGATTTGTAATAGGACAGGATGCAGGCAGTGACCGCAGCAGCTACCAATACGAGTGAGGCTATTATGGCCATTAGTTCAAGGGCGACAATT
Organism: Bacteroides luhongzhouii; assembly: GCF_009193295.2. NCBI lineage: Bacteria > Pseudomonadati > Bacteroidota > Bacteroidia > Bacteroidales > Bacteroidaceae > Bacteroides > Bacteroides luhongzhouii. The sequence goes on along the minus strand of NZ_CP059973.1, from coordinate 4,733,084 downwards.
AAATGAGTGCCCGGTGTAATAACTTGTGTGGCGATATATGCCCCAACTAATGCGTAAATGCCCGCCATGATTGCAGCGAGACCACTTAGAGAGATAAACTTTGAGGACTTTTCCATCAACTCTTTTATCTCATTCACCGATTCTAATGCTTTATCTTTATTCATATAAAAAGTACTTTGTGATGCAAAGTAAAATAAAAGATTTTAGATGAACAAACTTTTTGCTTGAATATTTTGATAATAAAGATCGGGATGCTATGATAATGAGTTAATATATAGTGATTTAAAGAACAAGTAAGCGAATGGTCAGGAATTATATATACATGGTATGGAAATGAAATTAGTCAAACGTTTGACTAATTCGACGGAAATATGTAACTTTGCCACCGAAACGAAACAGATAAAAAGGTTATAGAAAATGAGAGAAGGAGCAGAGTTTAGAGAACTCATGTTGCAGATTGTTCGTACCCGTATGGCTTTCCGCAGGTCTATGCAACGGACATTGAGAAAAAATAATGCGGGTATTACATTTGAGATGCTTCAGGTATTGAGTAGTTTATGGTACGAGCAGGGAATCAGTCAGCAGATATTGGCAGAACGCATTGCAAAAGATAAAGCCTGTCTGACCAATTTGATGAATAATCTGGAAAAGAAAGGGTATGTATACCGTAAAGAAGATCCCGCCGACCGTCGTAATAAACTGGTATTCCTGACTCCCGAAGGGGAGGAGTTTAAAGACCAGATTCGTCCGATTCTCGATCAGGTTTATGTATACGCAGAAAAGATTATTGGTATAGAAAGCATTGAAACGATGTTATCTGAATTAAAAGGTGTATACGATGTACTTGAAAATGTATAAAAAATATGGGGCAGCTTTGTACTGTCTGCTTTTGGGCGCTTCCTCCATCAACGCACAAACAGATTCTTTGTTTCTTACCGTCGATCAGCTTTTTGAGCGGGGAGTGCAGCATAGTCTGCAACTTCAGGCAGATGCAATGAAGGAATCCATGGCGCAGGAGCGGACACGAACCGCACGTTCTGCGCAGTTGCCGGAACTGCAGATTGGACTGAAAGGGGGATTTGTAGGACAACCCGTCGTTTGGGAACGGGGATTATCCGATCCTGCCTATCCGGAAGCACCGGACTGGTCACAAAACTATGTAATTGATTTGGCGCAGCCTCTCTATCAGGGTGGTAGAACCCGAAGTGCTATTCATAAGGCGGATATAGAAAAGCAAGTTGCCGAATTACAGACATTGACCGATCAGGCGGAAATAAAGTTAAGGTTATTGAATCAGTATATGAATCTGTTTAGTCTGTTTAAGCAGCATGAAGTACTGGCGCGGAATATTGAGGAGTCGGAACTCCGGCTACACGATATATGGCGGATGAAAAAGGAGGGTTTGATAACGAACAATGATGTGTTGCGGAGCGAAATGCAGTTGACTAATGATCGCCTGTCTCTACAGGAAACGGAAAACAGTATTGTGCTTGTATCGCAGCAACTCGATATCTTATTGGGACAGGACGAGAATTTATTATTAAAACCCGATACCACTGTTCTTTATCAGGCAGTTGCCTTGCAGCCGTATGATGATTATATTGTTCAGGCTTATGCGAATGATCCGGCGATGAAGCTGCTTCGTGTACAAACAGAATTGGCGAGGAATGAAATCCGTTCAGTCAAATCTTTTTCTCTTCCCAGTGTGTCGCTCTATGCATCGAACACTTTGGCGCGCCCCATCTCACGTACATTAGCGGATATGTATAATAATAACTGGAATGTAGGTGTGTCGGTTTCCTATCCTTTATCGTCACTGTACAAGAACAACCATAAAATAAAAGAGAGCAAACTGATGGTATCCTTGCGAAAAAATGAAGAGGAGCAGAAGATGCAGGGGATTCGCGTTGATGTACGTTCGGCTTTTTTACGCCACCAGGAAGCGTTGCAGAGGGTGGAAGCTCTAAAGCTGTCTGTCCGACAAGCGGAAGAGAATTATCGTATCATGCAGAATCGTTACCTGAATCAGTTGGCTATCCTGACTGATTTGCTCGATGCAAACTCCGTTCGTTTGAATGTGGAATTGCAGTTGGTCACTGCGCGTACTCGTGTGATTTATACTTATTATCAACTTCAGAAGGCTTGTGGAGATTTATGATTTTAGATTTATGATTTTATGGATGAACTGTTATGGCAAATGAATTGAAAGAAAAACAGCGGAAACTGAAAAAAGTAAGAGTTCGTAATATCGTTTTAAATTTGGTATGTATCTGTTTGGCAGTCTCCGGACTTTGGTGGACTGCTACTTACTTTTGGCGTTACGTTAATTACGAAGTGACGAATGATGCTTTTGTAGATCAATATGTGGCTCCTTTGAATGTCCGGGTCTCGGGTTATATAAAGGAGGTTCGTTTTAAGGAGCATCAATATATCCGTCAAGGAGATACGCTGCTTGTGCTTGACAATCGTGAATATCAGATTAAGGTGAAAGAAGCGGAAGCTGCATTATTGGATGCACATGGTTCGCAGGATGTACTTCATTCGGGAATTGAAACTTCCCATACGAATATTGCCGTACAGGATGCCAATATTGCCGAAGCGAAAGCGAAACTCTGGCAATTGGAACAGGATTATCATCGTTTTGAACGTTTGTTGAAAGAAGAATCAGTCCCGGAGCAGCAGTATGAACAAACAAAAGCTGCTTATGAAGCGGCAAAGGCACGTTATCAGGCATTAGTTGCGCAGAAACAAGCGGCATTATCACAATATGCGGAAACAAGCAAGAAGACAACCGGCGCAGAGGCTGCTATTTTACGTAAGGAAGCTGACTTGGATTTGGCAAAGTTGAATCTCTCTTATACGGTTCTTACTGCTCCTTATGATGGATATATGGGCAGGCGCACGCTTGAACCCGGCCAGTATGTGCCGGCCGGACAGACTATTTCTTATCTGGTACGTAAGAAGGATAAATGGATTACCGCTAATTATAAAGAAACTCAGATTGCTAATATCTATATTGGTCAGCAAGTACGTGTAAAAGTAGATGCAGTGCCCGGAAAGACTTTTCATGGAGAGGTCACCGCGATTTCCGAAGCAACCGGGTCTAAATATTCCCTGGTTCCTACGGATAATTCTGCCGGTAATTTTGTAAAGGTGCAACAGCGAATACCCGTGCGGATTGACTTGGAAGATGTTTCTCCGGAAGAAATGGCGCAGTTGAGAGCCGGGATGATGGTGGAAACAGAAGCTCTACGCGAATGATTACCATGAAAGAATTGGAGGCACCTGTTCGTCAATGGGTACCCGATTGGCTTGGACTTATCAGTATCTTCATCGTGATTCTCCCGGTCACCATGCTCAATGGCTCATATACAGGCAGTATGCTGGAAGTATCGAACACGCTGGGCACTAATTCAGAAGATATAACGATGGGGTATTATGCCGCTTCAGCGGGCATGGCTATCGCTTATCCGATTATTCCTAAAGTGCTGGCAGCCTTTTCTGTGAAGTCTCTGTTGTTGATTGATTTGGTACTGCAATTCTTCTTGAGTTGGGTTTGCGCACGTACGCAAAACGCGGATATTCTGATTGTTTGTAGTTTTGCTGTCGGTTTTCTGAAAGGATTTCTAATGTTGTGGTTTATTCGTTATGCCCAAAAGATTTTCAGTCCGAAGAATGTACGTAGCGAGTTCTATTCTTATTTTTATCCGTTGGTTTATGGTGGGGGACAGGTTTCGATGCTGGTAACGGTTTTACTGGCGTATCATTATAACTGGAAGTATATGTATTACTTTATGATGGTACTGATTTTGATTTCCATATTATTTGTCATCATCTGTTTCCGTCATAACCGTCCCATTAAAGCCGTCGCATGGTCTGATCTGCACATTCGTGAGATGTTTATTATTTCAGCCGGGTTGCTGATGTTGATGTACGTTATCAATTATGGAAAAGTGCTCGATTGGATGGCTTCCGGTAAGATTTGTGCCTATATCATCATAGCGCCTATGTTGATTGCGTTGTTCATCTGGTATCAGAGCCGTTCGGAAAATCCTTATGTAAGTTTGGCTCCTTTATTCCAGCCCAAAGCGATTATAGGCTATTTCTATATGATGCTTGTGATGTTTTTCAGTACATCGACCACTTTGTTGACTAACTATCTGACTGTCATTCTGAAAGTAGATACTACGCATACCTATTCCCTTTATATTTATTTGCTTCCGGGATATATAGTCGGTGCTTTTATCTGTTTCTGGTGGTTCCGATGGCAACGTTGGCGGTTCCGTTTTCTGATAGCGGGAGGGATGAGTTGTTTTGTGATTTTCTTTGCGATCCTGTATTTTGGCATCTCTCCGGATAGTACGTATGAAATGCTCTACTTGCCTATATTCTTTCGTGGGTTGGGTATGTTGACTTTGATTATAGCTTTCGCTCTGTTTGCCGTGGAAGACTTGAATCCGAAATACTTGTTGTCGAATGCTTTCTTTCTGATTATTTTCCGTTCCGTATTGGCACCTATTCTAGCGACCTCTTTTTATAGTAATGTATTGTACCGGTTACAGCAGAAATATATGTATTCTCTATCGGAGACTATTACCACTGCCGATCCGTTGTCGGCAACACGCTATAGCCAGTCCTTAAACAATGCAATTGCACAAGGACATCCATATAATGAAGCTGCGCAGCTGGCAACTAACTCTTTATATAATACCTTGCAACAGCAAAGCATGCTGCTTGCATTGAAAGAAATTCTGGGTTATTTGTTAGTTATATCCGTTATTATAGCTGTGGTTTCCCGTTTTATTCCCTTTCATAAAACAATCCGTGTTACCTTCAAGAGAACAGGTGACGATATGGTATAATATAAAAAAGAGTTGCTATCCTGTTCAACTTATCGTTGAGTGGAGGATAGCAACTCTGTCATTCTAACAATGTATCTTTTTATCTTCAGTATATTTGTTTATCAGATAAATAGCTGTTTACAAGGTTACGCCTGTTTTAAAGATAGCAATTTCGCGATAACCTTTCTTTTCGTTGTTTACGAATTCACCGCTTGCCACTTTGATAATATAATCAATGAAACGTTCGCAGGTCTTTTCCATCGGTTCGTTTTCTACAATCACACCAGCGTTGAAGTCAATCCATCCCGGTTTGTTTTTAGCCAGCGTTGAATTGGTGGAAATCTTCATGGTTGGAACAAAAGTACCGAAAGGAGTACCACGTCCGGTGGTGAAAAGCACCATGTGACACCCGCTCGCAGCAAGAGTAGTGGCTGCAACCAGGTCATTGCCCGGAGCAGAAAGCAGATTAAGACCTTTTTTCTGTAAACGTTCGCCGTAAGGCATCACGCCGGATACATAGCTCTTTCCGCACTTTTGGGTACATCCCAGTGCTTTTTCTTCCAGAGTAGAGATACCGCCGGCTTTGTTTCCCGGAGAAGGATTTTCGCCTACAGGTTCTCCGTGTGACAGGAAGTATTCTTTGAAGTCATTAATCAGATGGACGGTCTGTTCAAACAGTTCCTCGTTTTTGCAACGGTTCATCAGGATGGTTTCTGCGCCGAACATTTCCGGAACTTCTGTCAATACGCTTGTGCCTCCCTGTGCAATCAGGAAATCGGAGAACATACCTAATAGCGGGTTTGCCGTAATGCCGGAGAAACCATCGGAACCACCGCATTTCAATCCCACACGCAGTTCGGACAAAGGAACATCGGTACGTACATCTTTAGAAGCCTTTGCATACAAATCACGCAGAATTTCCATTCCTTCTTCATATTCGTCACCTACTTTTTGGGTAACCATGAACTTCACGCGGTCTTCATCAAACTCGCCCAGGAACTCACGGAATACGTCCGGTTGGTTATTTTCGCATCCCAAGCCTACCACCAATACGGCGCCCGCATTGGGGTGAAGCACCATGTCACGAAGAATCTTTTTCGTATTTTCGTGATCGTCACCAAGTTGTGAGCAACCGTAGTTGTGTGGGAAAGCGACAATGGCATCCACTCCCTTACCTTCGGTTTCGCGGCGCAGTCCTTCAGCCAGTTGACCGATGATACCGTTTACGCAACCTACTGTCGGGATAATCCATATTTCGTTTCTTACCCCTACATCACCGTTTTTGCGACGATAACCTTTGAATGTAAGATCTTTATGAGGAATATCCAAAGAAACCTGAATCGGGTTGTAAGTGTAATCCAGCAATCCGGCGAGGTTGGTTTTGATATTCGTTTCGTTCATCCAGTCACCCTGTTTCTTTGCCATCCGTGCATGTCCGATAGGATAACCGTACTTGATTACATTTTCGCCTTCAGCAAAATTCTTCAATGCGAATTTATGTCCGGCAGGAATGTCTTCGTTCAATGTAACTTCAATGCCATCTACAGAAAGATGCTCTCCTGCCGGGAGGTTAACAATGGCAACGGCAACGTTGTCGGCAGGATTAATTCTTAAATACTTTGTTTCCATGTAATGTACTTGTAAAGTTGTACTTTGTTGTTATTTGTTATGGTAATAGTCTATTGTTTCTACCGTTAACAAGTCGATGGGCATATAGTTGATGCAGGTCACTTCTTTTTTGAAAATAAGGTGATCGCAAAGAGCTTTGATGCCATTGGCGCCTTGCAGTTCCGGTTGCTGGGCAATGAGGAAAGAGATGCTTCCTTCTTTCAGGCAGGTGACATTCCGTTCCAAAAGGTCATAGCCTATCAGATTGAAATCTTTCTTTCCGCGACTTTGCAGGTATTCGCCAACGATATAGGCTTTAGAGTTGAATGTGATTCCATTCTTCACTGTCGGATAGGTACGGAAGAATTCATCCAGCATCTCATTGTCTTCGTCGTTGCGTTCGGCATGTAAGTCGAGCTCCAGTATAGTACAAGACGGATGATGTTCTTTCATGTACTGCCTGAAACCGATTTCTCTGTTTTCTTGCTGGTTAGAACCCACAATTCCTTCATGTATCTTGCGGAAAATAACGATTTCCTTTTCATCCCGCGCCAGTAACATCATCATTCTGGCGGCGAAGTATCCGCTTTGGCGTGAGTTCTGACCGAAGAAGGCGAGGGGAGGAACGTCTTTGATGTTGGAGTCTATATATATATAAGGTATATCCAATGCCTGCAACTGATCGGTGAAACCTTTCGTATATTGCGGAGCGGTAGGAGCTACCATCACTCCGTCCGGCTGTAAAGCCAAAATGGCTTCGCTGGCATTTTCGAATGAATGATAGTCGTACGGATCGTAATAGTTGATTCTCACCGAAGTGTTGAAATCCGAATAAGTGGCAATAGCTTCGTGGATGCCGGTTTCTACCGCTGTCCAGTATTCGCCTTCCAGATGCTCCGGCAGCAGACAGATAAACGTATACTTCTTATTAGAAGCCAAAGCGCTGGCATACATGTTGGGCTGGTAGTCAAGCTGCTTCAGAATTTCTTCTACGCGTTTCTTGCTGGCTTCCGACACTCCGCTACGTCCATGAATAACGCGGTCTACTGTTCCCACTGATACATCTGCCAGACGGGCGATGTCTTTGATTCTGATTCTTTCGGGCAATTTATTCATACGATAACCTTTATTTATATAGGTTTTTGTGCTCGCACACACTAATAATCTTAATATTTTCGATACAAATATATAACAATTTTTGTAATTACGAAAATTGTTGTATCTTTGTGCCCGCACACGAAAGGTATGTGGTATTAGTCGTTTTGTGAATTAATACTCATATAGTCAATGTGTTAACCCCTAAAATAGGGATGAAATGATAAATTGAAAGTTCATAATATTAATAACTTAGAATTTAAAACATAAGATTATGGGAAAGAAAGTCGTTACATTAGGCGAAATCATGCTTAGATTATCAACTCCGGGTAATACTCGTTTTGTTCAATCTGACTCTTTTGATGTAGTGTATGGTGGTGGAGAAGCTAACGTTGCAGTGAGCTGTGCCAACTACGGACATGACGCCTATTTCGTAACTAAATTACCGAAACACGAAATTGGACAGTCTGCTGTTAACGCATTACGTAAATATGGCGTAAAGACAGACTTTATTGCCCGTGGTGGCGACCGCGTAGGTATCTACTATTTGGAAACAGGTGCTTCTATGCGTCCTAGCAAAGTTATTTATGACCGTGCTCACTCTGCTATTGCTGAAGCTGACGCTGCTGATTTCGACTTTGATGCTATCATGGAAGGTGCTGACTGGTTCCACTGGTCTGGTATCACTCCGGCTATTTCTGATAAGGCTGCCGAGTTGACTCGTCTGGCTTGTGAGGCTGCAAAACGTCACGGTGTAACAGTTTCTGTTGACTTGAACTTCCGTAAGAAATTGTGGACTAAAGAAAAAGCACAGTCTATCATGAAACCGTTGATGAAGTATGTAGATGTATGTATCGGTAATGAAGAAGATGCAGAACTTTGCTTGGGCTTCAAACCGGATGCTGATGTTGAGGCTGGTCACACTGATGCTGAAGGCTACAAGGGTATTTTCCAACAGATGATGAAAGAATTCGGATTCAAATATGTAGTTTCTACTTTGCGCGAATCTTTCTCGGCTACTCACAACGGTTGGAAAGCTATGATCTACAACGGAGAAGAATTCTATACTTCAAAACGTTATGATATCGATCCGATTATCGACCGTGTAGGTGGTGGCGACTCTTTCTCCGGTGGTATCATCCACGGTTTGATGACTAAACCTAATCAGGGTGCTGCTCTTGAATTCGCTGTTGCTGCATCTGCATTGAAACATACAATCAATGGTGACTTCAATCTTGTTTCTGTAGAAGAAGTAGAAGCATTGGCTGGTGGTGATGCAAGCGGTCGCGTTCAGAGATAATCCGGAGAGTTGAAAAGTTTAGAAAATCAATTCATTTAAATAGTAAATAATAAGATGGCAAAATTCGATAAAATAGCCGTATTGAATAAGATCGGTTCTACAGGAATGGTTCCTGTATTCTATCACAAAGATGCAGAAGTTGCAAAGAAAGTAGTAAAGGCTTGTTATGACGGTGGTGTTCGTGCTTTCGAATTCACAAATCGTGGTGACTTCGCACAGGAAGTATTTGCTGAAATCGTTAAGTTCGCAGCAAAAGAATGCCCTGAAATGGCAATCGGTATCGGTTCTATCGTTGATCCGGCTACTGCTGCTATGTATTTGCAGCTGGGTGCTAACTTTGTGGTAGGTCCGTTGTTTAATCCTGAAATAGCTAAGGTATGTAATCGTCGTTCGGTAGCTTATACTCCGGGATGCGGTTCTGTATCAGAAGTAGGTTTTGCGCAGGAAGTAGGTTGCGATCTTTGCAAAGTATTCCCGGGTGATGTTTACGGAACTAACTTCGTGAAAGGCTTAATGGCTCCGATGCCATGGTCTAAGCTGATGGTAACAGGTGGGGTAGAACCTACTAAAGAAAACCTGACCGCATGGATTAAAGCCGGTGTATTCTGCGTAGGTATGGGATCTAAGTTGTTCCCGAAAGATAAAGTGGCAGCAGAAGACTGGGCTTATGTAACTGCAAAATGTGAAGAAGCTCTCGGTTATATTGCCGAAGCCCGTAAATAAGATTAGAGAGCGAAAGCTGTCTATAATAAAAAGAGGTTGATGCGACAGCCTCTTTAAAATATGCCTTGAGGGTTAGTTAGTTTAGTTAGTATATAAGGCATATTTTCATTTTGTTTAAAGGTGTTTAAAGGGGATAAGCCATCGGGATGAGTCATTCATTTCGGTGGCTTGTTTTTTGGGGGAGGGGGAGCCATTACTATTGCTGAAAGTGGAATGAACTAATCTCCCGGTAAGATGTTTCTTAGATAGTAGATGTAATAATAATAATATATATAATGGAACCTCCTCACCACCACTACGAACTTAATCATCTGTTGGCATCGCTCAATAAGGCTTTTATCATAGGCATCACTCTGAATATTGCTTTTGTTATCGTAGAGTTCGGAGTAGGGTTTTATTATAATTCCTTGGAGATTGCTTCACGATAGCCTCCGGTTGTCGTTGGAAGAAGTGAAACAGCATATAAAAGAAGCGCTCGAAGAGGCAGGCATCCATCATGCTACTTTGGAGTTTGAAGATGAAAGGTCTACTTGCTGCGAGGAATGTTGTGAGGATTAAATAAAATCCGTACCTTCGCGCCCTTAAACTAACTAACCTTTATTTTTTATGTTTACTGACTTATTGCATTCCTCTTATTTTTCCCTTTTCCTGATTGTCGCATTAGGGTTTATGCTGGGAAGAATCAAAATCAGAGGATTATCTCTCGATGTGTCGGCAGTTATATTCATTGCCCTTCTTTTCGGGCATTTTGGTGTTGTCATTCCTAAAGAATTAGGAAACTTCGGTCTGGTGCTCTTCATTTTTACCATCGGTATTCAGGCAGGGCCCGGATTCTTCGACTCTTTCCGCAGTAAAGGAAAGACACTTATCCTCATCACTATGCTTATTATTTGTTCCGCCTGCCTTACCGCAGTCGGGCTGAAATATGCATTTGATATCGATACACCGAGTATTGTCGGTCTGATTGCCGGAGCGCTGACCAGTACGCCGGGTTTGGCCGTTGCCATCGACAGTACCAATTCTCCTTTGGCATCTATTGCTTACGGTATCGCATATCCGTTTGGAGTGATCGGCGTGATTCTGTTTGTCAAGCTGTTGCCTAAAATCATGCGGGTGGATTTAGATAAAGAAGCCCGTCGCCTGGAGATAGAACGTCGCGGACAATTCCCGGAATTGACCACTTGCATTTATCGCGTCACTAATGCGAATGTGTTCGATCGCAGCCTGGTGCAAATTAATGCGCGCGGTATGACGGGTGCTGTCATTTCACGTCTGAAACACAATGATGAAATATCCATTCCCACCGCCCATACGGTGTTGCATGAAGGAGATTACATACAAGCCGTAGGTAGCGAAGAATCACTGGATCAACTGGCAGTGTTGGTAGGTAAGAGAGAAGAAGGTGAACTGCCTTTGGATAAAACGCAGGAAATAGAATCTTTGTTGTTGACCAAGAAAGACATGATAAACAAACAGCTGGGGGATTTGAACTTACAGAAAAACTTTGGTTGTACAGTGACTCGTGTTCGTCGAAGCGGTATTGACCTATCTCCGTCTCCCGATTTAGCCTTGAAGTTTGGTGATAAACTGATGGTAGTCGGTGAGAAAGAGGGACTTAAAGGAGTAGCCCGCCTATTGGGAAACAATGCGAAGAAACTATCCGATACGGACTTCTTCCCTATTGCAATGGGGATTGTATTGGGAGTGTTGTTTGGTAAGATAAATATCTCTTTCTCTGATAGCCTGTCATTCTCACCGGGACTGACCGGGGGAGTTTTGATGGTAGCTCTTGTGTTGAGTGCGATAGGTAAGACAGGACCCATTATCTGGTCTATGTCCGGGCCTGCCAACCAGTTGTTGCGCCAGTTAGGTCTGCTTCTTTTCCTTGCCGAAGTAGGAACTTCTGCCGGTAAGAACCTGGTAGCTACCTTCCAGGAAAGCGGATTATTGATGTTCGGAGTAGGAGCCGCCATCACATTGGTGCCGATGCTTGTTGCAGCCATTGTCGGACATTTCGTATTTAAAATCAGTCTGCTCGATTTGCTGGGAACTATTACGGGAGGTATGACAAGTACTCCGGGACTTGCTGCCGCCGACTCTATGGTGGATAGCAATATTCCGAGCGTAGCTTACGCAACTGTTTATCCGATTGCCATGGTATTCTTGATTCTGTTTATTCAAGTAATAGCCTCGGCTGTATATTAACAGAATTTTATATAATAATTGATTGTTAAATAAATAGTTCGTATCTTTGCCGCCTCAAAGAAAAAATGAGGTGAAACGATTGTTATTGAATATTACGCGCTACTTCTTACCGATACTGTTTATATCGTATCTGGTAAGCTTTACGTTCTTTGCCCACGTGCATGTGGTCAATGGCGTGACAATCGTCCATTCACACCCGTTTAAGAAAGGGGCGGCACATAAACATTCTACAGTCGAACTACAGTTGATTCATTTTCTGTCTCACTTAATGGCAGACGGTGCGGCGGCTGTTTTTGCTCTTTCCCTTTTTATTCCTTTCTTATTGTGCTTGTTGCTCGGACGTTCGCAACACGCTCACTATTACTGTCCGTATCATGGGGTAGTGGGACTTAGGGCACCCCCGGTTATTCGTTTCTCTATTCTTTAAATGATGATACCGTACCTTGCATGAGGTAGGGCATTATCTGTCTATCCATGTGAATACTTATCGAAAACGAATAACAAACGAAAAATGAAGAAATACATCTTTTCGCTTGTCTGCCTGTGCTGCACATTGCTGCCTGCCCTTGAAGGACAAGCTCATGAATATCCTGATCATCCAGAATTACGCAAGTCAGATGCCAATATTGTTGGCCATATTCTTGATAAAAATACAAAAGAGCATTTACCCTATATTACAGTCGCCTTGAAAGGTACGACCATCGGAACAGTGACCGATGCTACCGGACATTATTTCTTGAAGAATCTTCCCGAAGGCAATTTTGTGCTAGAGGTTAGTTCGGTGGGATATAAAACCGTCAGACGGAATGTGACGCTGAAGAAAGGGCGTACATTGGAAGAAGAATTTGAAATAGAAGAAGACGCGGTTGCTTTGGATGGCGTAGTTGTATCTGCCAATCGTAATGAAACTACCCGCCGTTTGGCTCCGACACTGGTGAATGTAGTAGATTTGAAAATTTTTGAGAATACCAATTCTACGACTTTAGCGCAAGGATTAAGCTTTCAGCCGGGTGTCCGTGTAGAGTCCAACTGTCAGAATTGCGGTTTCCAGCAAGTACGTATCAATGGACTGGATGGTCCTTATACACAAATTCTGCTCGATTCCCGTCCCATTTTTAGCGCGCTTTCCGGTGTGTATGGTATCGAGCAGATTCCTGCCAGCATGATAGAACGTGTGGAAGTGATGCGTGGAGGCGGATCGGCATTGTTCGGCTCATCTGCCATTGCCGGTACAATCAATATCATCACCAAGGAACCGATGCATAACTCCGGTATGTTATCCCATACGATTACGGGAATTGGCGATGGCGACGCTTTCGACAACAGTACGGCATTGAATGCTTCATTAGTGACGGACGACCAGCGTGCAGGTCTGTATATCTTCGGTCAGAACCGCCATCGTTCTGCGTATGACCATGATGGCGACGGATATTCCGAAATACCCAAATTGCACGGTCAGACAATTGGTTTCCGTTCGTTCCTGAAAACAACGACCTATTCAAAACTTACTTTTGAATATCACCACATGGAAGAATTCCGCAGAGGAGGAGACTTGTTGAACCGCCCGCCTCACGAAGCGAATGTGGCGGAGCAGACCGAACACTCCATCAATGGCGGAGGACTGAAGTTCGATTATTTCTCTCCTAACGAGAGACATCGTTTCAATGTGTTTGCATCCGCGCAACACATCAACCGTGACAGCTATTATGGTGGCGGACAGGATCCGAATGCTTACGGAAATACCACCGATTTGAACTGGATGGCAGGATCGCAATATGTTTATAGCTTCGGAAAATGTATCTTCATGCCTTCCGACCTGACTGCCGGCATAGAATTCAATCAGGATAAACTGGAAGACAACATGTGGGGCTACCACCGTACGGTAGATCAGAAAGTGAATATCGGTAGTGCTTTCCTTCAGAATGAATGGAAAAATGAGCATTGGGGATTTCTGATTGGCGGCCGTTTGGATAAGCATAATCTGATTGACCATCTGATATTCAGTCCGCGTGCCAATCTGCGTTATAATCCGACAGAAAACATCAATCTTCGTTTCAGTTATTCGTCCGGCTTCCGTGCTCCGCAGGCTTTCGATGAAGATTTGCATGTGGAGAATGTAGGCGGTAATGTAGCAATGGTTGAACTGGCGGATAATCTGAAAGAAGAAAGATCACAGAGCCTGAGTGCTTCGGCAGATATTTATCATCGCTTTGGTGCGTTTCAGGTTAACTTCCTGATAGAAGGATTCTATACAAAGTTGTCGGATGTTTTTGCTCTTACCGACGGAGAGATAGTGGATGGAGTCCTGACACGTACCCGTCACAATGCATCAGGAGCGCAAGTTATGGGATTGACACTGGAAGGAAAGATGGCTTACCTGAATAAAATCCAGGTTCAGGCAGGAGTCACTCTGCAACAGAGCCATTACAGCAAACCGCACATCTGGAACAAAGAAGCTCCAGCGGTGAAGAAAATGATGCGTACGCCAAATACTTACGGCTATTTTACAGCAACCTACACCCCGATAAAACCGTTATCTATCGCTCTTTCCGGTACCTATACCGGTTCGATGCTGGTTCCCCACGAACCGGTTCCGGGATTCCTTGAAAATCCGATAACGGTGAATACCAGAGACTTTTTCGACATCGGTTTGAAAGCTGCTTATGACTTCAAACTTTACAAGTCGATGAACCTCCAGGTGAATGCCGGCATACAGAATATTTTCAATGCTTACCAGAACGACTTCGATAAAGGAGCTGACCGTGACTCCGGCTATATCTATGGTCCGTCACTGCCGAGAAGTTTCTTTGCAGGGGTAAAGATCAGTTATTAAGATTCGGTTAAGATTTAAAATCGTTATAAATAGGGATTGTTTTGCATGGAGACAATCCTTATCTTTGCAAAAAAACAAACTAAACTCTGACTTTACTGCACAGAATAGATGTGCAGGATTACTGGATGAAACAATTGTACCTACATATAATGAAGTGGTTTTTGCCTGTACTGTTTATCTCGTACATGGCAGGAATCACTTTATTTACTCACTCCCATGTAGTAAACGGGGTAACGATTGTCCATTCGCATCCATTTAAAAAAGGCAGTGAACATAGCCATGCGACGGTTGAATTCCAACTCATTCACCTGTTGAATCATGTATTGGTGACAGATAGCGGATTAATACCCACATTCGCAGTCGCTGCTTTATCTTTATTATGTATCCTGTTTATCTGCCCGCAAATTGAGCCGTATCACTGTTCTTGTCCGGGTGTCATATCTTTAAGGGCACCTCCTGTCGCTTAGTCTATCTTTTCGGGAACAGTATTCATCAGTGAAGAACAACTATTAATGATCGCTGCTTCCCTTTCCCCTTATTATTATTTTTGATTTTAAACATTAAAAGACTAACGACAATGAAGAAATATCTTTTAGTCCTGGTCGGCCTGTATTGTGTCCTTTCGTACGCATTGGCTGAACATCCGGACTACCCTGAACTGAAAAAATCCGATGCGAACATCATAGGTCATGTACTGGATAAGAAAACGAAAGAGCACCTTCCTTACATTACCATTGCACTGAAAGGAACAACGATAGGAACCGTGACCGACGCTACCGGACATTATTTTTTGAAGAATTTGCCAGAAGGTAGCTTTATACTAGAGGTTAGCTCGGTCGGCTACAAGACCGTGACCCGCAACGTGACTCTGAAAAAAGGAAAGACACTGGAAGAAGATTTTGAAATAGAAGAGGACGCGATTGCTTTGGATGGGGTAGTGGTCTCCGCCAACCGCAGTGAAACGACGCGTCGTTTGGCTCCTACTTTGGTTAATGTCGTCGATCTGAAGCTATTTGAAACGACTAACTCTTCCACTTTATCGCAAGGGTTGAACTTTCAACCCGGTGTACGTGTAGAGACAAACTGCCAGAATTGTGGCTTCCAGCAAGTCCGCATCAATGGACTGGACGGACCGTATACGCAGATTTTGATAGATTCCCGTCCCGTATTCAGTGCCCTTTCCGGAGTGTATGGCCTGGAACAGATTCCCGCCAGCATGATTGAACGCGTAGAAGTGATGCGTGGAGGAGGTTCCGCTTTGTTCGGCTCTTCGGCTATTGCAGGAACCATCAATATAATCACTAAAGAACCTTTACGCAATTCTGGTCAGCTGTCGCACACCCTTACTGCTTTAGGGGGTGGCTCCTCATTCGATAACAATACCTCCCTGAATGCTTCATTAGTGACGGACGATCATCGTGCCGGACTGTATATCTTTGGTCAGAACCGTCACCGGTCCGGATATGATTATGACGGAGACGGATTCACCGAACTGCCTAAATTGAAGAATCAGACAGTGGGCTTCCGCTCTTATCTGAAAACAAGCACTTACTCCAAACTAACCTTCGAATATCACCACATGCAAGAATTCCGTCGGGGAGGGGATATGTTGGACCGTCCTCCTCACGAAGCCCATATTGCAGAGCAGTTGCAACATTCGATTGATGGTGGGAGTTTGAAATTCGATTATTTCTCGCCGGATGAAAAGAACCGTCTAAGTATTTTTGCGTCAGCCGCCAATACAGATCGGGACAGTTATTACGGACCGGGTAACGATCCTCTGAAAGCCTATGGGAAAACAACGGATTTAACCGCTATGGGCGGCGCGCAGTATGTACATACGTTTGATAAGTGTTTATTTATGCCTTCTGACCTCACGGCAGGACTTGAATATAATCGTGACCGTCTGAAAGATAATATGTGGGGATATGACCGTCATACGGATCAGACGGTGAATATTTACAGTGCTTTTCTGCAGAACGAATGGAAGAACGACCGTTGGGGTATTCTGATCGGTGGTCGTCTGGATAAGCATAATATGGTAGATAATGTCATCTTTAGCCCCCGTGCCAACTTGCGTTTCAACCCGACACAGGATATAAACCTGCGTTTGAGCTATTCGTCCGGATTCCGTGCTCCGCAGGCTTTTGATGAAGATATGCATATTGAAAATGTGGGTGGAACAGTGGCAATGATTGAGCGTGCGAAGAATTTGAAAGAGGAGAAATCCCAAAGTTTCAGTGTGTCCGCAGATATGTATCACCGTTTCGGAGTATTCCAGACGAATTTCTTGATTGAGGGCTTTTATACAAGATTGACAGATGTCTTTGTGTTGGGCGAACCTTATGACCGTGGCGATGGGATATTGGTAAAAACACGCAGTAACGGTCCCGGCGCGAAAGTGATGGGGCTAACGCTGGAGGGCAAAGTAGCTTATCTTTCCATCCTGCAAATACAAGCGGGACTCACTTTACAACGCAGCCGATACGATGAACCTCATAAATGGCACGATGACGTACCGGCAGAAAAGAAGATTTTCCGTACTCCCGATACTTACGGATATTTCACAGCTACTTACACTCCTGTAAAACCCTTATCCATCGCTTTATCAGGAACTTATACCGGCCCAATGTTAGTGCAACGTATGGATATCACTGCCGAAAATGCCAAACTGGGAGAAATGCCCGAAAGAAAAGCGGAAGCAATCAGAACACCCCGTTTCTTCGATTTGGGAGTGAAACTGGCTTACGACTTCAAGCTATACAAAACAGTCGATTTACAACTAAACGGTGGAGTTCAGAACCTCTTTGAGTCTTATCAAAAGGATTTTGACAGAGGAGCTAACCGGGATTCCGGCTATATTTACGGGCCTTCTCTGCCGAGAAGTTTCTTTGCAGGGGTAAAGATCAGCTATTAACCGGTCAAAAAAATAGTTTCCCGGCACGGCACTTTCAGTTTCAAGCCTTGAAACTGAAAGTGCCGTGCCGGGAAACTTTAGTTTCTCCGTAGAGAAACCATAGTTCCACCGTAGGTGAAACTAAAGTTTCCTTATGGGGAAACTATGGTTTCACACTAATGAAACTAAAGTTTCAAGCAGTTGAAACGAATGTATCGTATAGAGATTCATTCTTTTTCCTTATTGATAATTGATTTATCAGGCAGGGTGATAGGTGATAGAGGAAAGTGAAAAAAATCTGTGTAGAGATAAATCAAACCATATCTTTATCGACCCCGAATTTTTCTCCTGTCTGACACTCACCGGCAGGTTCCACGTGTACCAGAATGTCATATACGTTATCCACCGAATTAATGATGCTCTTCTCCACCGCACCTGCAATCTCATGTGCCTGTGTGATGGTAATTTGCGGATTCACTTCTATATCAAGGGTAATCATATAGAGATTTCCTATCATTCGTGACCGGACGCGATGTGGATTGCTGGCACCGGGCACTTTCTCTACCGCCTCGAATATCTTATTATATACATTGACATCTTTCACCCCGTCCATTAGCTCCACATTGGAATCAATAAAAATGCTGATGGAAGATTTGATGATAAAGAGACTGATTATCAATCCCGTAACCGAATCGAGTATGGGTGATTTGAAGATGAAAGTGAATATCAATCCCAGCAAAACACCGGTTGAGATGACGACATCATTGCGCATATTGATAGCGTTTGCCGTGAGCATGGAGCTGTTGATCTTCTTTCCCTGTTTGTATTGGTATAAAGCCAGCAAGAGCTTACCGATAATAGAAAACACGGTGACATAGATAGCGATAGACGATGGTATCTCTTTCACTTCATCTGAAAAAATGCTTTGAATGGACGATATCAACATTTGTACACCGGCATAAAATATCACCAGTGACAGAATCTTAGTCGCGATGCCTTCCGCTTTCTCGTAACCGAATACATATTTCTTTGAAGGAGGACGGTTGATGAGGCGTGCCGTAAAAATCATAACGATAGAGATAACGACATCGGTTGCCGAGTCGATACCGTCGCCCACTACGGCCAGACTACCGGCCCATAAACCGATGATGATTTTTGATGCGGATAGGATTGCATTGCCAATTGTGCTAATCCATGAGGTTTTGATTAAGATATTCTCTCTTGACATTGGAAGTGACTCTTTATAATTAATTGTTTGATTGAGATTGGCTAGCAAAGATAAACATTTATAGGAGTCTGTGACGTCAAGTCGCAAAAAAACTTTTCCCGGGCTTTTAGTAGTTTCTATGTTTTAGTTGTATTATATATAGATGGTCAATAAAAGACAGGACAAATCATTTATTAAATAGTTAACCGCATGTTCAAAAAATTAAGTAGCTCTTTACTCATTGTATCAGCTTGTGTTTTTTCTTCTTGTACGCCCACCGTTAAGCAAGAAATTGCAATCCTACCTACCCCTGTTAGTCTGACCGAGCAGTCGGGCTCGTTTGTTTTAAAAGATGGAATGAAGATTGGAGTTTCCGATCAGTCGTTGTTTCCGGCAGTCGGGTATTTGCAGGAGATTCTCCGCAATGTCATATCGTCTTCTGTGGAGGTCACTACTGATAAGAATCAGGTAGATATGTATTTTCAGTTGAAAGATACCGGTGGCAAGCCCGGTTCTTATAAACTTCAGTCTACGCCGGAATATATCCAGGTAGAGGCTAATGATTATTCGGGCATCATTTCTGCGATTACTACTATTCGCCAGCTCCTTCCTGCAGCGATAGAAGTGCAGGGAGAGAAACAAACTTATTCAATCCCTGTCGTGCAAATAGAAGACGTACCCCGTTTTGAATGGCGTGGATTTATGCTGGATGCTTCCCGTCATTTTTGGAGTAAAGATGAGGTAAAGCATGTATTGGATCTGATGTCTTTGTATAAACTCAATAAATTCCACTGGCATTTGTCTGACGATCAGGGCTGGCGTATAGAAATTGAGAAATACCCGCTACTTACCGAAAAAGGAGCCTGGCGTAAGTTTAATGAGCAGGATCGGATCTGCATGGCACGTGCGAAAGAGGAAGATAATACCGATTTCCTGATTCCGGAAGATAAGATACGCATTGTGGAAGGAGATACGCTGTATGGAGGTTATTATACTCATGATGATATCAAAGAAATAGTAGCCTATGCTACGCAAAGAGGAATCGATGTCATTCCCGAGATTGATATGCCGGGACATTTTCTCGCGGCTATCAGCCAATATCCGGAGTTGGCATGCGACGGACTAATCGGATGGGGAGAAACCTTCTCTTCTCCTGTCTGCCCGGGTAAAGACGCGACGCTGGAATTCTGCCAGAATGTATTCAAAGAAGTTTTCGAGCTTTTCCCTTATGAATATGTGCACATGGGTGGTGATGAAGTGGAAAAAGCCAACTGGAAGAAATGCCCTCTCTGTCAGAAACGTATCCGTACGGAGAAGCTGGGTTCGGTAGAAGAACTTCAGGCATGGTTTGTACGTGACATGGAGAAATTCTTCCTCGCCAACGGAAAGAGACTCATCGGCTGGGATGAAGTGGTAGCCGACGGATTATCTTCCGATGCCGCTATTACATGGTGGAGAAGTTGGGCGAAAGACGCGTTGCCTACGGCGACCGCGCAAAAGCAGAAAGTGATTGCTTGTCCGAATGAATATTTCTATTTCGATTATGCGCAGGATCAGAATTCAGTGAAGAAAATACTGGCATACGATCCGTGTTCGGATGATAGATTATCACCCGAACAGAAGAAATATATCTGGGGTGTACAGGCTAATCTCTGGTCTGAATGGATTCCGACAATGAAGCGCATTGAATACCTGATCGTTCCCCGTATGATTGCATTGAGTGAAATAGCCTGGGCAGAGCCGGCTGCTAAACCAAGCCTCGAAGAGT
Source organism: Bacteroides luhongzhouii (assembly GCF_009193295.2). Classification (NCBI taxonomy): domain Bacteria; kingdom Pseudomonadati; phylum Bacteroidota; class Bacteroidia; order Bacteroidales; family Bacteroidaceae; genus Bacteroides; species Bacteroides luhongzhouii. Next base: position 4,712,608 of record NZ_CP059973.1, on the reverse strand, counting down.
TCTATCGTCAGCTTGTTCCGCAGTTTAAACGGATGGATGTGATGAGGGTAAATTATCGTGTGCCCGATTTGCAGGGATTCTATAAAGTGAATGCATTTATTGATGAAACAACGGTTGATTTGACTTGCCCGTTGCCCGGTACTGAAATACGCTATACGACAGACGGCAGTATGCCTACCAAAGAATCTACTCTTTATAATGGTGCTCTGGACGTGACGGAGACTACCGATTTCGCTTTCCGCACGTTCCGTCCGGACGGTTCTCCTTCGGATGTGGCACATACTAAATATGTAAAGGCTCCTTATGCGGAGGCGGTGACTGCTCCGGCTGCCTTGCAGCCCGGCTTGAAAGCTGTATGGCATGACTTCCGCGGTAATCTTTGTGCAGATATTGACGCGGCTCCGGTAAAAGGGGAATATGTGGTAGAATCGGTATCTATCCCCGAAGAGGTGAAAGGAAATATCGGCTTGGTGATGACCGGTTATCTGGAAGTTCCCGCTGATGGTATTTACACCTTTGCCCTTCTATCGGATGACGGTAGTACATTGACGCTTGACGGTGAATTGCTGGGAGATAATGACGGTGCACACTCATCGGTAGAGATTATTGTGCAGAAGGCATTGAAAGCCGGATTGCATCCGATAGAGGTTCGTTACTTCGATTGTAACGGAGGTGTATTGCAGATGGAACTGGTGAATGAAAAAGGTGAAAAAGAAATGCTGCCGGGTGCGTGGTTGAAACATGAGGTGCACGCACGTGTGTGAAACTGGATGGGTAAAAGAGGGTACCCTTTTGTGAAGTGCACCCTCTTTACCTCTTTTAGAATACATCATCTATTCATATTCCAAAATGAATACATTAATGTTTTTTCAACTTAACAACCAAATAAAAGAAATGCGGGTGAATCACTTCGGCCGATTCTTATGTATGGTGGTTCAGGAGTTTGCATAACTATGCATCCCGCCAAGAACATAATTCACTCCGAAATAAGTCATTAAGACTGTAAGGAAAGCAAGAATCATATAAATATGGAAAAATAAAGGCTTGCGGAAAATGCGCAGGCTTTGTGAATGGAAGGCTGCTCCATATACAAGGAAGGTAATCAGCGCCCATACTTCTTTCGGGTCCCACGCCCAGTATCTTCCCCAGGAAACGTTTGCCCAGACTGCTCCCAAAAAGATGCCTGCCCCTAAAAAGAACGTCGCAGGATAGAGTAGCAAACGGCTGACTAGCGTCAACTGTTCTATCCGGTTATCTTGTCTGTCGTCATTTTCAGAGACATTGTTTTCCGGCTCTTTTTTTCGGAGACATAATGCCAGTATTCCGTTTAGCATGATAAATGCCAATAGGGCATAAGACATCATAATCAATGAAACATGAATGCTTAACCACGGAGAGACGAGCACCGGCATTAATGGCGTTATCTGCGGATTCATTTGTCCCAGGTAAGAGACTAACAACGCAAAGCCGGAGAGCAAGAATCCGAATGGAAGTACGAATGAGAATCTTCGATGGAGCAGGCAGGCTACCAAGAGGATGCAGAGTGCCATAAACTGCATGGTTTCGTAACCGTTGCTAAGTGGAATGCGTCCGCCAATATACCAACGTAGGCAATATCCTGCTAAATGGAATATGAAAGCAAGATAGAGCGCAACAGAAAAGAACGCTCCTGCTGTGCGGGTAATCGCTTTGGCTTTCGGTGAGAGTACCCTTCTTCGCAGGCTGTACTGAAGCAGAAGCAGGAAAGACAATACTCCCAATGATAGATTAATCATAAAAAGAATCTTGCTGAACGGAATCCGGTTGTAGAGTAGTTCGGCTTTTATTTCCAGTTCGGAGAGTGGTTGCACGCTGCCATCAGTGGGTAATGGCTGAATGAATGTTCCTTTTTCCAGCATCAGGATCAATCCCACTTTTTCGTCCGTTTCTTGGATGGCTTTGGCGAGTTTGCTACCTTTTCCCTGTTCTTGTTGCCAGGTTTTCTGAAGACGGTAGACCGGACCGTCAAATAAATCGGTTAATCGGGCGTAAGGTGTCTGTAAGTTTAGCAAATGCTGCAACTCTGTATTTTTGATGTATATCAATGGTTCATTTCTCCATACTTCCGGATAGAGTAGCCAGCCACCAATTACCTGTTCAGGCGTCAAACCTTTATATGAAGCTTTGCCTGTCAATTTCTGAATGAAATCGCGCGCCAATGTATTGAATGGTACTACTCGGTCGTGATAAATGACCTGTTCTTGTGCCAAACTGTCTGCTTGTACCCGTTTCAGGGCCGGGAGAAGTTTTTTTTGTGCTTGCATACTACCTGCAAGACAGAAGAGGAACAATAGAAATACACCTCCTTTTTTCAGTAGCGGGTGACTTAGCAGGCGTCGGAAATCGCCATAGCGGGAAAATAATAACCAGATCATGGAGATACCGAGCAGAACATATCCTGCATACGTAACTCCCGTACCCCACGGGTCATAATTGACAGTCAGCCAACTCCCTTTTCCATCATCATCGAAAGATGACTGATAGAAACGGAAACCTTGTAATGTAAATATACGGTTCATTGAAATCTGTTCGTGTGACAGAACATCTTTTTGTCCGGGAAGAGAGTAGGTGATATAACTGATGTAGTCTGCCGGAGCTTCAGTTCCGGGATAGTATGCTATACGAAAACTATCCAGCTGTATTGTGAATGGCAGGTCTGCTTCTCTTCCGCTTTCCGACTCCTGAAAACTACCTGCCGTCACTCCCGGCAGTAAATGTACGTATCCTTTTTTACTGCCGGTAAACGTAATCATGGCCCCCACCAGGATAACGAGGAGGGAGCCATGAAACAACAATATGGGGAACCGTCGCCATAAAGCACGTCGGATGAGAGCAACAAGTGCAATTGCGGCAATAACTCCCCACAAACAACAAAACCAGCATGTATGATATATATTTCTCTCTACAAAATCTGTCCCATACGCTTGCTCTACAAAAGTAGCTGCAGCGAGTAGTCCCACCAGACAGATATATAAGATAATAAGTAACCTTTTCAACGGTATAATCTTTTATGATTTAAAATGGAGCGTACCCCTTGTTCTTACATTCTTTCACTCCCATACATTCCATCTCAATCAACCATCCGGGGCGACATACCGGAGCATGAACAAATACTTTGGGAGTGTGTGGGAAACGTTGGTCATACATTGCTTTAACGACTGCATAGTCGGCTATATCACGCAAATATATAATCATTTGTCCCAAATTTTCAAAAGTGCATTCTGCTTCTTTTAGCAGGGCTTCCACATTTTCCCACATCCGTTCTGTCTGTTTGCGAATGTTGCCGGGATATACCACTTCGCCTTTGTTGTTGATGCTTGCCGTACCCGAAATAAATATCTGGCGGCGGTCGCCATAATCTACATACGTGCCACGTTCAAAACTTACTCCATATTCATAAGTCGGATTCAGGTGGGTAGGTGCATAGAGAAAATGAATCTGTTCCGGTTGTAATCCTGCTACGGCATAAGTATCCATTTGTACCAGTACTTTCGGATCGGCATGGCGACCGCCGATACCGGTGCTGGAAATGTAATGTGTTTTTTCTGTCAGGTTTTGGGTAACGAAAACTTCATTACGCGCTTTCACTACTCCGGCATAATTCACGTCTACATTTTGTACAAAGAACCATGTGCGGATACAATTGTCCGCCAGTCTGCAACCTTGCTCCATGAGTTGCATCACATAGTCGTTCAATAACAGGCGGGTCTGGTATTCCGAATTGGCGGCACGATTGAATGCGCTACCACCCCAAAAGTGGCGGTAGGCACTGTGCTTCACCTCGAAAAGCCCGTTATGCAGGACTTGCGTCTGTACGTCAGTCAACAGATAGACCCATAAGGCAATCTTGGTTCCGTCCAGCGGGGGCTGTTCCACAATGGAAAGCGTGCAGTCCGAACCTTCAGTTGTCAATGCCAATAGTGTATCTGCCTGATTGGCGGCGTCACTTAAGAAATAGCGTTTGAGGATGGCGACTGCTCCTTTCAGTTCTTGGGTAAGTAAATAGTCGTAAGTGTTTAATACTGCATTCAGTTGTTCTTCGTATGTATCTTCCGGTTTAGTAGAATGAATGATGATGTGATACTCTGAAGCTTCTCCTTCTGCATCGTATTTAAAAATCTCTGTTAGTGTCTTTTCAGACTGAATATTCTGTTGTTTTTTGTTGTTCATATCAATTGTATAATAACTATTTATTCTTGTGCGCCGTTATTGATCCAATCGTCAATAAGGGTCAAAATAGGGGATGACAGTATTTCTTTAGAGTGATCGTATCCCCAAGTTGAACTAATAGTGGTATTCAATAATGTATGCAATACACTTTCTTGTGCACTGCCCGGTTTGACAAGTAACATACCGTCTACTTTCTTTGACGGACGGTTGACGAGTGCCTCATAGCTTTTGCCCTCTGTCAGATACAGGTTGCCTGCTGCCGAACTACCTCCACCATGACAGTGGGCACATGTAGTATTAAATACTTTTTCCTGAATGCCATGATACATACCTGCATCCACAGTTCCCACATCCATAAGAATAGTGTCGTCAACTGCCGTAAGATCGTCCATTGACCGAAAGCTGATTACTCGTTTTCTTAATCTATTAATAACGCATAACTCAATAGTGGTTACTTTGTCACTGACTCCTGTCATGGTTACCTGAATCTCATCATTTTCGACCGCCGGAATTGTTTTTGTGACAACGGCATACTCGCTCTCATCACTGAAGCCTGCCACTACAACACTATAACCATCGGGCCATTTATTGATACCACTGATTCTTCCGCTCATTTTCAATGTGCGTCCTTCTTCTGACAGGGTCTCTGTTTTTTCATAAATACGTCCGTCATCACATGACGTGATATATGCCAATAACAGTAGACAGCCACCGAAAAGAATGTATTTTTTCATAAACAAATCCTTTCTTGTGCTATTTAGAATGTATATTGAAGTAGAATACTGGCCGAATGTACTGCCAAACCTAAATCATCGTTATCCCGATCGAGTTGGGTGTCATGACCTTTGCGGGCAATATACTGGTACATAGCTTGTAACTTCAAGTTGCAGTTTTTGAAGAAATAGTTCATGCCTACGGCTGGCATATTCAGGAAACCATTGGTGTCCATTCCATTACGATTGAAGAAATCATAACGTGCGGCTGCCTGCAGGCGGGGAGCTATAAAATAACCACCTTGTACATAACCGCCCAGGTAATTATATGACTCGGAAATCTTTTGTCTTTTTGTAAAACCTACATTCATATAATAAACTTCAGCACCCAGATAAAGTTTGTTTTTTAGCATTGCAAACTCTAATCCCGCACGATAATCATTGGTACTTTCATTTTCACTTTCTACATTAATAGAAGTAGAAATACCAAACATAATTTTGTCTTCATTCAGCCTGTTCGGATTTCCCTGTGTGGCAGGCATCACTCCCTTCGGCATATAAGTGAAACGTCCGGCATACAGTAAAGACGGAATGTGCCAGTCATCGCTGAATGTCTTTGTCGCGGTGTTGACAGAAGCGCCCGTACCATTGAATAGACCGATTTCATACCCGAATTTGTCAGCCACTAAACCGTGAATCTCTACCCCTAAATCGAATCCGGTGCCAATGTTAGGTGTTACCGCATTCAAGGAGTAGGGGAGGATAACGGGAGCAGTGAGTGATACTGGTAAATTGGGTAACAATGTTTCTCCCAGTGTTGTCAGATAGGCATGTGAGAACGGAGTCTTGAATTTACCGACCCGGATGGCAAATTGCTTTTTCAGCTGAACATCAAACCATGCCTGTTGAAGTAATGCGCCTCCGCTGGCTGCCGCATTGATGGAAAGGTTGAAAGACACTTTATCGAAAGCCTTTCCGGTGAACCCGAGTACAGCGTAAGGAACGGAAAAACCGGAGTTGGCTATGTTATCCTGATTATATGCCTTATCTAGTCCTTCATCGTCGTACCAATTGAAGTTTGCACTGGTTTGTACGAGCAGATAGGGTTTGAATACGAAATCTCCCTTCTTGGTTTCGATCGTGAATCCTTCTCTTCCAGCCAATGATACTACACCATTTTCTGTATCTTCTTCATGTTGCGCCATTGCAGCCAAAGGCATGATGGCAGTCAGCATGGCAATGATTATAAATTTCTTCATAATTGCTTTGTATATACTACTTTTAGTTTAAAGTGAATTTAAAAATGCGATCAGCGCATCGCGGTCTTCTTTACTCATGTTTTTAAATAAGTTCTTCGATGCTTCTCCTTCTCCGCCATGCCACATGATAGCTTCTGTCAGATTGCGGGCACGGCCGTCATGTAGGAAATAAGTATGCCCGTTGACCTTTTCTTGCAGGCCAATTCCCCAAAGAGGGGTAGTGCGCCATTCGTTTCCACGTGCCAGGCCGCTTACGTAGTTGTCATTTAGGCCGACTCCCATAATTTCCGAACCCATGTCGTGTAACAGATAATCGGAATAAGGGTGAATGGTCTGACCGCCCAGCCACGGGAGTTGGGTATTGTTTAATAACACAGTACCGCGTGGTTTGGTATGCAGGGTCGTCACATGACAAAGATGACATTTGGCTTTATAAAAGTTTTGTTCCCCTTTGATTACTTGCGGATCGTTTATATTACGCCGGGCGGGTACGCCGAGACTCTGCATATAGAGATCTACATTTTCCATCTCTTCTGTACTGACATCCAACTGGTCATAAGAAAGTCCCATCATGCTGCCTTGGTTGACTTGCGTTTGTCCTTCGCAGATTTCTTCCGGATAGCGGCTGTTGGTAACACCCATATCACTGGAGAATCCTAACTCTACCGTTAAATCGGCATGTTGGGCTTTGTTGCCGGACAATCCCAGACATCTTACTCCCCGTTCGGTGATGTAATTACATCGTCCGCTGATTCCATATTCGGGATAATTGCTTTTTGCTGCGAGTGCTTCAATTTCAATGGGATCTAATGCCATCATCTGTCCCATACCTACGTGGCGTAATGGAATACGTACGGTGCAAAACAAATCTTCCGGTTTGATCTCTTCGGCATACCATTCGGATATGCTATACTGCGGTTTGCAAAGCGTGTAGGCTTCTCCATCAGGGAAAGAAAATGTTTCGTAAGTGTATTCTACGGATAGTTTGCCTTCCGGTTGTACTCCGTAGATTGCCTGGTCATGAAGCACACGGCCATAATCCTGAAAGAAAGCTCCGTTCTTACGGGATATGTAAACCAGCATGGAGGAGAAACCATAGCTGCCCGATCCGCCCTCTGTCCATAAAGAGGGTTTAGTGCGCCCTGCATTCCGGTGGCAGCTGCCGCACGAGTAACCGGCATAAACAGGTCCGAGACCGCCACCATGCCCGTTGTTGCTTGTACGTACATCGTCATATAGCCTGTCGCCTCGGGTGAAGCGTACGTCATATGCTCCTGTTATCCAATCTGCAGGCGTATCATAAGCAACGGATGAACTCAAGAAAATGGTTGATGTTCCGGCTGACAGGGCATAGCCTTCCGGGATTTCGATATCCAATACGTCAATTCCGTCGTCATCACAGGCAGAGCATGCCAACAGGCAAAAAATAGAGAATGAATATTTTAGAAAGTGATTCATTGTTTATTGACTTTATTTCAATAATATGTTTTAAACATACCAAAGAAGTAAAGGTGGATGATTGACTTCCAACCTTTACTTCTCAATAATATCTTAGCTAAGATAAGTCTTTATTGTACTTTACGTGGTTCACCGTTTTTGTAGAGAAGGAATTCTAATGTGTGGAAACCGCGTACATTCTGTGCTGACTCAACAGCAGCTTCATCATCATTTTCATTCCATTCAAGATCACTCCAGCTTTGAGAATTCAGAATTTGCACGATGGCATTCTGGTCTAAAGGCCAGCTGTCCATGTTAGGATCAAGTCCCATCTCGTCTACCGGACCGAACAAGAAGGCTTCGCTCTTTTCCCATGGCTCACGTGCGGTGATCCAAGCATCACAGGCTTTATCGAAAGCACTATTTGACGGGTTGTCTGCAAGAGCTATTACTGCATTGTAGAGAGCATCGTTCTTTTCTTTCAAGCTTTTATAGGTAGGTACTACTACTGCATCTACATATTGCATTACCACAGGATTCAGTACGGCGTCGGTATTGATGTTGTTGGCATTATTGGCAATATAAGATTTTAAGTCATTCTTCAATATACTTTCCAGTTCGGCACAAGCGTCCATTGCTGCTACTGTTTCATTACTGGGTATATGATTACGGAAAGGTTGCGGAATATCCTGAATGGCTTTTGCCGCTTTTTGAATGGCATTCTTTACATTAGTATCTAAGGATGGATTAACACCGGCGACTACAGTTGATAAAGAGTTAGCATTTATACTGCCGTCTAAAGAACCGTAATACGCATTCCGGATGGAGTAAATGTTGTTTGTATAATCATCACGTGAATGCCAGCTGTACCAGGATTCCACAGCGTACAATGCTTCTTCTGTATTTCCCGCTTTGTATAAGTTGTACGGATCACCAATCTTGGCGGTACCGACTTCGTTGGCAATTTCCGCGCATTTATCTACGATTTCTTCTACACAGCTCAATGCACTTGCATAAGGAGAACCGTTATGAGCCTTAAAGAGAGAAGCATAACTGTCGCCTCCTTTATAACTTGAGTTCCATGCGTTATAAAGATTGGTTGCATCTGTTTTTAAAAGTGCTGCTACATTTCTCATGTAGTTATGCCAGCTTGATGCGTTTTCAGAAGTGTAATCGATGTTAGCAGGATCTACTGTCGGGTTGTCATCGTCACTGCTACAAGAAGTAGTTGTAAATGCTAATCCCCATATGAGGGCTGCAACATAAAAGAATTTTGTTTTCATCATATAAAAATTAAATAATTGATTATTTGTTATTTCTTGATAAACCATCCTATATAGGCTATTCCAATGGAAAATTCGTTTTCACTGTTATATGCTTTTGAAACGCCAAAAACTTTGTTGGTACCAATCTGACGGGTGGCATAGTCAGCTTTTATCACTAAGTTTGGCAACGCATACCAATTTAATCCCGCTGTCCACATACTTACTTGGCAGCGTTTTTCCATCGTTTGCCCTTTTTCTCCTTTTTCTTGTGGATTGTAGTATTCATAGCGGGCAAATGGATAGATAACCGGAATCTTTTTATTGCCTCCGAAGACTGAGCGGATATTGATACCGGCTTCTGCTGCATAGCTTACAGCATTCTTAGCTACCGGTGCCAGACGACTGTACGGTGATTTATTGGATAACTTGACATTTGCTTGGCTCACTCCCAAAGAGTTTCCTAAATTTCCATATAAAATATTACCACGTGCCGTTACATATTTATTGCGATATTGTGCATCTGCGGTGAAGATTCTTACCGGAATTTTTCCATAGCTTGAATAAGTCTGTTCCTTGTCGGAATTGGCTCCTGCATCTGCGCAATAATAGAATGAGGCACCTACACGTAAGCCGGGAACTCCTTTATAGTCCAAGCGGAATACATATGCGGGAGAAGTGAAATTATCTTCTTCAAAAATTCCCTGTTTACCACTGCCTACCCATGTATTGCGATCGAATCCGTTAGGGTTCAGACCTGCTACAACCATAGCTTGGTAGTCAAAACTGGCATAACCTTTTCCAAAGGAACCAAAGATTTCCAAACCATTTTCATGCCAGGTAGAGGGCAGAAGGGTGGTTTCACCCTCCGGACGTGAAGTTCCGAAGAAATTGATCGGTTCATGGTGTGCGTTGGTCAGTCCTACCGGAACAATAATATGTCCGGCACGCACGTTGAGGGAGCGATGAATCAAACGTGTGATGTGAAATTGCTCAATAGCCACTTCTCCTCCTTTTTCAACTTCGGTTTCGTATTCACCGTTTTCGGTGTTTTCTAATTCGAAAGCTGTACCTGTTCCACCGGATTCAAACTCAATCTCTGCACCGAGTATCCATTTGGAATTAAACTTATAATCAAAAGCTAAAACGAAACGGGGGATTGAAATGGTATTCCTGTTTTTCTTTGGATTACCATCGTTTCCTCCATAGAAACGGTTGATGCCATAATCTTTAAAATTAGCGACCATTTCACCATATCCACCAAAACGGAATTTAGTATAATCTTCTGTAGAAGAAGAATTACTATTTTTGGAAATTTCTTTTGTCTCCTGTGCTGAATTTGAAAGAGAAGGCAGGAGACATAGAATAACGATTGCGGTTATTTTTCTCATCTTTTTAATAATTTTATCGGTTGCAAAGTTAGATGAGGTTAAAAAATGTGGCAATACCTAATACTAGGCATAGTTATTTCTTAAATTCAGTATATGTAGGTAATTTGAGACTAAAGAGTAAAAGAAAGATAAGTATTGAGAGAATAAAAAAGACAAAGGTCTATATTAGTGTGGTAATTTTTACTGATATATACCTTTGCCTGTTGTTAATGTGTAGAGTTGTCCTTCTTGTTTATTTCATCATCGCTTTTGTTTGTATTTGAGTGAATCGTTTCCTTCACAACCAGTCTTTTGGGATATATCTACCATCAGGAAATTGCTCTTTTCAGAAACGATCCGACTCAAGACAAACTACATACAAACAAAGCTAAACTTATGCTAAGGTTATTGCTTAAACTGCCATCTTTATACCTTCTTTTTTGCTGCAATACCGTTTGCACTGCTGGCAGAGGTCATATCCCAGCATGGCCCCCAAAATAAAGTCTTCTTCGGCTGTCAGTTGATTTAAGGGGCGGATGATGATATGCCGCATGGCTTCCATACATTCAGGCTTTCCAAAGAACAGGTTGATTTTATTGGTGCCTACTTCCTGTATCATATAACTGATCTTTTGATTTTTCAATCGGCGGATGGCAAATTCTTCGTGCTCTTTACTCATTGTATAAAGTACCATGTTGCGTACGCCTTTCTTAAACTCATAAATGTGATTAAGAAAAATCCGGATTTCGCCGGGGATGATTCTTTCAGTTGCCATGATGCAAAGTATTCTTTTTATGTTAAGGTAAAATTAGCTGATTTCTTGTTTCACTTGTTCAACCCATGCGCTGATACGTTCGTCTGTCTTATTGTCTTCATTGACTTCGTCAAGCGGAAGCCCTACAAACTTGCCGTTTACAACAGCGATAGAAGAGTCGAATGTGTAGCCTGCGGTGTCTGTTGCTCCACGGAATTTACAATGGGTATCTTTCAAGTCTTCATAAAGAATACCTATTGCGTCACAGAAAGTGTCGCTATACGAGTCAGAGTCGCCGCAACCGAACAGGGCTACAGACTTATGAGATAAATCGCATTTTTTTAAAACTTTTACTCCATCATACCAGTCGTCCTGAAGTTCGCCTGCTCCCCAGGTAGAAGAGCCGAGCACCAATACGTCATATTCATTGACTAATGCCTCTGTTAGTTTGGAAACATCAAATACATGTGCCGAGGGTACATCTAATTTTTCTGCAATTCGGCGGGCAAGGTCTTCTGTTGTTCCGGTTGTGGAACCATAAAATACACCAATTTTATTCATCTTTGATTCGTTTTTAATGTAACGCTGCAAAGATAGAGGGTCTTGAAGAAATAGGAAATCCCCATTTATAATGGAAGATTTGTCTCCTTCTCATTATAAATGGGGATGTATGGAATAAAAAATAGTCGATATTTTTTAATGGTGGAACAAGCGGATGCCTGTAAATGCCATTGCCATATTGTATTTGTCGCAAGTTTCAATCACATGGTCATCACGTACGGAGCCACCCGGTTGTGCAATGTAGCTGACGCCACTCTTATGTGCGCGTTCTATATTATCTCCGAATGGGAAGAATGCGTCTGATCCTAAAGCTACGCCTGTCATTGTATCCAGCCATGCCCGTTTTTCTTCACGTGTCAGCACTTCCGGCTTTTCTGTGAAGAACTGTTGCCAAACACCGTCTGCCAATACATCGTCATAATCCTCCGAGATGTAAACGTCAATTGTGTTGTCACGATCTGCACGACGGATTTTCTCAATCCATGGCAAGTTCATCACTTTCGGATGTTGGCGTAAATACCAGATATCCGCTTTGTTTCCTGCCAGACGCGTGCAGTGGATACGTGACTGTTGACCTGCACCAATACCGATCGCCTGTCCGTCTTTGGCATAACATACCGAATTGGATTGCGTATATTTTAAAGTGATTAAGGCAATGATTAAGTCACGTTTTGCATCAGCAGGGATTTCTTTGTTTTGCGTAGGCATCTCTTTCAAAAGACTCTCATCAATTTTTAATTCATTTCTTCCTTGTTCGAAAGTTACTCCGAATACATCTTTGTGTTCGATAGGGGCCGGACGGTATGCAGGATCTATCTTTATTACATTGTAAGTCCCTTTTCTTTTATTCTTCAGAATTTCCAGCGCTTCGGTTGTGTAGTCGGGGGCAATTACGCCGTCGGACACTTCACGGTTGATAATACGTGCTGTTTCTTCGTCGCAAGTGTCGGACAATGCGATGAAATCTCCGTAAGATGACATACGGTCTGCGCCACGTGCACGTGCGTATGCTGTGGCCAATGGAGACAGCTTCATGTCATCTACGAAATAAATCTTTTTCAGCGTGTCGCTCATTTCTACCGCAACGGCAGCACCCGCAGGGCTGACATGTTTAAAAGACGCGGCAGCCGGCAGTCCGGTAGCTTCTTTTAGTTCTTTCACTAATTGCCAACTGTTGAACGCATCCAGCAGATTGATATAACCGGGACGTCCATTCAATACTTCGATGGGGAGTTCTCCTTCTTTCATGAAGATACGGGCAGGCTTTTGATTAGGGTTGCAGCCGTATTTCAGTTCGAGTTCGTTTGCCATTTTATTAAATATAAAATTACGAGTTACTAATTACAAATAGATAGCGACAAAATTACTAAAAAAAGACTAGCTTGCCTAAAGTTGTGCCACAAAATAGTAGCATATAATTAGTATTTGCTAACGAATGAGGGCATAAAATACCTATAAATGATGATTGTATTTCAGCAAAATATTCCGTTTCTTTGCAATCTCTAATATATAATAGGTATGATGGATAATTTACAGAAATACAAGCCAACTGATAAGATGATCGATCTCATCAGCGATAATTATTCTTTGTTGCAAGTGATGAGTCGTTTTGGACTTTCGTTGGGATTTGGTGACAAAACAGTCAAAGAAGTTTGTGAACTAAATGGAGTGGACTGTCGGACCTTTCTGATTGTAGTCAACTTTATGGCCGAAGGCTTTTCCCGGCTTGATGGGGATAAAGATGATATTTCCATACCTGCATTGATTGATTATCTGCGGCAGGCGCATATTTATTTTCTTGATTTTTCTCTTCCGGCTATTCGTCGTAAACTGATCGAGGCAATCGACTGTTCGCAGGACGATGTCGCTTTTCTTATTCTCAAGTTTTTTGATGAATATACGCGGGAAGTGCGTAAGCACATGGATTATGAAGAGAAAACCGTCTTTAAGTATGTCGATTCATTGATTAAGGGAAATGCTCCCAAAAACTACCAGATCAGTACCTTTTCCAAGCATCACGATCAGGTAGGGGAGAAGTTGACAGAACTAAAAAATATCATTATAAAATATTGTCCTGCCAAGGCAAATGAGAATCTTCTGAATGCGGCTCTTTTTGATATATATGCTTGCGAAGCCGGACTGGAATCTCATTGCAAGGTGGAGGATTATATTTTTGTTCCTGCTATTCTGAACTTGGAAAGGAGGATGAGGGAAAATGAAAAATAACGAAGTCGTTCGAATTGCTATTGCAGAAACTTCTGTGATTATTCGTGGTGGATTGACTGCTGCATTGAAGCGTCTTTCCAACGTAAAAGTGCAACCGATAGAATTGCTGTCTGTTGAAGCTTTACACGATTGTGTCCGGACGCAATGTCCTGAGATGTTGATTGTCAATCCTGCTTTTGGTGATTATTTTGATGTCGCTAAATTCCGGGAGGAAATATCCGGTAAAAGGATACGTTTAATAGCCCTGGTTACTTCTTTTGTAGATGCTTCATTGTTGGGTAAGTATGATGAGTCTATTTCAATATTCGATGATTTGGAAACTCTTTCCAAGAAAATAGCCGGTTTATTGAATGTTGTTTCTGAAGAAGAAGAGATGGATAATCAGGATACACTCAGTCAGCGGGAAAAAGAAATCGTCATCTGTGTGGTGAAGGGGATGACGAATAAGGAAATAGCGGAAAAGCTGTTCTTGTCGATTCATACCGTTATCACGCACCGGAGGAATATTAGCAAAAAATTGCAAATACATAGTGCTGCCGGTTTGACTATTTATGCTATTGTAAATAAGCTGGTTACGTTGAATGATGTGAAAGGTTTATAGCCTGCGAAAGTGTTATAAAATACAAAACCGTTTGCGCACACGAAAAATGTTCGTACCTTTGCAAAGCAGTTGAGAAATTGCTGTTAGTTTATAAAGGTAAAAGAAAATATTAAAAAGGTATTAGATTAGACATTTAAGGTATTAAAAGTTTTTTAGTTTATTCAATAGGATAAGTTTTTAATAGAAGGTAAAAGGATAACAATAGGTAAGAGGTTTTTAGGTAAAAAGAAGATTAGTTTTCAGGAAATTTGAGGTACTATGGAAAAGCCTTTTGGCTTTTCTGATGTAGTGGCGAGTGGTTCTATAAAAAGAATTAGCTCGTTTTTTTTATGTATACAGCTTTAAGTATGTTGCAACATAAGTGGGTTGAATGGAAAGTATTATTTAGCTATATAATAAGGGCTATCGACGAATATTTTCATTGGGTCTTGTAGTTAGGGAGGAGAATAAAAACAAAATCCCGACGAAATCGCTTCGGCAGGATTCTATTTCATTTTTTACTTAAATGTGGCTACGTAATAAAATTATGACTAATTAATTCAATTCTGATACTGCAAAGATAGTGCGTTTCAGTATGTGTCACAATCACCTTTATGAGGTATATTATGTAGTGGTTCTCACTATTTATAGTTAGTAGCAGGTGTTTTCTCTACTTTTTTCCACTCTTTAGTCTCGAAATCATATGCTTTTATGATTCTTGCAGGGCATCCGGCGCATATAGAATAAGGTGGAACAGAATGACTGACTACGCTCCCGGCAGCCACTACGCAATGTTTCCCTAAGGTTACTCCTGGTAGAATGACTGAGTTGGCGCCTACCCATACATCATCTTCAATGATAACAGGCAGTGTGCTGACTCCTTGTTCATCAATCATCTTTTCCGCATCCTGGTAATTGTGGTTGAGTCCTGTGACTGTTACATTCTGTGCCAGGTTGACGTGGTTGCCGATATTAACCGGACCTATGATTGTATTTCTTAATCCGATGCGTGTATAATCTCCGATTGTTAAATCACCAACTGCATTGTTCAAGCAGGAGAAATCTTCGACAACAGAATATTTTCCCAAGAAGAACCGATTGAAAGGAGGGAGGTCTTTGCGGACACTCCGGTAGATAACAGAGCCCTTTCCACGTTTCAGGTATATGAAATCGAAGAGCCGTATCCACCAGTGGGGGCGAGTTTTAACGGGATGCATGATGAAACGATGCACAGTCTGTTTCAAGCCGGGGTTTTCTTTAATTCGCTGTTTAAGTGTTTTTTTCTCCATATTGAATGTTTTTTCTTCTTTTTGTCCTCTACCAGGTAATCAGGGATTGCCAAGCTGTAAGTAATAAATAGGCTGAAGAGTGCAATCCACCATCCGAATGATAAGGTCCAATTATATACGGTTATCAACGAAGCCCAAATGCTTACGAAGATACATAATTTAAGTGGAGAAGGTGTCAATTGTTGCACGATCCGGTTGCAGAAACTCCAGTTTCCTTCAAATATGGAAGGGAGTAAGTAGGAAGTCGTTTTCCGGATACGTTTTCGATAAGGGCAGACCGGAGCGGATTGGCAGTACACAATTACGTCCGGCAGATAATCAATGTATATATTCTGCCGGAATAACTTTCGCTCAATATTAGTTTTAGAGCTTTTCATATTCTTTTGCAGCCATTTCAGGTCGAGTGCCATATTGGTCCCAAGCAGATGGGATGATAGGCCGAATTGTGTATTACCGGCTCTGCAAAGGCTGTTTTTTATTTCTTCACGTATGGCACGGAAGCGATTACGGAAACCTTTGCGGTTTTCTATCACCGTATGTAGCTGGATGGCTTGTATACCGGCATCATAGGCATTGTATATCTTGTCCAGAAATTGAGGAGATAAAGCGGAGGCTGTATGAGACAGAAAGAGAACCAGGTCGTAATGCTCCTGGTCTAAACTGTTGATTGTCTGATGCAGATCGTTGTATGTGATAAACTCGTATGATTCTTCTTTATAAATATCCGGAAGAAGGCATCCTTCCGAAACGAGAATAGCGCAACGATATGTTTTTTGAGCTTTAGGATAAGTGATATGTTTGAAATGTGAAGCTACGGCCATCACAAAGAGGTATAGCAGCAAAATCCCTGTACAGAAGAATACCAGATCATCTATTATGTAGATATAAGAGTCTATCATCAGAAAGGAGATTATACGTTCTCTTTTTGAATGAATGCAGTAACTGTTTTCAGAATAATCTTTATATCCAACCAGAAAGAGAATGTCTTTGCATAGGTGATATCCAATTGCTTGCGTTCTTCCGCAGAGAGTTTACCGGCTTCACCTCTTTTCTCTACCTGCCATAAACCGGTCAATCCGGCCGGACCCATGAAACGGTCGATGTGCTCATCGCTTGTCAGCAGTTCGGCTTCATAGAGTGGGAGAGGACGGTTCCCTACTATTGACATATCACCCTTTAAAATATTAATAAGTTGGGGTAATTCGTCAATACTATATTTACGGATAATGCGTCCTATCTTTGTTATTCGCGGGTCATTTTCCAATTTAACGAAAGCATTGCTTTTTTCCTTGGACTTCTTGTTGATGTAGTCTTCTTCAGAGATTACGAAATCGTCTGATATCAGGAGAATTTCTTCTTCATCGGCTTCTTCATTAATTTCAGCTTCCGGTTCTTCTCCCCAAATATCTTCATCTTCCTGTTGATACTGGTTAAGAGCATTGAAATCCTTTAAATGCTTGTCGGCATCAGTGTACATCGAACGGAATTTAAGGAAGTCGAATATCTGATAGTTACTTCCTACTCGCTTGGATTTGTAGATAATGGGACCCTTGCTTTCTGTCCGGATAGCTAATGCAGTAAATATTAAGAGAGGAGAAAGGCATAATATCGCCATTCCCGAAAAGAATATATCAAAAGTTCGTTTCCATAAAGGCAACCGGAAAGCATTAATATTTTGTGCTTTAAGTTGAAGCGCCTTTATTTTCTGATCTTTTCTTCGTTTAAGGAAAGTCGATAAATCCTTCAAAGCCTTTTGGCTTGTTTCATATTTGATTGTATTGTTAATGCCGGCTTTAAGATATTCGGATGCTTCTTCCTTAGACAAAGAATCGATGACGAGTATCATATAAAGCCCCGGATATTTTTTACGCATGTATTGGATATCTGCAATATCTATGGATAAGTTCACCTGTTCAAAAAATAGGGCAGCGTCATATTTTTCGCGTATTTTCTCCAATACTTTGACAGCTTTGCTACAATTGGGTGCAGCATAGAATACTCCAATACTTAATCGAGAGAGTAGTTCTATTGTTTTGCTATCTCTGCCTATATAAACAAAATATTGCATGTGTAGGAGACCCGGTATTAGTCAATAATCTTTTTGATTCGGATTTTGAGTTCCAATGGGTTGAATGGTTTCAGAATATAGTCTTCTGCTCCCTCTTCCAGTAGTCTGATTCTTTCCGTTGTACTTTCCTCGCTGGATAACATTACGATAGGAATGGACTTGAATAATTCATTGTTCTTCATGTATCTTAAAAATTCATCACCCATCATTAGAGGCATACGAATATCTGAAATAATGAGGTCAGGTACATTGCCTTCATTAAGCCATTCTATTGCTTTGATGGGATCTTCCAAATAGGTAAAATCATACTCTTTTCCTAGATATACACCGGCCACTTTTCCGATTGTCGATTTATCGTCGACTAGTAATATTTTTTTCTTCATACGAATAGACCTTTCTATCGCTTGCTTTGTTACTTGATTTATGTATTAAGATTGTTGTCACATTATATTTGTGATACACTGCAAATATAGATATTATTTTAGAATAATTCTCTATCTGGAGAGTAAAATTCGTGATATATGTTTTTTTTCTATTAATTGCAACTAACAGTATCTTAATGAAAAAACACGAATTTCATGAAAGTTGAAATCCGTGTTGATTATTAATTGTTTGGCTTATTGGTAGACTCTTGATGAATCAGAAGTTTTCCACCATTCTTCATTCTTAGTACCGCCACTTGTTACCCAGCTTTCGAACAACGAGTAAGCAGATTTCATATTCACATATTCCAAAGGCCATTTGAAGTCTGTCGGAACCATGATTCCCCATGCCAGGTTATCTTTACTGATGTAATATCTTTTGCGGGAAGTAGAGCTATCGTCGTTGTTGCCTCCGAACAAGTCGGTATTTGCTAACTTAGTGGGTTGGTAACCGACGATATGGATCTCTTTACGCTGGTTTCTGTTTCCTTCTACAAAGATGAAGACATTCAGTTTGTTGATATTAAGTTCATCTACAGAAATAGGGTTGCTGAATTTGATAGTGAAACTGATATTTTTAGGATTCGTATTGGCAGAATGATTTTTAATGGTATTAATCTGTTCGTAACGGTCTCTTCCCAATGCGTTGTGGGCATCGTCAAATAATGGGATAACAGCATAGTCCTGTCCGTTCTCAATCTTATTGCCATTCACATTAAAGTTTTTAGCAAGAGAGTTATCACTGAACACTACCGGCTGTGTGATAGCACTGGCAGGAACACCGTCCAGCATGATAGCAGCTCCGATGCTCTTCGTAGCTCCGGCAGCCGATAAATCAATACTTAGCGTGAATTCTTCTGCCTTATTATTCTTGTTGATGGAAATCTTTCTTTCTTTGATAATCAGAACAAGATCGTTCATATCGTAGTCTCCATATAATGGCCACTGGTCTTCAAATAGATAGGCGTAATTACGAGTGTCATCCATGATGATCGGGAATTTAGGATCTTCTGGTTCTTCTCCTTCATTTCCATTATTCTTAGTACCCGTGCAGACATCTATCATGACTTTGGATTCTCCCATTTTAGTGAAGTATGCGCCATTCTGTACGTAGAAGTTGTTCCAATATGGACTCTTTTCAACATGATTATCACATTCAATAACTAAATTTCCGTCATACGTGAAACCTTGTCCAGTTATAACCGGAGATTTTATCATAGAAGTATTTTCGCCTTTTCCGTAAAATTTAACATGAGCTGTATTCATGTAAATACTTGCAGTTGCATCCAGCATAGAGCCATTGCTTAAGTTGACTATTCCATTAACAAACTCCATCGTAGGAGCTTTTAGGTATCCTTGGGTAAAGTTGAATGTTGCTCCGTTTGCATAGAAAGAGGTTGTGGCTTCCAGGCTGCAAGCATTGTTGAATGTTGTATTGGTGAGGCTGATGGTTGTAAATTTCATGATGTTGTTATTGGTAGCAACAGCATCAGAATTTGCAATTAATTTCTCTCCATAAATCTCTCCGTTATTTTCCAATGAAAAATTAGATGGCAGATTTAATTCACCTTCCAGCTCGATCTTATTGTCATTCACAATTTTTGTGCTAGAGTTGATCGAGATATTTTTGCTTGTTATGGTTCCTTTGTTGTATAGTGTTGCACCGGAATGTAGAGTCATGGTGTTTGTCACCGCCAGTGTACCCCAGTTTCTTAATGCAGCAGGCGCTCCATTGGTGAATGATACATCGTCTGCGTTTACCTCTCCTTTTTCCATAATGGTCAGCATGGAGTTTCTGATGAACGTCATGGTTCCTGATGCATTAATCTTTGCATTGTTCATAACAATGATTTCAATTCCGTTCTGGAATTGGAATGTTGCAGGAATAGTCCATTGGGCATCTACATAAACTCTGGTTGCAATCTCACCGTCATATCCGTCAAATTTGAATGTGCCGTTATAGTCAGAGGTGATTTTGTAATTAGCACTACGCAGTAAAGTCGTTCCTGCCATTTCTGTAATTTCTTTAGCATCAGCTGGTATGGACGAATAATCCGGTTTCTCAAATGCAAGGCTTCTTGTAGTGACACCACGACTCATTAATGCTCTATTCTGTGCTGCAGATTCTGCATAATAGAGCTTACAGGTAATATTATCGCTGTTTTCCGGCACATCGAACTGATATACCTGTTCACGTCCTCTTGGGTCGGTTTGTTTCACGTAAATCCCCTTTTGAGTGGGGAGCAGGCTGACAGCAGCTGTAAATTTAAAGTTATTATCTTTATTAGCTGTCCTTGTAGCGAGTACGGAAGCGTTTTCGTTAGTCAAGGGATCTTCTGCATATATTTCAATTAAATAAGCAAATTGTCCTCCTTCTTCATCTTTTACTTCGACTGAAACATTTTTAGTGGTTATCATGTCCCAATCGATATCATCGGGAGCAGCAAAGCCGTCTCCCATCGGGTTAGGTGTTTCATAAGACGGATCATAGAGATCCTTTCCTGAGTCCACACAACTAAACATAGTACCTGCTATTGCTATTGCAATGATGGGCACAAATCGAACTGTTTTCTTCATCATAATGTATTATTGCTTGATTGTTTGTAACCAAATCCATCACAAAAATAACTGCATATCTTTTATTGGAACTGTTTTTTCTGTTATTTTATAGAGTGAAAATAACTATACTTCCGTTTTGGTTCTTCTTTGGCTCGTTTGGGGTTGATAAATCCCTGGTGATGATGAAGAGAAATCCCTTGATTTTCACTTTTATAAGACTGCTCAAAATGAAAATCAAGAGATTATATTAGGTGGATTTAACTTAAGACTTAGTAATTTCTCCTATTAAGCAGGAGTTCATTTTATATCGGATATCCTTGTTGGGTAATCCATGTCCCAATAAAAACATGAGTTTTGTTATGGCACATTCGGGAGTACTGTCATATCCGCTGATTACGCCCGCTTCCAAAAGGTGCATTCCTGTTTCATAACGTCCCATCTCTACTGCTCCGGAGGCACACTGTGTGATATTGACAATGATAATTCCGCGATCGGTAGCTTCCTTTAGATGGCGGATGAACCATTCCTTTTGCGGGGCATTTCCTGAACCGAAAGTTTTCATGACAACTGCCTTCAATCCGGGGACATGAAGCAGAGAAGTCACGATACTCTCCTGAATGCCAGGGAAGAGGGTCAGAATAACTACATTGGTATCAAATAGATAATGCGGCTTTAATGGCTTTGTCGGGTCCGGTTTCCGGATGAGATTAGGTTCATATTTGATGTGGATGCCTACCCGTGCCAAGGGAGGATAATTGAAAGAGCGGAAAGCGTTAAAATTCTCCGCGTTAATTTTAGTGGTACGGTTGCCACGCATCAAATGATTCTCAAAGAAAATACATACTTCAGGAACGATGGCCGTACCATCCGGATTTTTAGCAGCTGCGATTTCAATGGCCGTGATGAGATTTTCTTTTCCGTCTGTGCGCAAAGTTCCGATCGGTAGCTGGGAACCTGTGAGGATGACGGGCTTGCTTAGGTTTTCGAGCATGAAGCTTAATGCAGAGGCTGTGTAAGCCATTGTGTCTGTTCCGTGAAGGATGACAAAACCATCAAAATAATCATAATTGTAATTGATAATTTTTACTAGCTTTGCCCAGTAAGCAGGTTCCATATCCGAAGAGTCGAGAGGGGGATCGAATTGGTAGGAAGAGATGCGGTAGTTGAATCTTTTTAGTTCGGGTACATGCTTAAGCAAATGATCGAAGTTGAAGTTTTCTAAGGCACCTGTTTCCGGATTCTCTATCATTCCGATAGTTCCACCCGTGTAAATTAACAAAACGGAAGGGGTTTCTACTTTCATAATTGTTGAATTACTGTTAAAACGTTGGCAAAGATAGGAAATAATTGTGATTTATGATTTATGAGTTTTCGAATAATTTTGTAGATTCATCATTCATGTGAATCATTTACCATTTACGTGATTCAGTAGTTGAATCTGATTTATTAGCATTACTAATGACTCAGATTCAACTGTTGATTCGCATAAATCATAATTCATAAATTATAAATCATTTCACCGCTTCTTTTAATTTAAGAATGGCCTTTTCCGAGTCTTTTTCTTCTTCGAGCAGAGTAACGAACTTACTGCCGATGATAGCTCCGGAAGCATGTTCGCAAGCTGCCTGGAACGTCGCTTTATTGGAGATGCCAAATCCTATCATCAACGGATTGTTCAGATGCATATCTTTTATTTTCTTGAAGTATGCCTGTTTTTGTTCGTTGAAATTCTGTTGTGCTCCGGTAGTTGCTGCTGATGAAACCATGTAAATGAATCCGTCGGTATGTGTATCTATTTCGCGTACCCGTTCTTCGCTGGTCTCCGGTGTGATGAGCATAATCACTTTGATGTTGTAGCGTTCGGCAATGATACGGTAATGTTCTTGATAATCACGGAAAGGGAGATCGGGGATGATGACGCCATCAATACCACATTCCACGCATTTGCGGCAGAAGTTTTCAAATCCGAATTGCATGATTGGATTTAAGTACCCCATGAATACAAGTGGTATTTTTACATCCTTGCGAATATCCCGCAATTGTTCAAAAAGAAGTTTTAAAGACATGCCGTTGCGCAATGCTTGGGTAGCGGCATTTTGGATAACAATGCCGTCTGCCATCGGATCACTGAAAGGAATACCGATTTCAATCATGCTCACTCCATGTTTTTCGAGTGTGCGGATAACATCGGCAGTACCATCTAAAGTGGGGGTGCCGGCACAAAAATAAATAGAAAGTATGTCTTTCTTGTTGCTATTGAAAAGTTGATTAATTCTATTCATGACGTTGGGTTTTTAAAGTGATGATTTTAATTCGTTTAAAAATGTCCGGATACGCTCCGGATCTTTTTCTCCCGGTTTGATTTCAAAACGGCTGTTGAGATCATATCCGGCAAGTCGGGGATGCTTGAATTCTTTCAGGGCATTGGTGCTGTATGAGTTGATACCTCCGCTCAAAAGGAAAGGTATATGTCCGTTGTATGTATGCAATATACTCCAATCAAATTGATTTCCTGAACCACCGTATTGTTCGCATTTTGTATCGAACAGAAAAAGATCACAGACTTTTTCGTAGTCATATACCTTTTTCAAGTCTTTGGGGCGGTCTACTGAAAAGGTCTTGATGATTTTCAATCCAGTAGAATGTAAAGACCGGCAGTATTCCGGCGATTCATTTCCGTGGAGTTGTACATAATTCAGTCCGAAACGATCAGCATACATGCTGACCACTTGCTTGTCTTCATTTACAAAGACTCCGACACGCCGGGCATGAATGGGCAAGTAAGCCGGAAGCTCGTAGATACATCGGGGAGATTTAGGATAAAAGATGAATCCCAGCATATCTATGCCTTCGATAGACTCTACGTCCTGTATGTTTTCAGCTTCTCGCATACCACATACTTTGATAATTTTTCCGTTAATCATAGGGCTGTCCGTTTTGAATAATTAGTTTATTGAATGGCTTGCAGGAAATTCTGTAAGGTTTCTCCCGGTCGCTGTGTTTTCATAAAAGTTTCGCCAATCAGGAATCCCCGGAATCCGGCTGTCCGGAGGCGTTTAACTATTTCCGGATCGGAAATACCGCTTTCAGATACCAATACAGCATCTTGAGGAAGTTGTCCGGCCAGGCGGAAAGAGTTTTCTACATCGGTGAAGAAAGTACCCAGATTACGGTTGTTGATACCTACCATATCTATTCCTTTGTTGATGTACGCCAGTTCCTCGGAACTATGAATCTCTAATAAGACCTCCAGACCTAATCCATGAGCTTTCTCTGCAAGTTCATTGCATTTTCCCAGTTCTAGTGCTGCTGCGATAAGAAGTACGGCATCTGCACCGACAATTTTAGCTTGATAAAGCTGATATTCGTCAATGATGAAATCCTTTCTAAGAATGGGAATTTCCACCAAAGGACGTGCGGTACGGATATCTTTCAGGCTTCCTCCGAAAAACTTCTCATCAGTAAGGATGGAAAGGGCGGAGGCCCCTGCCGTTGCATAGGAGGGAACGATCTCTTCCGGACACGCTTCTTCCTTTATCCATCCTTTGGAAGGAGAGCGCCGTTTGAACTCGGCGATAATTCCCGATGCGGAAGAGGATAATGCCTGCTTCATAGAGCGGGGAGCCGGAGATTCGCTGATACCTTCTTGTAATTGTTCGATAGAAATAGCCTGCTTTTGCAGGTCAACTTCAAATCGTTTGTTTGCTATAATCTCGGATAATATATCTTTCATATTTTAATTGATATTCATGCCTGATTTTACATTTAACTATTTAACTCAATGAATTTCTTCAAAGTTGCCAATGCGCGTCCGCTTTCCAATGACTCTTTGGCGAGAGCGATACATTCTTCAATTGACTTTTCCGGGCAAATCACATGGATAGCGAAAGCGGAGTTGACTATCACTACATTTTTTTGAGCTTCCGTAGCTGTATTATTCATGATATGATCGAAAATCTTAGCTGCATCTTCCGGTGTTTGTCCACCATCCAGGTCAATATCCTTATAACGGGAGAAGCCGAGACTTTCGGGAGTGTAAATCTTTTCATGATCGCTGGTTGCCACTTTAAACTCATTGGTCAGAGAAATCTCATCATATCCGTCAAGGCTATGAACAACGGCAAATTTCGTTTTGCTTTCCTGATAAGTATAGGTGTAAAGGCGAAGTAACGGTAGATTGTAAACTCCTAACAGTTGATAAGCAGGTAATACCGGATTTACCAATGGACCTAGCATATTGAAGAAAGTGCGCACTGCCAATCCTTTACGAACCGGAGCTACTGCTTTTAATGCCGGATTGAATAAAGGGGCATGCAGATAAGCAAGATTGCATTTTTCCATGCTACGACGCAGTTGGTCTACATCACTGGTGAATTTTACACCGTGTTGCTCCATTACATTACTGGCACCACTGACCGACGTTGCTCCATAGTTACCATGTTTCACAACCGGGAAGCCGGCTCCGGCAACTGTAAAGCAGGAAGCTGTGGAAATATTAAATGTATTTTTTCCGTCACCTCCGGTTCCTACGATATCTATCGGAGCGAAATCATTCAAATCAACCGGAATACGCATTTCCAACAGTGCGTCACGGAAACCGCATAATTCCTCTACGGAAATATTACGCATCAGAAAGACGGTGATGAGCGAGGCTACTTGTACATCATTATATTTTCCTTGCGCGATGTTCTGTAAAATGGTGCGCGCCTCATCGCGTCCCAAATATTGATGTTCGAAAAGCTTGTATAGAATCTGTTTCATAAGTTTAATCGTTTAAGAAGTTTTTGATAATTTCTTTTCCTTGCGGAGTTAATACTGATTCGGGATGGAACTGAATACCATGTACATTATACGTTTTATGGCGGATTGCCATGATTTGTCCCTCCTGACTTTCTGCCGTTATTTCCAGACAGTCGGGAAATCCTTCCCGGCTGATTACCCAGGAATGATATCTTCCGACAGGGATTTCCTTTCCTAACCCTTCAAAAAGCAGATCCTGACCAATGATATTCACCGGAGTTTGTACGCCATGATATACTTCTTTGAGGTTTTTCAGATGTGCTCCAAAGGCTTCGCCGATAGCCTGATGACCCAGGCAGACACCCAGAATACTTTTGGTCGGAGCGTATCTTTTAATAATAGGTAGTAACAATCCGGCTTCTTCGGGTATGCCCGGTCCGGGAGACAGAATGATTTTATTAAAACGATTTACTTCATCAAGTTCTATCTGGTCGTTGCGGACTACTTCTACATCTGTGGCCCCTAATTCTTTCACTACATGTAGCAGGTTATAAGTGAAAGAGTCGTAGTTATCTAAAAGTAATATTTTCATTTTTGATTTTAATTAGCTTGTTTTTCAATTTTATGCAGTCATCGTGCATGACTCTATGCAATCATCATGCATAACTCTATGCAGTCATCATGTATAACTCTATGCAATTATCGTGCATAATAGGGGAGTGAGTCACTATGTTCGGCTAATTTTTTAATTTGACTGCTAAATCAATCGCCTTTTTCAGTGCTCCCAGTTTGTTGTTTACCTCTTGTAGCTCATATTCATCCTGACTGCGTGCTACAATACCTCCTCCGGCCTGGAACCATAGCTCGTTGTTGCGGCTTACAAAAGTGCGGATGGTGATCGCTTGGTTTAATTCGCCGTTCAATCCGATAAATCCGATACAGCCACCATAGGCGCCACGATTATGTGGCTCGATTTCACTGATTAACTGCATAGCGCGTACCTTTGGAGCACCGCTTAACGTACCGGCCGGAAACGTGTCAATAAACGTTTTTATTTTGTCTGCGCCTTCATTCAACATACCGCTGACACGGCTTACCAAGTGAATAACATGACTATAATATTGTGGCTCTTTATAGAATACCACGCGTACATCATGGCAATTACGTGAAAGGTCGTTTCTTGCAAGATCAACCAACATGACATGCTCTGCATTTTCTTTAGGGTCGGCCAATAAAGCTTCCGTCAATTCGCGGTCTTTTACCGTGTCTCCTGTGCGACGGGTGGTTCCGGCAATCGGATCAATGTAGGCACGGTCGTTTTCAATTTTGCAATGTGTTTCCGGCGAAGAACCAAAGATGCGATATCCTCCGAAGTCGAAGTAGAAAAGATAAGGAGAAGGATTGATGCTGCGAAGTGCGCGATAAACTTTGAAATCATCTCCGGCATAAGGTTGGATAAATCTTCTGGAAAGCACGATTTGAAAAACATCTCCGCGCATACAGTGTGCGATTCCTTTGCGGACATTTGCTTTGTGCTCTTCGTCAGTGATGGGGCTGGTTACGGGGCCTGTTACAGAGAAATTATAGGAAGCATAATTCCGGTTTTCGATGGCTGCTTCCAATTCCGGCAAACCGCTTTCTTCTCCTTCGGACAACATTTCAACTAATGTCAGTTCATTTTTGAAATGATTGAAAACAACGATATACTTATATAATATGTATAATAAATCCGGAGCATCATTCTGTTCATCGTGACTTTCTTTCACCGGGATATGCTCGAAGTATTTCACAGCATTAAACGTCGTGTATCCGTAAAGTCCGCATACATTCTTATCATCTCCGGTCACCTGGAACTGATTGATAAATCGGTTCATGGCCTTTTCTACATTGAATGTTTTTGTCAACGGTTCTTCCGTACGGCTATTATCGGGATAGTTGGCAGTAACAATACCACCGTTTACACCGATACTTGCCAAAGGGCAAAGGGCTATAAATGACAGGGAATTTTCTCCTGCATGATAATCGGAACTTTCCATTAATGCGGATTGCGGATACATGTCGCGCACTTTCAGATAAATGCTGACGGGAGTATGCATATCTCCGAGCACTTGTTTGCTATGGGTAGTATAATTAAATGTTTTCATTTCTATAATTGCTTGATTATTGATTACAAATAATGGTTGACTAATTATTTATAGCTGTTCGTTAAACGACAAATAGGTTTCAATATCTTTGTCTCCTCGTCCTGAAACAGTCAATACAACAATATCTTCCGGCTTGAACTTCAATTTTTTCAAAGCTCCTAATGCATGGGCAGATTCCAACGCAGGGATAATACCTTCGAGTTGGGTCAGTTCGTAGGCAGCCTCTATCGCTTCGTCGTCGTTGATTGCCAATACATTGGCGCGGCTTTGGGCGGCAAGGTTAGCGTGTATCGGACCAATGCCCGGATAATCCAGTCCGGCGGAAATGGAGTATGGCTCCTCGATCTGTCCGTCCTCGTTTTGGATGACGTAGGTACGTGCTCCGTGGATAATTCCCATTTTGCCGAGTTGGATGGTAGCGGCGGTCATTCCGGTTTCTATTCCTTTACCTCCCGCTTCCGCCAGGATAATGCCTACCCGTTCGTCGTTGATATAATGATAAATCGTTCCGGCAGCATTACTTCCTCCTCCGACGCAGGCTATCAAATAATCCGGATAATCACGTCCTTCTTTTTCTTGTAGTTGCTTTTTGATTTCTTCGCTGATAACAGATTGCAGGCGTGCCACCATGTCAGGGTAGGGATGAGGACCTACGGTAGATCCGATGATATAATAAGTGTCGGCAGGATGACAGCACCAGTCGCGGATCGCTTCGTTGGTTGCGTCTTTCAGCGTCATGTTTCCGGAAGTGACAGGGATAACGGTGGCTCCCAACATTTTCATTTTCTCTACATTAATGTGCTGGCGTTCTACATCCGTCTTTCCCATATAAACGATACATTCCATATCCATCAATGCACAGACGGTAGCTGTTGCTACTCCATGTTGTCCGGCTCCGGTTTCGGCGATGATACGCTTCTTTCCCATGCGGCGTGCCAGTAAGATTTGTCCGATGGTGTTGTTGATTTTGTGAGCACCTGTATGATTCAGGTCTTCCCGCTTCAGATACAATTTGCAACCGTACTTTTCAGAAAGACGTTTGGCCAGATAGAGTGGAGAAGGACGTCCTACGTAGTCACGCAGTAACTGGTCGAATTCCTTTTTAAAATCTTCGCTTTCAATCACTTCGAGGTACTTATTCGTTAGTTCCTCAACACATTTGTGGAGGATTTCCGGTACATAAGCACCACCGAATTCTCCGTAATAGCCATCCTGGTCAACTAAAAAACTTTTCATAATCCTATATCTGTTTTTATGTTATTATTGAATCTGTTTTGAAACGGGTAAATAAAAAGAGCCCTGTCGCAGGTTGCGACAGGGCTCTTTCAATTTTGTTATATCTTTAATGAGGTATATACATACGAGCACTGCTCCCTTACGACTGTCGGAGTTGTAACGGGTGCCACCACCAATATGTATTTACTAACATTGTTCTCATTGTCTTTTGTAATTTTATGGGGGCAAATATAGACACTTTGTTTGAAACAGCAAACAAAATATGACTTTTTTTCTCTTTTGCCTTCATTTTTCTGATATAGAACAATTTTCAACTTGAACTGTTCTTATAAATATTGAATATTTAAACAAAAACAATTATGAAACAGAGAAAAGTTTTAGTAGGTATCGCTATTGCCATTTTCATTATATTATTATTGTATTGGTTATTGGTAGCGGAGGATATGAAACCCTGGTTGTCGGCTATGGTTCCTTCCGTGGCACAACAATTCTTTGCTTGAGTCTGACAGGGTTCGGATAAATCATGTATCTTTGCAAGGATAGTGACTAATAACCCCAATAATAACAATAGACTAAGATATGGAAAATTTTATTTTTCAAAATCCCGTGAAACTGATCATGGGAAAAGGGATGATTGCCCGGCTGGCTAAAGAAATACCATCCGACAAACGTATTATGATTACTTTTGGTGGCGGAAGCGTAAAGAAAAACGGAGTGTACGATCAAGTAAAGGAAGCATTAAAGGACCATTTTACGGTAGAATTCTGGGGAATCGAGCCCAATCCTGCCATCGAAACTCTCCGTAAAGCTATTGCTTTGGGAAAAGAAGAGAAAGTGGACTATTTGCTGGCTGTTGGCGGCGGTTCTGTTATTGATGGTACGAAATTGATTTCCGCAGGAATCCTGTATGATGGTGATGCCTGGGATTTAGTACTTGCCGGCCGACCGGTAACTCATACTGTACCTCTTTCCACTGTATTGACTTTGCCGGCTACCGGTTCGGAGATGAATAACGGAGCAGTTATTTCCCGCCGCGAAACGAAAGAGAAATATCCTTTTTATGCCAACTATCCAATCTTCTCTATTCTCGATCCGGAAGTAACCTTTACCTTGCCTCCTCATCAGGTGGCTTGTGGATTGGCCGATACCTTTGTTCATGTGATGGAGCAATATATGACTACTCCCGGACAGAGTCGCGTTATGGACCGTTGGGCGGAAGGTATTCTGCAAACTTTGGTGGAGATCGCTCCGAAAATTCGTGAAAACCAGCATGATTATCAACTGATGGCTGATTTTATGCTTTCGGCTACAATGGCATTGAATGGGTTTATTGCTATGGGAGTGTCTCAAGACTGGGCTACTCACATGATCGGGCATGAAATTACTGCGTTGCACGGATTGACACATGGCCATACGTTAGCTATTGTTCTTCCTGCTACTCTGCAAGTGCTTCATGAAGAAAAAGG
The DNA here is from genome assembly GCF_009193295.2 of Bacteroides luhongzhouii. Taxonomy (NCBI): domain Bacteria; kingdom Pseudomonadati; phylum Bacteroidota; class Bacteroidia; order Bacteroidales; family Bacteroidaceae; genus Bacteroides; species Bacteroides luhongzhouii. Next base: position 4,682,313 of record NZ_CP059973.1, on the reverse strand, counting down.
AGATAAGCTTTTGCAGTATGGTGAAAGAGTTTGGGGAATTACTTCCGGTACGAGAGAAGAGCGGATTGATGAAGCGATTTGCCGTACCGAAGAATTTTTCCGTTCACTGGGACTGACTACACGTTTGCATGAAGAGAACATCGGACAGGAAACTATTCTGGAAATCGAACGCCGCTTCAATGAGCGTGGTGCTAAATATGGCGAGAATGGAAATGTAACAGGTGCTGTCGCTCGTAGAATATTAGAGACTGCACTGTAGCATATTCCTAACATAAGAGAAATAGTAGAATTAGGAAGATAACTGAAAGATTCTAAAGCGAAAAGATCTCTTTGCTGCAAGATATGAAGAGCATTCGGAAAGTTAGTCACAAAACTTTTAGGGTGCTCTTCTTTTTTTTGTAGTAGTAAGGGTTGTTTTTTAACTAAAAGCTTTTCAGACATTCTGTTTGTTATTTCTCAATATTCTCTGTTCTTGGAATTTTGAACCAGAAACAAGAACCTTCTCCTTCTTTAGATTCTGCTCCGATCACTCCGCCCAGTCGTTCTACTATGACACGGCAAATGGCTAGTCCGAGTCCTGTTCCTTTAATAAACGAATTCAGTTTGACGAAACGTTCGAACACCTTATCTATTTTGTCAGCAGGAATTCCGATACCTGTATCTTTTACATAAAAGTATATTTCATCACTTGCTTCATCAATCCGGTATCCCATTTCGATAGAACCTTTGGAAGTGAATTTTAAGGCATTATTTGTAAAGTTGATGATAACCTGTGATAAACGTATGCGGTCCGTATTTATAATACATTGATCTGCTCTCTCTCTGAATGCGATTTGTACCTCTGGTGAAGAGTTTTTTTCTTGCATTTGTCTGCAAATGCCTTCCATCAGTTCATTAATGTCAGTTTGCGCAAATGTGAATTCCATGGTACCGGCTTCGATTTTGGAAAGATCCAGAATATCGTCTATCAGTTGCAATAATAAGATATTGTTGTTGGAGATAATTTTTACGAATTCCTGTCTTTCTTCCTCCTCCTCTGTTTGACAAACCATTTCGGAGAATCCTACAATTGCGTTTAGTGGGGTTCGTATTTCGTGGCTCATATTAGCGAGAAAGGCAGATTTCAGTCGATTGGATTCTTCGGCTTTTTCCTTTGCCTCCTGCAACATCCTGTTCATTTTTAATTTTTCAGTGATGTTTTCAAAACGAAGTAATCCGCCAATAATTTCAGTTTCTTTTTCGTCACCGAAAACGGGGGTTGCGGTCACTTCAAAATCTACATCGTCTATTCTGATTGTATGTCGGATAATTTTGCCTTGTTCGATTGCTTTTTTGAAAGCACATTGTCTACACGGTTCATTACGGAGCGCACTGGTCTGATAGCAAATTTTTCCCGGTATGTATTGTCTTCCTTTTACCAGACTGGCGATTTGTCTTGTTTCTTCCCATTGTACCCGATAGTTTTTATCAATATAGATAAGTCCGAAATCAATACTTTTTAGAGCTAGTTTCTGCTTCTTCAATGCTTTTTCCAGTTCTTCTTTGGCTGCAACTAATTCTCTTTCATAATTCTTGAGTTGAGTGATATCCCATCGGGTTGCCAACAGCCATCTTTTTTCTCCTTCCCATGAAATAATTGATTTTACGGCAATCGTATCATGTGTGATTCCATCGGGGGTGGTATATTTTTCTTCCTTGCGATATACTTTGTTTTCTTGTACGAGTTCTTTGTCTATATTCCGGTATTTTTCTCCTCTTTCTTCTCCGTATATTTCATAGTCTGTATGTCCGATGGCTTCTTCACTGCTAATGCCGGATTGAGCGGCCGATTCTTTATTCCAGTAATAGTATCGGAAATCATTTGTAATGTCTTTTACGAAGATAGGAAAAGGGAGGTTGTCGAGAATATCAAAAGAGAAACGATAGGAATGATTGGTCTTTTTAATTGTTTTTTGTAATTTGCGGATTCTATATAATAAGATGCTGATGATAAGGAGTAAAATAATTACCAGTAAATAATTATAACCCCAATGTGCTTCGCCAATCCATGAAATTAACAAAATATTGTTTGCCATAAAATGTTTGATATAAATAGGGTGTAAAGATATGAATTGTTCTCTAACTATCAAAAGATAATACATAAATATATTGCTTTTCAACATTATATTGTAAGGCTGTAATCATATATGATGGAATGGATATAGCTATATGGTATCTTTTATTTCCTGTATGGTATGATGTTTTGATTGGTTTTGAATCTTTTTTTTAGCCGGGAAATGTATTAAAATATTAAATGATGTCTCATGAACTAAAATCATTTCTAATTTGTTTTAATAACGCTGGAGTATTTTCTATTTTTGTTCACCTAAATTAGTTTTGATAGAGTCAAAATAAAACAATCATTTAATTACGTATGATAATAACTATTATTATTCTCGTTCTTTCGGCTGTCTTTTTCGTGAACGGTAAGATTCGTTCGGATATTGTGGCACTATGTGCGCTGATAGCCTTACTTGTTTTTCAGATATTAACTCCTGACGAGGCACTCTCCGGTTTTTCCAATTCGGTAGTCATTATGATGATCGGATTGTTTGTAGTAGGAGGGGCTATTTTTCAGACGGGACTGGCAAAAATGATTAGTTCCCGAATTCTTAAACTTGCGGGAACCAGTGAGATTCGGTTGTTTCTATTGGTGATGTTGGTGACTTCTGTCATTGGTGCGTTTGTCAGTAATACAGGTACGGTGGCATTGATGCTTCCTATTGTTGTTAGTCTGGCGATGAGTGCCGGCATGAATCCCAGCAGGCTGTTGATGCCGTTGGCTTTTGCAAGTAGTATGGGAGGTATGATGACTTTGATTGGTACTCCGCCGAACCTTGTGATACAGAATACGTTGACTTCCGCCGGACTTGAGCCGCTTTCTTTCTTCTCTTTCCTGCCTGTCGGCATTGTCTGTGTAATTGTCGGTACACTGGTTCTGATGCCGCTTAGTAAATGGTTTCTTTCTAAAAAAGGCCAGAAAGATGATAATAAACGTTCGGGCAAGTCATTGAAACAGTTGGTTAATGAATATGGACTCTCCAGTAATTTGTTTCGTTTACAGGTGATAAAAGATTCACGGCTTTTGGGGAAGACAATTATTGACTTGGATGTTCGCCGTAAATACGGGCTGAATATTATGGAAGTTCGTCGTGGTGATGCATCGCAACATCGTTTTCTGAAAACGATTACTCAAAAGTTTGCTGCACCGGACACGATGTTAGAAGTAGAGGATATTTTGTATGTGACTGGAGACTTTGATAAGGTGCAACTCTTTGCGGAAGATTACCTGTTGGAGATCTTGGGCGACCATGCAACGGAAGAAACAAAAAACACGGCTAGCTCTCTGGATTTTTATGATATTGGTATTGCTGAAATAGTATTGATGCCATCCTCTAATTTGATAAACCAGACAATTAAAGAAGCTGGTTTCCGTGATAAGTATAATGTGAACGTATTGGGGATTCGTCGTAAAAAGGAATACTTATTACAAGATTTGGGGAATGAGCGTATTCATAGTGGTGACGTGCTTTTGGTACAAGGAACCTGGAATAATATAGCCCGTCTTAGTAAGGAAGATTCTGATTGGGTTGTTTTGGGGCAACCTTTGGCGGAAGCGGCTAAAGTTACGTTAGATTATAAAGCTCCGGTAGCAGCTGCTATTATGGTATTAATGGTGGCAATGATGGTTTTTGACTTCATTCCGGTTGCTCCGGTTACAGCTGTTATGATAGCGGGTATATTGATGGTGCTCACGGGATGTTTCCGCAATGTGGAAGCGGCTTATAAAACGATCAACTGGGAAAGTATTGTATTGATTGCTGCCATGCTCCCTATGTCTCTGGCATTGGAGAAAACGGGAGCTTCAGAATATATTTCCAATACATTGGTGAACGGATTGGGATCATACGGACCGATTGCATTGATGGCAGGTATTTATTTTACAACTTCGTTGATGACGATGTTTATTAGTAATACGGCTACCGCTGTTTTGCTTGCTCCGATTGCTTTGCAAAGTGCCATACAGATTGGAGTCAGTCCGGTTCCTTTCTTGTTTGCCGTGACGGTAGGTGCAAGTATGTGTTTTGCTTCTCCATTCTCTACACCGCCTAATGCCTTGGTGATGCCTGCCGGACAATATACCTTTATGGATTATGTAAAAGTAGGATTGCCGTTGCAGATTATTATGGGAATCGTGATGATTTTTGTATTGCCATTGATTTTTCCCTTTTAGTCTTTGATTTTTATCTTGTCAATGGGGAGAGATGAAAGAAATATGCAACTCTTTTTTTGCTATATGCTATTGAATAAGTAGTATTAAACTTTTATATTCAACGATATAACTAACAGTCTTTCAATATAAATAATTAGAGTGAGGCGGTTTAAAAGATGTTAACTGCAAATCGGAAAATGCGACGTAATCTGTATAATGTTTATAAATACAATTATCTTTGTATATTCATTACTGATTGTTGATTGGTAGTGATTTGTGTTTTTCACAAATAAAACAAACTAAAGCATTAAAAGATTATGAAACAGAACATTGCAAAAGTATTCACTTTCTCGTTATTAGCGTCTTTCATCGGTTTTATCAGTTGTGTTGATAATGAGAAAAATCTGTTTAATGCAGATCAACTGAGACAAATTTACGAAGAAACTTTTCCTGTAAAAAACATCGACCCTGATGGTGATTGGACAATGTCACGAAGCGTGACGGCGCATGTATCAGTCAATAGAGATCAGGGAATAGATTATAAGATACAAATATTTGATGCCAATCCATTAAGTCCGGGAAGTACAGCAAAACTCTTAGCGGAAGGAACTGTCAATCAAAGTACGACTTTGAATGTGGGGATGGATTGTGCAACAGCGCTTGATAAGGTGTTTGTTGCACGTATTGATGAGCACAAACGTTATCTGGTTCAACCGGCAGCGATTGAAAATGGTACAGTGACAGTGCATTTTGGAGACAAAAGTACGCCAACACGTTCTATATCACGAGCTGTGGCGACTAGTATACCAGTTGTGGAAGCTCCATATACAGCAGAGTTTATTAGTGATAAAAAAATGACGGCTACTGAAGTTAAAAACGGTTGGGATTTGGGGGCAGGTTTCGGATGGTTTGAGTATGCTAATTTGCCTGTATTCAAGGAACAAGAACGTTGGTTTAAGATTCCGAATGGTACTTTTAGTGGAGGCTTAACTACCACTGGAAGCAGTGGCGGAGCCCAAGCTGTGAAAGTAATTGTTCCTCAAGGAAGCACATGGGTTATAGAAAATAGTAATCAATTTTCTAATATCACAGAAATTATAGTTGAGAATGGTGGAAAGATAGAGGTCGCTAAAAATGGGAGCCTGGTATTAACTCAAGCTTCTTATATAACTGTGATGCAGGAAGGAAGTATTGTAGGCGACAGAGGTATTCAGATAACAAATAGTTCGGCCGGGCGTACGAACTATAATGCCGGTACGATTGATTGTGACTTTTTGAAAATTGATGGAGGTGGAAGTGGAGTTGATTTTGTGAATTATGGAACACTTAAACTGAATTCTTATAATGCTTCTACCAATGGTACCACATTGATAAATCATGGAACGATTGAAGTTGAAAATATAGATGGTAACAACAATACAAATATTAAAAACGGTTGTTATCTGAAAGCAGGAAAATTACAATTTGGTACGCTTGTTATGGGAAATACTTCCGAAGCTGTTTGCAAAGAATTGACGGGTAATGGAAATAATAATAATATCGTGATGGAAGCACAATCCATGTTGACTTGTACGGGCAAAGCTAATTTATTCAGAACAGTTACCGGTCCGACACAAGGAACTGCCTTATTAAGAATTCATACAATAGACAATACTTCCGGTTTGGCTTATTCTAATTCAAAAGTAACGAATAATATTATTTGTGAAATAACGGATCAAACATCTAATGGTAAAAATCAATGGGAATGGAGTTCTTTTGATTGGCTGACAAATAAAGGATTGCAGCAAGGTGCTACCTATTGTAACCCGGGTAAAGCAGAATTTATACTTCCTGCTGACGGTGACTGTATTAAAGAAGGATATAACTCTGATGAAGAACCGGATAATGTAGAGATCCGATATGCGGTTTATTCTTATGCTTTCGAAGATAACTATCCGAAAGCAGGAGATTATGATTTCAATGATATTGTGTTGAATGTAACTTTGCCTGCAGCCGGTAATGACGTGAAAGAACTGAAATATAAAATCGACCTTCGGGCGGTTGGTGCCGTGAAACAATTAGGTGCTGGTTTGAGAATACGAGGAATAGATAAAAATAATGTAGAAGAGGTAAGTTTTGGTGCAGGCGCTGCTCAACGTACCGCCTCATTAAGTTCCGGGATATTTGAAAATGCATCTTATGAAACGAATGGTAATGAACTTGTGATTCCTTTATTTGGAGATGCACATTATATATATGGATATACAGGAGCACAACGTCCCATGTTGAATACAGGGAATACTAGTACTCCTCTGACCGATATATACACTCTTGAAGTGAACGTCAAACTTAAGAATGCAATATCTGTCCCTAGTGTGACAGATGGTTTAGACTTCTTCATTGCTTATCAGGGGATAGGTCAAAAGAGAACGGAAATCCATTTGACTCATTTTAATTCGGCTACGGCGAATGGCCAATTGGCAGATAATGAAGTGCTCGAGGTAATCAAGGCTGTTAATAATACATGGGCTCTGTGTGTTCCTGATAAATTTGCTTATCCAATAGAAACAACAGTGATAACGAACGCATATTCTAAATTTGCAGATTGGGCACACGATCAGAGCTCAACTACAGATTGGTATAAGACTGTTAGCAGTGATAAGGTGATTCTGTACTAAATAAACTTTTCGTCATCTCTACACTTTTTACATAAAGTTTTAGAATCCCTGATTATACTGACGATTGTTTGTGTAATCAGGGATTTTGCTATCTCACATGTTTTGTTATTTCTCTCTGTTAGCAAGCAAAAACCTTTAAAATGCTGAAAATTTTGCTTGTTTTGTACAAAAACACCGTGTTTTTATCGGAAAAGCATCGTTATATTTGTGAAAAACATAAGGATAAAGTAAGCAAAAGATACGGATAATGTCACCAAAAGCTATGGATAGAGTAAGCAAACCATTGGGATAGTGTCGCTATGTCGTAAATATTGTTAGTATTTTCTACTTTCCTTCCATTGATTTTTCTATTTCGGTCTTTGATAATGATAAATAGAAAAGAATAAAAGGGAACTTTATTGGTATAGATGATGCTTTTTAGATTTTAAAAGTTTTCTTGATCTATCAAAATGTGTATATATCATGCTTGATTATATAATAGTGACTTTGTTAAATGCCTCTACGTTGGCAGAAATACTTTACTCCAGCGTAAAGGGAGGAAAGAAGCGATTTCTGATAGATTAAGAATTACAAAGTGTCAGTAGTGACTTTTTGTAAAATAGAAAGAAGTTCTCCTAATTTATTTAATAGGAAATAATAGTGAAATAGTTGTCAATTACTAATATTTTGTATATTTGTCAAGGTGAGAGACTAAATATGCAGAGTGATTTCACTATGTGATTGAGGCTTATTTTTAAATATCTAATATTATGAAAAGATTTTTGTTATTAGTGTTAATTAGTTGTCCTGCATTGCTATTCGCTAATTTAATGACTAGTAATCAATATTATTTCCGTTCATGGAACATTAATGATGGTTTATCACAGAATAGTATATATGCTATTCTGCAAGATCATCTTGGTTTTATGTGGTTTGGCACTAAAGATGGATTGAATCGCTTTGATGGAACTTCTTTTCAAGTATATTGCAAAGCTAATGGTATGCTGGGTAATAATTGTGTTACTGCACTTTATGAAGATAAGGACGGACAGATCTGGATCGGTACCGATGCCGGAGTCTATATTTATTCTATTTCATGTGAGAATACATATTTTTTTGATGTAAAGACTGCTGATGGTTTAGGTATTACCCGTTCTGTATATATGATTGATGAGAATAAAGATGGCATTTATATCTCTTCTGCTGATGGATTTTTTTGTTTTCACCCACAACAAAAAGATTTGGTACAATTAAAAATACCCTGGGCCGGTATGAAAAACTTTTTGTTCGATCAGGGAACTTGTTGGGGAGCTTTTTATGCCGATAATCTGTATTTTACTCTTGATAATTTCAACACTGTATATCCTTTTATCGCACAGGATGGTACCCAACCCTTTAAGAATGAAGTAGTCAATAAAATAATTAAAGGAGAAGAGAATCTGTTATATGTTGGCTTGACTAAAGGCTTGAAAGAAATCAATTTGGCGACCCGGCAAGTCCGTACGTTGCTATCTGTAGATGATAAAGGCGATGATGTTTACGTGCGGGAAATTGCGCTCTATTCTGAAAATGAGTTGTGGATCGGTACGGAATCCGGTATTTATACTTATAACATCAAGAAAGGTTCTATAACCCATATTCAAAGTTTGGTGGGAACTTCCTATGCATTATCAGATAATGTTGTCTATTCTTTATATAAAGATAAAGAAGGAGGAATGTGGATTGGATCTTATTTTGGAGGAATAAACTATTACCCTAAACAATATACATTCTTTGAGAAAATATATCCTCATAAAGGAATGGAAGAACTGGGTGAACGTGTTCGGGAAATCGTAGAAGACGAAAAAGGAAATTTGTGGATTGGTACAGAGGATAAAGGTTTGTTTTATTATAATCCTACGACAAAGGAGCTGAAACCGTTCCATCATCATTCTATTTATCATAATATTCATGGATTATGTCTGGAGAATGGATTTTTGTGGATTGGTACATTTTCAGGAGGACTTAATCGAATCAATCTACAGACGAATGCTGTGAAAACTTACCGGAAAAAAGATTCCTGTGGGTTGAGTTCCAGTGATATTTTTGTGATTCGACGCACAGTGTCCGGTAAAATATATCTGGGTACTGCTGACGGACTATTTGAATATCATAATGAGAATGATTGCTTTTCACGAATTGAATCTGTCCCACCTACTTTGATTTATGATTTGCATGAAGACCTAAAAGGACACCTTTGGTTGGCAACCTTTAATGGAGTGTATAAGTTAGAAACAGAGAAGCAAAAGTGTATTCATTTCTACCATAAGGAAAATGATTCACTAAGCTTATCTTCTGATAAAATTCTAAGTATCTTTGAAGATAGCCGTCATCAATTATGGTTTACTACTGAAGGTGGAGGATTCTGTCGATTGGTTTCAGATTCCGGAACTTTCGAATGTTATGATTCGAATTCTATCGGACTACCAAGTGATGTTGTTCATCAGATTATAGAAGATAAGCGTGGTGTTTTTTGGCTGACCACAAACAAAGGACTAGTTCGTTTCCAACCGGACACCAAAGTTATTAAAAACTTTACCATTGCCGATGGACTATTGAGCAATCAATTTAATTACCGTTCAAGTCATCAAACGGCGGATGGAAGAATCTATTTTGGTTGTATTACAGGGCTTATATCTTTTGATCCGTCTACTTTTATCGATAATGATTATGTATCTCCTTTGGTGATAACGGACTTTATGATTTTCAATAAAGAAGTAATACCAAATACAAAAGGATCACCTTTGAAACAGAGTATAACGGTGTCAGACTCCATTGAACTGACCGCATCTCAAAATTCCTTCTCATTTCGCTTTGCGACACTGGGGTATTCTACTTTAGATCAGAATAAACTATTATATAAGTTGGAAGGATTTGATAAAGAATGGTATGAAGCAAGGGGATCATTAGTCAGTTATTCTAATTTGCCATATGGACCGTATATCCTTTATGCAAAAGGAGTGAACAGTGACGGAGTCTGGAATGATGTGCCATTAAAATTACATATTTATATTCGTCCGCCGTTTTATCTGACGGGATGGGCTTATGCTGTTTATCTTCTTTTATTATTGTGTGCTTTTTATGCTATTATACGATATTCCAGGCGTCGGATGGCTCGCAAGCATATGCAGCAAATGGAAAAGTTTGAGCAAAGGAAAGAACGCGAACTTTATTCTGCCAAAATTAACTTTTTTACGAATGTAGCACATGAAATACGGACTCCGTTGACGTTAATCAAAGGTCCTTTGGAGTGTATCTTGAAAGATAAACCTTTAGCAGATGATGTGCGGGAGGATTTGGTTATCATGAAGCAAAATTCTGACCGCTTATTGAATCTTATAAATCAGTTGTTGGATTTTCGCAAAACAGCCAATAATAGTTTCACACTCATTTTATCTGAATGTGATATTCAGGAAATAGTGTATGGAGTTTATATCCGTTTTACATCTTTGGCACGACAAAAAGATATAAAACTTTCTATCGATTTGCCTTCGGAAAAGATTTCCGCTGCTGTCGATCGCGAAGCGTTGATTAAAATTATAAGCAATTTGTTGAGTAATGCTGTGAAATTTGCAACTACTTATATAACTATAACAGTAAAGTGTAATGCAAGCAGCTTTATAATAAAAGTATGCAATGACGGGTCTGTTATTCCCATTCATATGCGGGAAGAGATTTTTCAACCTTTTGTTCAGGTTCAGAACAACGAAAAATATGCTTCCGGTACCGGTCTCGGTCTTGCTTTGGCACGTTCTTTGGCAGAGTTACATCATGGAACCTTATGTCTTGAAAATATGGAAGGAGCCAATTGTTTTGCATTAGAAATTCCAGTCAGCCATGTAGAGGAAGCACAGGAATTACAGAAGAATGTATTAGAGGAGGAAGAAAAAACATCAGATCTTGAAAATCTGATGGCAGAAGAACTGGAAAAGGGAACTCATCTTCCTGTAATTCTGATAGTGGAGGACAATCAGGATATGCTGGCATTTATAGCTAAACAATTATCTTCGGCCTATGTTGTTCTGAAAGCAAAAGACGGAGTTGAAGCTCTTGAAGTATTGGAGAATGCAAATATTGATTTATTGATTAGCGATGTTATGATGCCACGGATGGACGGGATGGAATTGTGTCATCAATTGAAGACAGATCTTACGTATAGTCATATCCCTGTACTACTGTTGACTGCCAAAACAAATCTTGAATCGAAAATAGAGGGATTGAGGCTGGCAGCAGATGCATATATTGAAAAGCCTTTCTCTGTAGAATATTTGATAGCTACAATTGAGAGCCTGCTTTGTAATCGTGAGAAACTAAGACAGGCATTCTGCCATTCTCCTTTTGTGTTTACAGCAACGATGGCACAAACGAATGCCGATAGGGTTTTTCTGGAAGAATTGAATAAAATAGTATATGATAATTTGCAGGACCCGGATTTTAATCTGGATAATATGGCACAGTTACTGAACATGAGTCGTTCCAGCTTGAACCGGAAAATTAGAGGCATACTTGATATGACTCCCAATGATTATATTCGGGTAGAGCGTCTCAAGAAAGCAGCTGTACTTCTCAAAGATAAATCTTATAAAATAAATGAAGTCTGTTATGCGGTTGGTTTTAGTACTCCTTCTTATTTTGCAAAGTGCTTCCAAAAACAATTTGGGGTACTTCCAAAGGACTTTGTGGAGATGTAGACAACCTTTCTCTGCAATTATCCTTTCTACATAGGCAATTATCGAATCAAATGAAGATTTTGATTCGATTGTTATATGAATAGCTTCAATAATTCTACTGAATTTAGAGGGTAGTGGCTACTTTTGGATACGTGAAAACAAAGTATCAAATCTATTATTAACTTTAAACGAAGCAATTTATGAAGAACTTCATCCGGCCTATTTTTTTATTCTTATTTATATTGATTTTTAATGTTGCAGCATTTGCGCAATGGTCGCCGGCAGGTGACAAAATAAAGACTCGATGGGGGGAGCAGATAGACCCGAATAATGTATTACCGGAGTATCCGCGGCCCATAATGGAGCGTCCCCAATGGATGAACCTGAACGGTTGTTGGGATTATGCCATTGTTCCTAAAGGTATGGAAGCCCCCGTTGTGTATGATGGTAAGATATTAGTCCCTTTTGCTGTTGAATCTTCACTGTCCGGAGTGGGAAAAAGAGTGGGAGGTGAAAAGGAAGTATGGTATAACCGTATATTTAATGTACCCGAGAAGTGGAATGGAATGAATGTTCTTCTTCATTTCGGAGCTGTGGACTGGAAAACCGATGTATGGGTGAATGATATTAAAGTAGGAGAACATACAGGTGGGTATACACCTTTTTCATTTAATATATCTTCCGCCTTAAAAAAAGGAGGAAATAAGCTGACTGTTCGTGTTTGGGATCCGACAGATAAAGGAGTACAACCACGAGGAAAGCAAGTGGAACGTCCCGAAGGTGTTTGGTATACTCCTGTTACAGGTATTTGGCAGACTGTTTGGCTGGAGCCTGTACCTATTTGCCATATCACAAACGTGCGTACGACGCCTGATATTGATTTACGTCGAATCAATGTGGCGGTTACTACCAGTGAGTACTTTACCGGCCGGGTAAGAGTGAAAGTATTTGATAGTGAACAGCTGGTTGCTGAAGGAGTAGCTGTAAATAAACAGGTTATTGAACTGGCAATGCCTGAAAATGTCAAACTATGGTCTCCTCAATCTCCTTTTCTTTATAAGACAGAGGTGACTTTGGAAAGCAATGGTAAAACGATGGACAAGGTGAATGGTTATGTCGCCATGCGGAAATATTCAACCCGACGGGATAAGGATGGCATAGTGCGGTTGCAACTAAATAATCAGGACTTGTTTCAATTTGGCCCTTTGGATCAGGGATGGTGGCCTGACGGCCTCTATACAGCTCCCAGTGACGCGGCTTTGCGTTATGATGTTCAAAAGACAAAAGACTTTGGCTTTAACATGATTCGTAAACACATCAAAGTGGAACCGGCCCGATGGTATACACATTGCGACCAGCTAGGGATTATTGTGTGGCAGGATATGCCAAGTGGTGATCGTAATTATGAATGGCAAAACCGGAGTTATTTTGATGGTATTGATTTTAAACGTTCTCCAGAATCGGAAGCGATTTATCGTAAGGAATGGAAAGAAGTCATTGATTACTTATATTCTTATCCTTGTATTGGTGTCTGGATTCCATTTAATGAGGCTTGGGGACAATTTAAAACACCGGAGATTGCAGCTTGGACCAAACAATATGATCCGTCTCGTTTAGTGAATCCGGCAAGTGGCGGCAATCATTATACATGTGGGGATATGCTTGACTTACATAATTATCCGGCTCCTGAAATGTATCTTTATGATGCTCAAAGAGCAAATGTTTTAGGAGAGTTCGGTGGAATTGGTATGATCTGTAAAGAACATCTGTGGGAACCGGATAAGAATTGGGGATACGTACAATTCAATTCTTCTCAAGAGGCTACTGACGAATATCAGAAATATGCGGATATGCTGTATAAACTTATTCCGAGAGGTTTTTCCGCTGCTGTTTATACACAAACCTCTGATGTTGAGATTGAAATAAATGGTTTACTGACTTATGACCGTAAGGTTATAAAGCTTGATGAAGAACGCTTACGAAAAATAAATGAGAAGATATGTAATGCATTGCGTTAGTAATAGAATAACTCTTATAAATTTAATACAATATGAAAAAATTAAGATTTTTAATGGCTTGTGTCTTGCTGGCTTTTCTTTGGTCTGAAGGAAGTTATGCAAATACTACGCTGGAAAACACGGGGAGTTCCCAGCAACAGCAATATTGGAAGATTAAAGGAAAAGTCTCTGATGAGAAAGGAGAGGCACTGATAGGGGCGACTGTGAAAATTAAGAACGCGACACATGGTACGGTAACCGATGTTAATGGTAATTTTGAGATAGTGCTGCCTCCCGGTGGTGTTCTCATTATAAGTTATATCGGCTATAGAGAACAAGAACTGAAAATCAATTCACAGCGTACCTATGATATTGTATTGAAAGAGGAAACTGCCGGACTTGATGAAGTGGTAGTGACTGCTTTGGGTATTAAACGTGACAGGAAAGCTTTGGGATATGCTGTCAGTGACGTGAAAGGAAAAGAACTTGAAAAAGCGAAAGAGACCAATGTTATAAATGCATTGGCTGGTAAGATTCCGGGACTGGTCATTTCTCAAACAGCTGGTGGCCCAGCCGGAAGTACGAGAGTAATTATTAGAGGTAATACTTCTTTAACTGGTAGCAACCAACCTCTTTATGTAGTAGATGGCGTACCGTTGGATAATTCTAATTTCGGTTCGGCCGGTGCTTATGGAGGATATGATTTGGGAGATGGAATCTCGTCCATCAATCCCGATGATATTGAATCCATGTCTGTGTTGAAAGGTCCTGCTGCTTCTGCTTTATACGGTAGTCGTGCTGCGCATGGAGTTATTCTTATAACGACCAAGAAAGCACAAAAGAATCAGAATCGCAGGACGATAGGAGTGGAGGTAAACTCAACCGTTACTTTTGAAAAGCAACTTACAGAATATGATGATGTTCAGACAGAATTCGGTCAGGGATGGGATGGAAGAATAAATCTGAATGATGATGATGCAAAATCGGCTTGTGCCAGTTGGGGACCCAGATACGATGAAGGAATTGCTTTTAAGTATTTTGATGGAGTGACTCGTCCTTTTATATACAGGAAAGACAATATAAAGGGATTCTTTAACACAGGTGTTACAGCCACAAATTCTTTGATTCTAAGTTCTGCCAAAGAGAACAACAGTATAAGATTGTCATATACGAATCTGACTAATAAGGATATTATGCCTAATGCCAAGATAAGCAGGAATACGATTGATTTAAGAACATTCTTTAAGCTTGCAGAGAAACTGGAAGTTGATTTCAAAGTCAATTACGTAAATGAATATGTAAAGAACCGTCCGGCATTGGCAGACTCGAGAACGAATGTAGCTAACAATCTGATGAATCTGGCAGGAAACTTTGATCAGGTATGGTTGAAGGATAATTATATACATTCGGATGGAACCTACTACGACTGGAATCGAGGAGATGTCTGGAATATCAACCCCTATTGGGTGCAATATGCAATGAAGAATACGACACAGAAAGACCAGTATTTTGCGGTCGCTTCATTTAAATATAGTGTAAATAAGAATCTGTATTTCAAATTGACCGGTGGTGGTGAAAACGTGAACTTCTCATTTATGGATTATATTCCATATTCTACCCCTAGTACTTTATTGGGACAATTACAAAAAAGAACTTTTGAAAATAAGTCTTATAATGTAGAGTTTATTGCTAATTATCAAAATAGCTTCAAACGCTTCAATTATGGAATTACATTAGGAGGGAATGTGTATCACGTAGATAATAAGTCCCATACCATAACAGCTAAAAATATGTCAATGCATGAGACAGTGGCTCTGCAAAGTTTCCTGCAAAAAGAGATTACGGAAGGTAGTTGGCGTAAAGAGATTAATTCGTTATTTGGAATGGTAAACCTTTCTTGGAAAGATTTACTGTATGCAGATGTGACGTTAAGACGGGACCAGTCGTCCACACTGCCGGTAAACAATAACGTTTATTTTTATCCTTCAGTTGGTGGAAGCTTCTTGTTTTCAGAATTGATTAAGCCGAATCCGATTTTCTCATTTGGTAAATTAAGAGCTTCCTGGGCACAAGTCGGTAGTGATGCAGACCCTTTCATGTTGGATTTGAACTACATTATGACGGACAAAACCTTTGGTAATTATTCTACGGGATATATTAGTACGGGTACTATTCCTAATAAAGACCTGAAACCATCCAAAACCAATTCTTTTGAGATTGGAGTGGATTTAAAGTTTCTGAATAACCGGATCGGATTGGATTTTACTTACTATAAACAAAACAGTAATAATCAGATTATGAATGTTGCCACATCAGTAACATCAGGTTATGGTACCAAACTGATAAATGCAGGGGAAATAGAAAACTCGGGAGTAGAGATTGCATTGAATACGACACCGGTTCAAACGAAAGATTTTTCTTGGGATTTTAATTTTAACTTCTCGAAGAATAGTAATAAAGTGAAGTCCTTGTCAACAGGAATCGAGAGTCTGGAATTGGCAGCTGCCCGTTGGCTGGGAGTAAAGGTACTGGCTGTTCCGGGAGAAGAATACGGAGTGATTATGGGGCAGGATTTCTTGAGAAATGAACAGGGAGACGTGATTATCAATGCTGATTCCGGTTTGCCTGAAATAACCAGTGATATGAAAAAGTTAGGGAAAGCAACCTGGGATTGGACAGGGGGACTAACGACTACTTTCAGATATAAGCAATTTACTTTATCGGCAATTTTTGATATTAAAGTAGGAGCAGATATTTATTCCATGACGGCACGTGGCTTGGCCAAATCAGGTAAGGCAGCATATACTGTAAGGGGACGTGACGAATGGCATAAATCGGAAGAACAGCGTTTGGAAGCTGGAGTTGTTGAAGGAAATTGGCAATCTACCGGTGGGTATGTTGCAGAAGGAGTTGTTAAGCAAGTGGATGCCGCAGGCAATGTATCTTGGGTGAAAAATACCAAAGCGATTGCTCCATACGATTATTGGGGATATATCTGTGATAAGACAGCTTCACCTTTTATCTATGATAATAGTTACGTCAAGATGCGTGAGTTAACATTCGGATATACCTTTCCCAAAAAGTTGATAGAGCGTTATGTTGAATCGTTAAGTGTTTCATTTGTTGCGCGAAATCCTTTTATTATCTATAAAAATGTACCGAATATTGATCCGGACTCAAATTATAATACTTCTGCTATAGGGTTGGAATATGGTTCGTTACCTTCCAGAAGAAGTTTTGGATTGAATGTGAATATTAAATTTTAAATTGTCCGATTATGAAAAGAATATTGAATATAAAGTGGATGCACTCTTTGCTATTAAGTGTCCTTTTGATGGGATTTAGTAGTTGCATAGACTATGAGGATTTTAATAAAAATCCAGTAGTGGCTACGATTATCGATCCGAACTCACAGTTATCCTACATACAATTATGTATGGGTGGTGATTGGCTGATGGAACAACCGTTTGCCTATTATTATTCAGGTTTTGTTCAACAACTGCAAGGTGACTGGTCGGCAACGCATTTTGGTGGCGAATACCTGATTGATGATGCACAGTTTCAACAACCATGGGAGCGTATTTATACTTGTCATCTGAAAAATCTGGCGGATATTCTTTGGAGAACGGAGGCGGATGTTGAACAGAAAAATATAAATGCGGTGGCCCGGATTCTGAAATGCTACTTTTTTCTTATCCTGACTGATATGTATGGTGATATTCCATATTTTGAGGCAGAGCAGGGGTATATAACAGGAAATGTTACCCCAAAGTTTGATGAGCAGGAATTGATTTATAAAGACATGCATAAAGAACTTCTGGAAGCGGAGGAGCAACTGGATGAAAATGCTGATAAACTGACCGGTGATATAATTTATAGTGGTGATCTAAAGAAGTGGAGAAAGTTTGCCAATACTTTAAACCTTCGTATTGCAATGAGATTGGTTAAAGTAGCTCCGGAGCTCGCGGAAGAATGGGTGACTGCTATTTGTAATATTGAATCGGGGCTTTTGGGGGCTGGAGATGATGCATTAATTCATTATATGGATTTATTGGATTGGGACGAAACGGAGTTCAGACGTAATGGCTTGGCGCAGTTGTGGCGTAGCCGGGAGAATGCTCCTATGTGTTATTTCTGTACTACGATGTGGGATAAGTTAAAAACGACCAATGATCCCCGTCTGTTGATTTTAGGAAGATGTTATGCGGAAGATTCAACAGATCCATTTTTAAGAACAGATTTGACGGATTTTATTATAGAGAAGGCCCCGAAGCAACTGGAATCAATAGAAGCAGTAAAACCAGGATTCTATTGGTGGGATAATTGGCCTGCTGGGTTTATGGATGGAGATACGTATTACGGAAAGGAATGTCGTCCACAACTGAACAAGGGATTTATAAAGGGAGATTCTCCTGCCATCTTTATGAGCTATGCAGAGACAGAACTTTTACTGGCAGAAGCAAAACTTCGCTGGCCGGCCATAAATGACAGTAAAACAGTAGAGGTGCATTATTCAAATGGAGTAAAGGCAGCCATGGGATTACTGAAAAAATTTGATCTGGGAGAAGAAGTCTCCAATACGGAAATGGCCAGTTATCTGTCCCGGAATCCGCTACCATCAGATAAAGATGGACAATTACAATTTATCAATGAGCAATTATGGATTTTACATTTGATTAATCCGTCAGAAGCTTATTCTAACTGGAGACGTTCGGGATATCCTGTATTGAAACCTTCAACAGAATATGGCGCGGCAGTCAAAGACTCCCGTACTATTCCCAGAAGATTGAAGTACCCGTTATTTGAGCAGACTTATAATCCGACCGGATATTATGAAGCAGTCGGAAGAATGGGAGGAGAAGATAACTGGAATTGTAGAATTTGGTGGGACAAAGAATAAAATACTATGATTATGAAAACATGGAATATTATAAAATCAATTTTTTTTATTAGTTTTTATGTACTAATAGCCGCGTGCAATGATGATGCGGCAGAAGAATCTATTTCGGCAGATAATTATCCTCGCATCATTGCAACAAGTCCTACATTACCAATGAAAGGTGAAAATGGGGAATTGGGAAAACTCAATGTAAAGCAGGGGGAGACAATTACGATAAAGGCTATTTATACTCCTTTTGAATATGCAGAAGCTGTATGGTATGTGGATGGAGTACAAGAGGGAACTGGAGATGAATTTAAATACAGCAATGAGACTCCGGGAATTTATCGTTTGAAGTTGGTTGTAAGTACTGCCAGCTATGAAACCACTCGGGAAGTGAACCTTAATGTGTACTCAACGGGTATTGGCGGAGAGTTTTCTGGTTTTGAAATTCACAAAGGAGTGAATATCGGTAATTGGCTCTCACAAAGTAGTGCAAGAGGAGAAGAAAGGAAGAATAAGTTTAAGGAAACTGATGCTATCTTTTTAAGTCAGCAGGGATTTGACCATTTGCGGTTACCGGTGGATGAAGAGCAGTTGTTTACGGAATCAGGTGAAGTCGATGAAGAAACTTTGAATCTGATATATAAAACTGCAGATTGGTGCCAATTGTATGATATGAGATTGATTTTTGATTTTCATATACTGCGGTCCCATAATTATGAAGCGGATAATAAACCTCTATGGACTAGTAAAGAAGAGCAGGATAAGTTTGTACGGATGTGGAAAACAATTCATGACAAGCTTCAACAATATCCTGATGATATGTTAGCGTATGAGTTACTGAATGAACCTGTAGCTCCCAGCAGTGATATTTGGAATACGTTAGTGAATCGCCTGATAACAGAATTGCGTGAAGTTGCCCCGGCAAGAATGTTGATAATTGGTTCTAACTTATGGAATAGCGTGTCTACAATAAGTGATTTGCAGATACCAAGTGAAGATAAAAATATAATGTTGACTTTCCATTATTATGAGCCTTACTTGTTGACTCACTATCATGCTAGTTGGACAGATTTTGCCAATCTTAATTTACCATTGAATTATCCGGGACTTTTGGTCAGAGATGAAGATTTCAATAATCTTCCTGCGGATCAACAGGAGATTGTGCGTCCCTATAAACAGGAATATACCCGTGAATCTATTTTGAATAACATCAATGTGGCTGTTACGGCAGCTCGGTCAAAAGGAGTGAAATTGTATTGTGGTGAATTTGGTTGCCTGCCTTATTCTAATCTGACTTCACGTTATGCGTGGTATCGTGATTTAGTTTCTATTTTTAATGAGACCGAGATTTCTTATGGTGCATGGGAATACAATGCGCTCTTTGGTTTCTGTACTCCTGACGGAGGATTGAAGGATGCCACTTTAGTCGATATATTGTTAGGGAGAGAAGGAGCGGAACTGACTACCATTTATGCTGTTGAGGCAGAGGATTGTGAAAAAGGCGGAGGCACTATGATTATAGAAGACAATGCTGCGGCTTCAGGAGGAAAACATGTGAATCATTTTTGGGGAGATTCTAATTTGAAATTTGATGTGACTGTTGAAGAGGAGGGAGTTTATTATTTGAAGATTCGTTACGTTTGTGGTACTGACGTGTGGATTTACTCTCAAGTGAATGACGGAGTGAAGCAAATGATACCTTGTCCGAACTCCGGAGGTTGGTGGAGTGAATTTACAGATACAAAGACTGTTGTAAATCTTTCGGCTGGTAAAAACACAATATCTTTCACTCCGGAACCAATGGGAAGTCCTATCCTTGATAAATTTGAGGTTTGTAAAATAAAGAAGTAAGTAGGTATATGGCAAAATATATATTTCTGTTTTTTCTATGGATGGCTGGCTTCGCTTATGGGTGTGGAGATTCGGAGACATCTGTTAATGATGATATTCCTGTGAGTAAGGCTCCTACTTCAATAAAGTTGCCTCATTTGATTAGTGATAACATGGTATTGCAGCAAAACTCAAAAGTAATTTTGTGGGGAGAAGCTACACCTAAATGTACAGTTACAATATCAGCTTCTTGGATAAAGCAGGATATAGTAGTGAATGTTGATGGTACAGGACAATGGCAGGCGTCTATTATGACGCCTGCCGGTGGTCCTGAAACGCAGACGCTTTCGTTTGATGATGGCGCTTCCGCCCCATTAATCGTACGGAATATATTGATCGGGGAAGTTTGGATATGTTCCGGACAGTCGAATATGGAGATGCCTTTAGGAGGCTGGGAGGGATGTCCTGTAGATAATATGGAAGAGGCTGTGACAAATGCTGATAAACATTCGGATATTCGTATGTTGACGGTTGAACGCAACAGTGCAACTGTGTCCCAAAATGAATTGGAAGGAGACTGGCTGGTTGCTTCTTCTGGACAAGTAAAAAGATTTAGTGCTGTTGCTTATTATTTTGCGTTGGAGCTACAGGAGAAGTTGAATGTTCCTGTTGGACTGGTAGTTGCTGCTTGGGGTGGTTCTGATATAGAATCATGGCTACCCGGTGGAGATAAATATAATGGTATGCTTTATCCATGCCATAAGTATGCAGCTAAAGGATTTCTGTGGTATCAGGGAGAATCGAATGTCTGGAAATGGTATGAATATCGGAAGAATATGAAAGAGTTGGTAAAATCGTGGCGTTCATTGTGGGAAGGCTCTTTGGGGACGGGTGAAAATATGCCTTTTTATTATGCCGAGATTGCACCGTATGCTTTGCCAGAAGATAATGGAGCCACAGGAATTGTTTCTGCTCTTTTGCGTGAGGTCCAATGTGAAGTTCAGAAAGAGATTATGCCGGCTGGTATGGTTTGCACAAATGATTTGGTTGCATTATCAGAGAAGAATCAGATACATCCGGCAAATAAAAAAGGAGTAGGTATGCGTCTGGCACATTTGGCTTTGAGCCAAACTTACGAGCATGGTGAAATAATCTCTACCAGTCCTTCTTTTGAGGGAATGTGTATGGAGGATGGTAGAGTTTTACTAACTTTTAAAAATGTGGGTGGTGGCTGGATGGACATTGATAAGAATAGTGTGCTTCAAAATTTCGAGCTGTCAGATGGAAAAACACTGGTCGATGGATGTTATGTTTTTTATCCGGCATCGGATATATCATTTGGGGATGGTGATGTAGTCACTGTTTCTTCAGATAAGGTTGCTGTTCCTAAGCATATCCGTTATTGTTTCCATAATTTTATGTTGGGATATATGCGAAACAAGGCGGGGTTACCTTTGATTCCTTTTAGGGGTGAGAGCAATATTGGAGGGACTTATATGGTTGAGGCTGAAAGTGGAACTTCAAGTGGCACATCAGTGGCTTTGAGCGATAATCCATATGCTTCAGGCGAGCGCCTTCTTACTAATTTTTACGGAGATGCACGTTTGAACTTGAGTTTAGCAGTAGAAGAGGAAGGCTTATATGAATTGAGTGTATATTATATGAATGAGGTGGATGCTGCCGTCCGGATTCAAGTAAATGGAGGAGTACAACAGAATCTGAATTGTCCTGCATCCGGTAGTTGGTGGAATAAGTTACAATTTGCAGGAATGGCAGTAACACTATTAAAAGGGGAAAATACTATCGTGATAACTCCGGGAATCAATGGAGGTCCCAACTTGGATAAAGTTAATGTTGTAAAGATGGAAAGAAAATGATGAATCAGATTGTTCGAATGAGAGTTACAGTATTATTGATTATAGTTGCGGTGATGTGGACTAACCATACAATATGGGGAAATGTCCGGATGGAAAGTCTACAGTCAAATTTCGAAATTACGAGGGGAGTGAATATTAGCCACTGGCTTTCTCAAAGTAAAGATAGGGGTGAGTTGCGGAAAAGTAAGTTTGGCAAGGACGAAGTCGCTTTTCTTAAAAAGATGGGATTTGACCATTTACGTTTGCCGGTTGATGAAGAACAGTTATTCACTCCTTCAGGGGATGTAGATGCAGAAACGATGGGATTGATGCATCAGGCAATTAGTTGGTGCCGTGAGTTTCAAATGCGGATAATTGTTGATTTTCATATTCTTCGTTCTCATCATTTTGGTAACAATGAGAGACCTCTATGGGCAGACCCCATTGAACAGGACAAGTTTATTCATTTGTGGAAGCTTATAAATAGGGAATTGGAAAAGTATCCGGAGAATTTACTGGCATATGAACTATTGAATGAGCCGGTAGCTCCGGAAAATGGGGTTTGGAATGAATTGGCAAAGCGCCTGATAAAGGAGCTACGGGAAGTAGCACCCAAGCGTATGCTTATATTAGGATCTAATTCTTATAATAGTGTTAATACGATAAAAGATTTGCAGATACCTAAAGGTGATCGTAATATCATGTTAACATTCCATTGTTATGAACCTTATCTATTGACCCATTATCGTGCGTCGTGGACAGACTTTGCCAAACTTGATGTGACATTGACATATCCGGGTGATTTAATTAATGAAAAGGATTTTGAGAAATTGTCTGATGAAGAGAAAAAGATTGTTGCTCCTTATAAAAGAATGTATAGTAAAAGGACCATTGCCCATGAAATAGAACAGGCATTAAAAGTGGCTAAAGAGAATGGGGTAAGATTATATTGTGGAGAATTCGGCTGTCTACCGTTTGGAAACCATGCTTCACGTTATAACTGGTACAGAGATTTAATCTCAATATTTCAGAAAAAGAAAGTTGCTTATGCATGCTGGGATTACAAATCTATTTTTGGTTTCTGTAACACGGATAAAGCCATAAAAGATGGTGTTCTTCTCGCTATTCTGCAAGGTAAGGATATTAGGGATTGGGAACAAAAAAGTTTGATTGAGGCAGAGAAATGCGAAATGACTGGAAGCTCTCTTTCTATTATAGCCAACCCTTATGCTTCAAACGGTGAGGTGGTGAAGGATTTCTTTGGTAATTGTAGTTTGACCTTTAATGTCGTTACTGAAAATGCTGGTGAGTGCTTATTTAAGATACGCTATACAAGTGGAGAAGATGTGGGTCTTAATTTGCAAATAGGGAATTCACGTCAGGTAATCCGTTGTCCGAATACAGGTGGTTGGTATGATAAATTTGAAGAAACAGAAATCTATATCAATTTACCCAAAGGACAGAGTGTCTTGTGTGTTACTCCGGGAACGAATGGAGGACCTATTTTGGATAAATTTGAACTGTTTAAAGAAGTCACTGATTAGAAGTAAGGTAATTAATTTAAGTGTTCATGTTAATGATGAGAAGAATGAAAAGATATTGTCTTTTAGTTATATATAATATATTATTAATACCGACTCTGTTATCCCAAAATCATCACGAGAATGAAATGGACTGTTTCATTACTGACTTAATGGACCGGATGACTCTCCGTGAGAAACTCGGGCAATTAAACCTGCCTTCGGGTGGTGATCTTGTGACAGGTTCGGTGATGAATGGTGAACTTAGCGATATGATTCGTAAACAGGAAATCGGCGGCTTCTTCAATGTCAAGGGTATTCAGAAAATTAATGCCCTGCAACACCTTGCGGTAGAAGAAAGCCGGTTGAAAATACCTCTACTTGTAGGTGCAGACGTTATCCACGGTTACGAAACTATTTTTCCGATCCCATTGGCACTTTCTTGCAGTTGGGACACTCTGGTCGTCGAACGTATGGCACGCATTTCTGCCATTGAAGCCAGCGCAGACGGTATTAACTGGACATTCAGCCCGATGGTCGATATTTGTCGTGACGCCCGTTGGGGACGTATCGCAGAAGGGAGCGGAGAAGATCCTTATCTGGGTTCTTTAATGGCTAAAGCGTATGTGCGTGGTTATCAGGGAAACAATATGCAGGGCAACGATGAAATACTTGCCTGTGTGAAACATTTTGCACTTTATGGAGCGTCTGAATCAGGACGTGATTATAATGTGGTGGATATGAGCCGCCTGCGTATGTATAACGAATTTCTGGCTCCTTATAAAGCTGCCGTTAATGCCGGTGTAGGCAGTGTCATGAGTTCTTTTAATATCGTCGATGGTATTCCTGCTACCGCCAATAAATGGTTACTGACTGATCTGCTTCGGGATGAATGGGGCTTCGGGGGACTATTGGTAACAGATTATAATTCGATAGCCGAAATGTCTTCTCACGGTGTCGCCCCTCTGAAAGAAGCTTCCATACGTGCTTTGCAGGCAGGGACAGATATGGATATGGTTTCCTGTGGTTTTCTGAACACACTGGAGGAATCTCTGAAAGAAGGAAAAGTAACAGAAGAACAGATAAATGCGGCCTGCCGTCGTGTTCTGGAAGCCAAATATAAATTGGGATTATTCTCTGATCCGTATAAATATTGTGATACTCTGCGTACCCGGGAAAAACTTTATACGGCCGAACATCGTTCTTCCGCCCGTACGATTGCAACTGAAACTTTTGTTTTGTTGAAGAACGATCATCGTTTACTTCCTTTGGACATAAAAGGAAAGATTGCCCTGATTGGTCCGATGGCAGATGCGCGTAATAATATGTGTGGAATGTGGAGTATGACATGTACTCCTTCCCGGCACGGAACATTATTGGAAGGAATCCGTTCGGCAGTGGGTGATAAGGCTGAAATACTGTACGCGAAAGGCAGTAACATATATTATGATGCAGAAACGGAAAAGGCGGCTATGGGTATTCGGCCGCTTGAACGTGGAGACAACCGGCAGTTATTGGATGAGGCTTTACGTATAGCTGCCCGTGCTGATGTGATTGTAGCTGCTTTGGGTGAGTGTGCGGAAATGAGTGGTGAATCGGTTTCACGTACCAGTCTGGAGATACCTGATGCTCAACAAGACTTATTAAAAGCTTTGGTAAAGACGGGCAAACCTGTCATACTTCTTTTGTTCACGGGTCGTCCTTTGGTTTTGAACTGGGAGGCTACAAATGTACATTCTATCTTGAATGTCTGGTTTGGTGGTAGTGAAACGGGAGATGCAGTTGCTGACGTATTGTTCGGTAGAGTATCTCCAAGTGGTAAACTGACAACTACCTTCCCGCGTTCGGTAGGACAGTTGCCATTATTTTACAATCATCTGAATACTGGTCGTCCTGATCCTGACAATCGTATATTCAATCGTTATGCCAGTAATTATCTGGATGAGAGTAATGGGCCTCTGTATCCATTCGGATATGGTTTGAGTTATACAGACTTTGTTTATAGTGATTTTCAGATTAGTTCGGAAACTTTACCTAAAAACGGTGAGTTAACGGTTTCTGTGACTGTCACCAATAAAGGAGACTATGACAGTTACGAGATTGTGCAGTTATATCTTCGTGATATTTATGCAGAGATTGCCCGTCCGGTGAAGGAGCTGAAAGGTTTTGAACGTATTTTCCTGAAGAGTGGCGAAAGTCGTGACATTAAGTTTGTTATCACGGAAAATGATCTGAGATTCTATAATTCCGGTTTGGAATATATCTACGAGCCAGGAGAATTTGATGTCATGGTAGGACCGAACTCCTGTGATGTACAAACCAAGCGATTTAAGGTTGAATGACCTTAAATCGCTTTTCTTCTCATTACTACCAGCAAATCAAATCTTTTTTGTGACGGAGTGCCAACCTCAATTTCTTTTGGAGGAAATTGTTTGTCGAACTCATTAGCCGCTGATTTATCGACCTGATATATTTCATCTTCTATATAGCGTCCTTTAGCGTTGGCTAAAGCATCATCATACAGTTCACAAACATGAAGAGCTGTGGCATACATATTATCTTCGGTGCGAATCCCTAATGTTTCAGCAGGAATGAATCCTTGCCGGAGGTAATAATCCGGATCACCGCAAAGTAAAATGGCACGAAATCCCATATCGAAAGCTCGTTTTTGGGTCAGCGCAATCATTTTTCCTCCAATACCTTTCTGTTGATATTCGGGAAGAACAGAAATGGGCCCCAGACTCAATACTTCATATTGGTTACCGTCATCCGCCATGATAAATGATTTAAGGCAGACCACATTGCCGACAATCTTGCCATTAAGTTCTGCAACAATATCGAGTTCCGGTACAAACTTGGGATGGTTACGCATGATATGAAGGAGATAATGTTCGTCACACCCCGGAGAAAAATGATTCCAGAAGGCTTCCCGTGTGACATTTTCGGTTTCATTATGATCCGAAGGTTGCTCAATTCTAAGTTTTATATCCATCTTATTTCAAATATATAGTTGCACAAATATAGAGAACAAAATTCGAATATTTACCTCTTTAAGGACGAATCTGTACATTATAGCAAGATGAGACAAAAACTCCCGATACAAAGTTTGAATATACACTAGTATCAGGAGCTTTGTGTATTGATGCATCAAGATTGTAGAGAATTAAACCTTGTTCATATTTTGCGTGTACAGACTATCGATGATACCGTCGGACAGTCCGATGGTAGGTACAATAATTCCGGTGGCTTTTATATGAGTAGCTATCTCGAGAAATATTTCAGCAGCAGGAACAATAACATCGGCCCGGTCCGGTTTCAATTTATATTGCTTGATACGCTGTTCGGTAGAGAGCTTTCAATGTTTCATATATATCTTGCAGTGATCTTTTTTATTTCACTTTGTTTCATACTGAAAGGGAACTGTCTAAATTTTCTGCAAAAATATCAATGTGAGATGTAATCGTCATAACGATATTATTACGAACTTATTACAATGTTTATTTGTTATTTTTATATATCAGTAGAAACACTTATATTCGCAAAAGTATTGGAACAGAATCGGTTAAAAAAATATAGAATTTATGAAAACAATGAATTATTCCCTTATTCGCATTCTCTTTGCACTTGTGATAGGATTGGTGCTCGTGATTTGGCCCAATGCGGCTGCCAGTTATATTGTCATAACAGTTGGTGTTGCCTTTTTGATTCCCGGTGTTATCAGCCTTTTGGGCTATTTCGGTCGGAAAAGACAGGAAGGTGAGGCGGCTCCCCGTTTCCCGATAGAAGGAATCGGTAGTTTATTATTTGGACTTTGGCTGATTGTGATGCCTGAATTCTTTGCAGATGTTCTGATGTTTCTATTGGGATTTATCCTGATAATGGGAGGAGTGCAACAGATTGCTTCTTTATCGATGGCACGTCGGTGGATGCCTGTTCCGGGAGCGTTTTATCTGGTTCCTTCATTGATTCTCATTGCGGGTATCATCGCTTTGTTTAATCCGACAGGAGCACGTAATACTGCATTTATAATTATTGGTGTGAGTAGTTTGGTTTATTCGCTTACCGAATTAATCAACTGGTTCAAGTTTGACCGTCGTCGTCCAAAGACTCCGGTAGTACATGATGATGATATTGAGGATGCAAAGATAATCGAATAAAAAAGAAGAGGACTGCTTCACAGCACCCCTCCCCGCAAACTTAAAACAACCAACAAAAGAAATAGATAATTTCATAACGGTGAACTGTGAATGGTTAACGGTAAATACATTGTAGTCTAAAAATACAGTTGGTTTACCGTCTACTGTTTATCGTTCACCGTTCTTTTTTTCTATCTCACAAATAACAGTTCCCTGTATTTCGGAAGCGTCCACATCTGGTTGTCAACAATGAGTTCCAATTTGTCGATGTGGTAGCGGATTTCTTCCAGTGCCGGAACGATCGTGTCGTGGTAGGCAATGGCTTTTTCCCGTTCGCTTTCTATCTTGTTCGCAACCTTACGAGCTTCAATCATTGCATCTACATGTTCCTTGATGAAGGCTGTGCGGTCGGCAATCTCTTCAATAAGTTCCAGGTTTTTAGCAGACAATTTCGCTGCCTTTTCTGCCGGGAAAAGAGATTGCATCTTATAGACATTATTAATTAAATCCGTTTGATATTGAGTGGCTACCGGAATGATATGATTCATAGCCAAGTCACCCAATACACGTGCTTCGATCTGAATCTTCTTCGTGTACGTTTCCCATTTTACTTCGTTGCGGGCTTCCAGTTCTTTCTTTGTCATTACGCCGGTAGCTTCGAACATGGCAATTGTTTCCGGCTTCAGGTAATTATCGAAGATAACAGGAACACTGGTTTCGCAATCCAATCCACGGCGGGCTGCTTCTTTCTTCCATTCGTCGCTGTAACCATTGCCGTCAAAATGAATCGCTTTACATTCCTTGATATATCCACGGATAATTTCAAGAATGGCAGACACTTTAGGTTCCCCCTTTTCAATCAAAGCATCCACGTCTTTCTTAAACTTCACCAATTGGTCTGCTACGGCAGAGTTCAATGCAATCATGGCAGACGCACAGTTTGCTTCGGAACCTACGGCACGGAACTCAAAACGGTTTCCGGTGAAAGCAAAAGGAGAGGTGCGGTTACGGTCAGTGTTGTCAATCAGCAATTCGGGAATCTGCGGAATATCCAACTTCATTCCCTGTTTACCGCTAAGACTGATTAAGTCATCTTTCGTACTGTTTTCAATGTGATCCAATACCTGTGACAATTGTTTTCCGAGGAAAGAGGAGATGATGGCAGGAGGTGCTTCATTAGCTCCCAGACGGTGAGCGTTGGTAGCACTGGAGATAGAAGCTTTCAGCAATCCGTTATGATGATAAACTGCCATCAGTGTGTTAACAACAAATGTAACAAAACGCAGGTTATCTTCCGGAGTCTTACCCGGTCCCATTAATAATATGCCCGTGTCAGTTCCCAACGACCAGTTGTTGTGTTTACCCGATCCGTTGACGCCCTTAAAAGGTTTTTCATGAAGTAGTACGCGGAAACCATGACGGCGGCTTACCTTACGCATCAATGACATAATCAGCAAGTTATGGTCATTAGCAAGGTTACATTCTTCAAAGATAGGGGCCAATTCGAACTGGTTCGGGGCAACTTCGTTGTGACGAGTCTTAACAGGAATACCCAGCTTTAACGCTTCAATTTCGAGGTCCTTCATGAAAGCGGCTACGCGGGTGGGGATAGCACCGAAGTAGTGGTCCTCCAACTGCTGGTTTTTGGCACTGTCATGTCCCATCAAAGTACGACCGGTCATTAGCAAGTCCGGACGTGCAGCATACAATCCTTCGTCTACGAGGAAGTATTCCTGTTCCCAGCCTAAGTAAGCAACTACTTTTTTCACTTCCGGGTTGAAGTAACGACATACGTCTACGGCAGCCTTATCTACGGCACGCAATGCTTTCAGCAAGGGAGCTTTATAGTCGAGAGCTTCGCCGGTATATGCAATAAACACAGTTGGGATGCAAAGTGTATCATCTACAATGAAAGCAGGTGATGAGGGGTCCCATGCGCTGTATCCGCGGGCTTCGAATGTATTGCGGATACCGCCATTCGGGAAAGAAGAAGCATCCGGTTCCTGTTGTACAAGCAGTTTACCTGTGAATTCTTCCATCATACCGCCTTTGCCGTCATGTTCAACGAAAGCGTCATGCTTTTCAGCTGTACCCTCGGTCAGCGGTGCGAACCAGTGCGTGTAATGAGTAACACCCATTTCGATGGCCCATTTCTTCATGCCGGCAGCTACCTCATCGGCAATACTGCGATCTAGCGGAGCACCGTTGTCAATGGCGTCAATCAGTGCATTGTATACCTTGCTGGGAAGGTATTTGAACATTTTTTCCTTGTTGAATACATACTTGGCGAAATACTCCGAAGGACGTTCGGCAGGTGTTGCTACCTCAACAGCCTTTTTCTTGAAAGCTGTCTCTACTACTCTGAATCTAAGTTTTGACATAATACCTGATTTGATTTGTTGTTAAATATGTTAGAGTAAATAATTACTTTGTTATGTAGTTCCCGGAAAGGCGATCAAACCTGTCCGGAAGTTTTTTCTGTGATTAGCGGGGGAGTGATTAGTAGTAAGTGGTGCGTAGCTGTCTTTCACTAATCACTAAACCGTTCATCACTAAATTAGTTGTAAGCAGATTCTCCGTGTTCGTAAATGTCAAGGCCTTCTTCTTCGACACGTGCCGGAACGCGAAGTCCGTGAATCTTATCAAGCGTTTTGAAAATGATGAATCCCATGCCGGCTGCCCATGCACCTACTATCAATGCTCCGAATATTTGTGCACCGAGGAATCCGAAACCGTAACCATAGAATAAACCTTCACTGGTGGAGAACAAACCTGTAAGAATAGTTCCTAAAAAGCCACAAACACCATGTACAGAAGATGCACCTACCGGATCGTCAATCTTTAAAACCTTGTCAATGAAGTCAACGGAGAATATCATTACGACACCACATATTGCACCTATTAAGGCTGCTCCTGCAGGAGATACTGCGTCACATCCTGCTGTGATACCTACCAGTCCTGCCAAGATACCATTCAGTGTCAATGACAGAGAAGGTTTTCCATATTTCATCCAGCTCACCAACAGAGCAAAGAAACCACCGGCACAAGCTGCCAGATTCGTAGTCAGGAATACGTGGGAGATGGCGATAGCGTCAGCTTCGGTTGCTGCTGCCAATTGAGAACCGGGATTGAATCCGAACCATCCGAACCAAAGAATGAATACACCCAGTGCAGCAATAGTCAGGCTATGGCCTGGGATAGCTTTTGATTTGCCTTCTTTACTATATTTACCGATACGGGGACCAAGAATGGCAGCACCTACCAAAGCAATCCATCCGCCTACAGAGTGAACGACTGTGGAACCGGCAAAGTCATGGAATGTGGTTCCGAAGAGATTCATCATGAAAGAACCTTCTTCACCGTTCATCAACCAGCCTCCGCCCCATGTCCAGTGACCGGATATCGGATAAATCAGTACACTGATAAAGATGGTGTAGACGATATACATGGAGAATTTTGTACGTTCTGCCATGGCTCCTGATACAATTGTAGATGCTGTCGCACAGAATACGGTTTGGAATATGAGGAATCCTTCGGTTGGCAAACCATTATCAATGAAAGAAAGGTCGAAGAAGTGGGGCATTCCGATGAATCCACCTGCGCCGAACATCAATCCGAAACCGACAAACCAGTATAGTAAAGAGCCGAACATGAAATCTACAAAGTTCTTCATCAGAATGTTGGCAGTATTTTTCACTCTGGTAAAACCAGCTTCTACTAATGCAAATCCCGGCTGCATGAAGAATACGAGCATTGCTGCAAGCAACATCCATACAGTATTCAATCCAAGAGCTAATTCTCCAACCGTATCGGGAGCTGCTGATGCTTCTTCGGCAGGAGCGGCAACGACTTCGGTAATTGTTTCTGTAACTGCTGTAACTGTATCGGCAGCGGCTGTGTTTTGTGCCGACATATCAGTAGTAAAACAGCACAAAATGAATATAGTAGTGGCTATCCACAGCTTTACGAAGCTATGGCTTTTATATTTTGTATCCATAATAATTATCTTATTTTATACCTATTATTTATTAGTGATGTTGTAAACCTCTTTATAAACGTTATAATCCGCAAGGAAACCAGGGAGCGGCACCTTGCCGCTGCCGATTAACGTTCTTGTTCTGCATTGTAGAGGGCTATGTCACCACGTTCGGCAGTGCGGATGCGGATAGCGTCTTCGATAGGAATGACGAAAATACGTCCGTCACCGATTTCTCCGGTCTGTGCAGCTTTAATGATAGCCTGCACTGTTTTCTCGGTATTCTTGTCGCGTACGACAATAGAGATCAAAATTCGTTCAATGGTGCTGGTGTCATATACTACGCCACGGTAGATACGTCCTTGCCGTGCTTTTCCAATGCCTCTTACATCGTAATAAGAGAACCATTCGATGTCCGCTTCGAGAAGAGCGTCTTTTACGTCCTCGAATTTGGTCTTACGGATAATAGCTTCAATCTTTTTCATATACCTTAAAATATTAGTATGTCTTGTAAAAGAAAGAGGTATAGGGTAGCGGCAGCCATAGCAGGTTACCATACAACAAACCGATAAAATCTAAACTCTAACTACCTTTTCTAATCCCTATACACTCTTTGTATTGTAAATTCTCTCTCTTAAAAACTTAGTCCGAAAGCAAAGTAGGCTCCTTCAGTGCGTGGATTCACTGTCACTTTGGCAAATGTCGGTATGGAGAAGGAATCTGTGATTTTAATCTCCTTGGATGCTCCGAGACTGATGTCTGTTACGCAGAATCCACTGGTATAGCCATTATAAAAAGTCGTTTCCCAGGGAACCATACCTAAATCTACTGTCCAGTCGAGACCTCCCAATTTGAATGGTGCGCTAAGTGCGAGGTAAGAAGAGTAAGCTCTTTTGCCGTTTTCTTTCACACCGTCGGCACCTGCAAAATTTGTGTACCAGTTGACGGCTAGCGGACCGAAATCATATCCCACTTGTGCTTCAAATACGTGAGCCGTAGAATAGGCTCCATATTGGAAATATTTATTGGTTGTATAAATCTCCTTTCCGTATTCATCTACATCCCCTGTATATGTTTTATCAAACCAATAATCCGTTATTGAAACACTAAATCCACCCATTGAATAACCGAGAGTTAAATCAAACTCTTTTGCATCTTTGGATTCAATTCCCACCGATCCCCATGCTCCGAGTGATAAACCTTTGTAAGAGATTCCCAGTGAAGGCTGGACGCTAACCCCGCCTAAATTCTGGCCGCGCCAGATGTAGCCACTTACCAAATCTGCTCCAACGGAAGCTTCTACCTTATCTTGTGCCATCATTGTAGACGGGACAAGTCCTGACAGTAATAATGCTACTGTTATTACCCCCAATTTGTTGTTAATCGTCGTTTTCATCGTCTTTTTACCTTTA
The DNA here is from genome assembly GCF_009193295.2 of Bacteroides luhongzhouii. Lineage (NCBI taxonomy): Bacteria > Pseudomonadati > Bacteroidota > Bacteroidia > Bacteroidales > Bacteroidaceae > Bacteroides > Bacteroides luhongzhouii. The sequence continues at coordinate 4,649,104 of NZ_CP059973.1, read as the reverse complement.
AAAGTTAGAAAAATGTGGATGTACGGTCCATTTGTTATATAGTAGCGCGCAAAATACTATCGTTTTTTATAGATAACCGATCATGGATAACTGATCATGCGGGAATGATGATGTTCGTTTAATGGGGGATGTTGAACTTTCCATTTCCCGCTATCCATTATTCGTTCAATCAGAGCCAGTTTTTTATTCTTCTCATCGCTTCGATACAGTCGTTGCGTTCGCCGAATGCAGTCAGCCGGATATACCCTTCACCGCTTGGTCCGAAGCCTACACCGGGAGTCCCGACCACATTGGCTTCATACAACATCTGTTCAAAGAATCGCCATGAAGAAAGTCCGTTCGGAGTTTTCACCCACAAGTAAGGAGCGTTGACTCCGCCGTATACTTTCAATCCCGTCGCTTCCAGTCCTTCCTTCATGATTTTTGCGTTGGTCATATAATAGTCGATTGTTTTTTTAATCTGAGCCTTGCCTTCTGCACTGTAAACGGCTTCTGCTGCCCGTTGAGTAATATAAGAAGTGCCGTTGAACTTAGTACACTGGCGTCGGTTCCATAATCTGTTGAGTGGTATGCGATCGCCTTCCAGAGTGGCGGCAGTGAGCTCTTTCGGAACCACGGTATATCCGCAGCGTACTCCTGTAAATCCTGCTGTTTTTGAAAAACTACGGAATTCAATCGCGCACTTTTTAGCTCCCTTAATCTCATAGATAGAGTGGGGGACATTCTCGTCCTGGATATATGCCTCGTAAGCAGCATCGAACAGAATCAGTGTATCGTTTGCCAGGGCATAATCCACCCACTTTTTCAGTTCCGGTTTGGTTAAGGTGGTCCCTGTCGGGTTGTTCGGATAACAGAGATAAACGATGTCTATCTGTTTGACCGGAATTTCCGGGATAAAGTTGTTCTCACTTGTGCAAGGCATATAAGTAACATTGCTCCATTTACCCGTTTCTTCTTCCAGTACCCCGGCGCGTCCACACATAACGTTACTGTCTATGTAAACCGGATAGATGGGATCTGTAACACCTACGCTATTGTCGTGGCGAAGAATATCACCTATATTTCCGGTATCGCTTTTAGCCCCGTCGTTGACGAAAATTTCGGATGCTGAGAAATGAATCCCGCGTGGAGCGAAATCGTTTTTTATGATTGCTTCAATCAGAAAATCATATCCCTGTTCAGGACCATATCCGCGGAATGTATCTTTGCTGGCCAGTTCTTCTACTGCTTTGTGCATTGCTTCTATACAGGCTGGAGGAAGTGGCTGCGTAACGTCGCCGATACCTAGCCGGATGATGTCCTGTTTGGGATGCGTTATCCTGAAAGTATTTACCTTTTTCGCTATATCCGAGAATAAATAACTTCCCGGTAATTTTAAAAAATGCTCGTTTACTAATGCCATCTTGTTATTGTTTTAAGTTCTGCAAAATCTAATACTTAATACTTATCATCAATCTCTCCATCGAAAACCTTGGTTGCCGGTCCGGTCATTAATATATGTCCGGAGGTTTCATCCCATTCGATGGTAACTGTTCCTCCATCCATTATCACATCGCTTTTTCTTCCTGCAAGTCCGTTGATGAAGGCGGCTACTGCTGTGGCGCAAGCACCTGTCCCGCAAGCCTGAGTAATTCCCGATCCTCTTTCCCACACTCTCATCCGTATGGTGTCTTTACCGACGAACTGTGCAAACTCTACATTCGTTCTGTCGGGAAAGAGAAGATGATTCTCCAGTTCAGGACCAATTTCCGGAAGATTAATTTGGGTAATGTCATCAACAAATGTGACGAGATGAGGATTACCCATTGATACTTTAGTAGATCGGAAAGGATATTTCTTTCCCCAATCAATCTCTCCTGTTTCTTGCGGACTGCCCATATCTACGGTGACTGCACTGACTGTTTTTTCCTCTACCTGCAATTTCAGAATCTTAATTCCCGATAGTGTTTCCAAAGTTATTTCTGTTTTATCAGTCAATCCGTATTCATATACATATTTGCCTACACAGCGGCTACCATTGCCACACATCATTGCTTCCGAACCGTCGGCATTGAAAATACGCATACTGAAATCTGCTTTATCAGAGACACCAATCAATATAAGTCCATCGCTTCCGATTCCTGTATGAAACTTGCTCCATTCGATCGCTTTCTTTTCAGGGTCTGCTATCGGATATCTGGTCGTGTCTACATATATGTAGTCATTTCCAGCTCCATGCATTTTAGTGAACTTAATCTTTGATATCATTTTGATTGATATTTATAGGTTGCTGTATCCTTTTGTTTTATTACGACACAAAGGTATGACTTTTTGCTTTATATTTTGCTGAAAAGTATGTCTAATCTCTATTTATTTTCTTTAAACTTATAATCGCCTTTTATACGACTATGTTTAGTTATAATTTGAAATTATATATATATCTATATTAATAAATTGTTATTTGGGTGAATTGTTTTGCATATCCTTTCATAATATATGAAGAATATTTAGCCCTGATAATCGATGAAACCAGTTATAAAAACAGGAAATACATTCTTTTTCTTTTGACGATATGAAAGTGAAAAACCTTATTTCTCTATCATATTGCTCGCGGGATATTTTGAAGAACCTTTTTCTGTATTCATTGTTTTAGCACTATCATTAATATAAAAACATAGCGATATGAATATAGAGAAACAACTAGAAACAGCAATTAAAACCAACCATCTGGTGTTGGTGGTATTCTATGCCGATTGGTCCCCTCATTATGAGTGGATAGGACCTGTGCTTCGAACTTACGAAAAGAGAACTGTAGAATTGATTAGAGTGAATGCAGAAGAGAATAGAGCAATTGCCGATGCACATAATGTAGAAACAGTACCGGCTTTCCTTCTATTGCATAATAGTCATGAACTATGGAGACAGGTAGGAGAGCTTACAGTAGAAGAATTAAAAGAAGTATTGGATGATTTCCAATGAATTGTCTGTAATCTTTTATTGTTATTCATAGGAAGATCCCTTTTCTTTTTAATTAAAAAAAATGACACTTTTAAAGTGTTGGTATTTAGAGCGTTATAGAAGATGATTTTCCATTTAAAGAAACGGGTGATTCCTTTAAAAGGAAACACCCGTTTGACACCGAGAAACAACCTGTTTCTTTTAAAGGAAGATTTCGTTTCCTTAAAGCCCAGCTGTTGAATTGTTTAATATGTGAATATTTTTTCTTATTGAAGCTTTTTAAGCTCTTCTTGTAAGATGACCGGCTCATTAGTGGTGATGAAATCTACCTTTTGTTCAATCAGCGATTTCATGTCTTCTACTTCGTCCACTGTCCATACGTTTACTTTCAAGCCGAGGTCGTGGGCTTCTTTGATCCATTCGGGGTGTTTCTTAATCACTCCCATGTGATAGTCAAGACCGGCAGCACCGAGTTCTTTCAGTTCTTTGGGAGACAGGTCTCCGTTAAGGTAAAATACCGGAGTACCGGCAGGAGCCAGACGGATAAACTCTTTCATGGCATGCAGAGAGAATGTGATGTACTCCATACGGTTTTCCAATCCCATTTTCTTTACCATGGCAACGATTCCCTGCACCGCTTTAGTCTCGCGTTTCTTGTTACTATGTGCTTTCAGTTCGAGAATCAGTTGGGTTTTACAGTTTTTTCCGGCTTCCAGATACTGTTCCAGGCTGGGTAAGTTTTCTCCGTTGGATAATTTAAGTCCGGTCAGCGCATCACCTTTGGAATATTCCATCGGCCTCATCTTGTATACGGGATCATGGTTAACCACTAACTTGTTATCCTTCGCGATCCATACGTCAAATTCTGAACCGTAACAACCGATGGAATCTGCTTTTAGAAGTGATGAAATACTGTTCTGCGATGATCCCGGAGTTTTCCAGAAACCGCGGTGAGCTATCACTTTTGTCTGTGCCTGCATACAGCAAGCAGCCATTAGAAGGGCAGAAGCCATCATCATTTTTTTTAAATTCATTAGTTTGGTCTTTTAAAAGTTTGATAGATTTAATTGGGTTTGGCCTCAAAATTATAAAAAAGATAACGCAAATCAGCCGATAATATGCTAATCTGCGTTAATCCTTGGGATTTTAGAATAGAAATGCTACAAAAGAATAACAGAATTTGCTATTTCCGTTATTTTTTATCAGTTAAGTATAGGCCTCTTCATGTATTCCTTTCACTGCACGTCCGCTAGGTTCGTTCAGATTTCTGAAAGCGATGTCCCATGCCAGTGCTTCTGCTGTGGAGCAGGCTACGCTAGGAACGCTGGGGACGGTGCGTGCTGCGCTTTCACTGGGGAAATGCTCCTCGAAAATGCTACGATAGTAGTACTCTTCTTTGTTTTGTGGCGTATTGATCGGGAAACGTTCGGCAGCATGTTCCATTTGCTCATCGCTCACGGCAGCTGCTGTGATTTCTCTCAATGTGTCAATCCATGAATATCCTACACCGTCACTGAACTGCTCCTTCTGTCTCCAAGCCACACTTTCTGGTAACATATCGGCAAAGGCTTCGCGGACAATTCGTTTCTCGATGTTTTTTCCGGGGCACATTTTAGCTTTCGGGGTCAGGTTCATTGCTACATCGAGAAATTCTTTATCAAGGAAAGGGACGCGCCCTTCTACTCCCCATGCTGACAGACTTTTATTGGCACGGAGGCAATCGTACATGTGCAACTTTGAAAGTTTACGTACTGTTTCTTCGTGGAATGCCTGTGGAGTAGGGGCCTTGTGGAAGTACAGATAACCTCCGAAAACTTCATCGGCGCCTTCACCGCTCAACACCATTTTGATACCCATTGATTTGATGACACGCGCCAATAAATACATGGGAGTGGAAGCGCGTACGGTAGTTACATCATACGTCTCGATGAAATAAATAACATCGCGAACAGCATCCAGACCTTCCTGAATAGTGTAGTTGATCTCGTGATGGACGGTACCGATATATTCGGCCACCTCACGCGCTTTAATCAAATCGGGGGCGCCCTTTAGACCGATGGCGAAAGAGTGGAGTTGGGGCCACCATGCATCGCTTGCACCGTCTGTTTCTATACGCTTTGCCGCATATTTTTTGGCAATGGCGGAGATGACGGAACTATCCAACCCACCCGAAAGAAGTACTCCATACGGTACGTCACTCATTAACTGACGATGTACGGCATTTTCTAATGCCACTTTCACATCATCGGTTTGTGCATCATTCTCTTTTACAGCTTCATATTCTGTCCAGTCGCGCGAATACCAACGTTTCATTTTGCCCTCTTTACTATAGAAATAATGTCCGGGAAGGAATACTTCATATTCGTCACAAAATCCTTCGAGAGCTTTCAACTCGCTGCCGAAGTAGATTTTTCCCTCTTTATCTTTTCCTATATATAAAGGAATAACCCCTATCGGATCACGGGCAATCAGAAATTCATCCTTTTCCTCATCATAAAGAACGAAAGCGAAGATACCGCTGATATCTTCCAAAAAATGGATGCCTTTATCTTTGTAAAGGGCAAGAATTACCTCACAGTCACTTCCGGTTTGAAAGTTATATTTTCCCGCATATTTAGCGCGAATATCACGGTGATTGTAAATCTCACCGTTGACGGCGAGCACCTGTTTACGATCGGGAGAGTATAACGGTTGTCCGCCACTCTGCGGGTCGACAATGGAAAGACGTTCGTGTGCCAGGATGGCACTTCCGCCTACATAGATTCCGCTCCAGTCCGGTCCGCGATGACGGATCTTCTGGGCCATTTTCAGTGCTTTATCTCTTAGTTCTTTCGTTTGAACTTTGATGTTGAGTATACCTGCTATTCCACACATAAATTTAATTTTTAGAGGGGGTAATGTAATCTGTTGATTGTTTATTCGCTATTTCTAAGAAGCTGACTAGCTATTCTTAATTCGTTCCATAATTGTTATCGTTTAGTTCCACAACTGTTTCCCTTTAGTTCCATATCTGTTATCTTTTAGTTCCACAGATATGGAACGAACCGGTAATAGCGATCGAGCTTCCTGTTGTATACTGTTGCAGAACTTATTGTTTCAGATAAGCATCTATTTCCACAGCGGCCTTTCGTCCGCCCGCCATGGCGCGTACCACCAGGCTGGCACCAGTCTCGGCATCACCGGCAAGGAATACATTCTTTGCAAATTTCGGTTGCTCCGGTTTTAAGAATCCCATTGCCAGCAATACCATATCAGCTTCGATGACTTCCTTCTTCCCTGTTGGTTTCATTGTGGGACGTCCGCCATCTGCTGCCGGAATCCATTCTACTTCTTCCACTTCTACACCTGTCACTTTTCCATTCTTTCCGAGGAACTGATTGGAAGCCAGGCACCAGCGGCGTGTACAACCTTCTTCATGGCTGGAAGTCGTTTTGAAGACTGCCGGCCATTGTGGCCAAGGAGTAGCCGGATTGTAGCCGACAGGAGGTTTCGGCATGATTTCGATTTGAGTGACACTGACGGCTCCCTGTCTCACACTGGTTCCGATGCAGTCGGAACCGGTATCTCCGCCACCTATCACAAGTACTTTTTTGCCTTTGGCATTCACCAATTTATCTTTCGGGAAAGTCTGTCCTGCCAGAATCCTGTTCTGCTGTGCCAGCATTTCAAGTGCGAAATGGATGCCTTTCAGTTCACGTCCCGGAATACTCAAATCACGTGCAGTCGGCGTTCCGGTACAGATGCAGTAAGCGTCGAATCCTTCCGGCAAATGATTGACGTCTATTTCTACTCCCATTTCAAACTGTATTCCTTCTGCAGCCAATATCTTCATCCGTCGGTCAATCACATTCTTATCCAGTTTGAAATTAGGAATACCGAACCGTAATAACCCTCCGGGTGCTTCATCCTTATCGAATAAAGTAACGCTATATCCTTTTAAATTCAGCTGATTAGCCACTACCAATCCGGCAGGACCCGCACCAATCACCGCCACTTTCTTTCCGTTTCTTTCCGGAGTCTTTATCTGTATATATCCTTCACGAAAAGCCGCTTCCACGATAGCTGCTTCATTCTCGCGAATAGTCACCGGCTGATCGCAGGAAAGTTTCAACACACACGATTTCTCGCAAAGAGCAGGACAAATACGTCCCGTAAATTCCGGAAAATCGCAAGTAGACGACAATACTTCGTATGCCTCCTTCCATTTTCCCCTGTATAATGCATCCTGCCATTCCGGTTGTTTATTTCCTATCGGGCATGCCCAATGACAGAAAGGTACACCGCAATCCATGCAGCGTGACGCCTGCAATTTACGGCTGTTTGTATTCAAAGTCTGTTCTACCTGACTATAGTCAGCGATTCGCTCGTTTACAGGGCGGTATCCCGCCTCTTGTCGAGGTATATTTAGAAATGCTTTAGGATCTCCCATATTGTTTTTCAGTTTTAAGTTCAAATAATTCCGCATGGAAACCTGGCTCCGGCACTTTGCCGGTGCCGATTAATAGTCTCTTTGCATGTCTGCAATTTTTTGTTGCAATTTTCTCATCTGTTCTTCCTGCAATACTTTTTTGTATTCGATGGGTACTACTTGGATGAACTGGTCTGCATAATGATTCCAGTTGTCAAGCATGGTACGGGCTAGTTTTGAGCCTGTGTACAGATAATGTTGGCGGATTAGTTCGTGTAGCTCCTTCCGGTAGCTGGCTTCTTCGATGAGTGACAGTTCCACCATTTCCATGTTGCAGAAATAATCGAAGTTGCCATCCTTGTTCCATACATAAGCCACACCGCCACTCATTCCGGCTGCGAAGTTACGTCCGGTTTGCCCGAGGACTACGACACGACCTCCTGTCATGTATTCGCAACAATGGTCGCCCACACCTTCCACTACGGCAACTGCACCGGAGTTACGAACTGCGAAACGTTCTCCTACACGACCGTTGATATATACTTCACCGCTTGTTGCTCCATAAAGCAAGGTATTACCGGCAATTGTATTCTTTTCGGCTTCGAAGTTGCTGCGGATAGGAGGCAATACGGAGATGCGTCCGCCGCTCAATCCTTTACCCAGATAATCGTTCGCTTCACCTTCCAGTTTAAAGTTAACTCCCGGTACGAGGAAAGCCCCGAAAGACTGACCTGCCGAGCCTTTGAACTTCACATTCAGCGTATGTTCCGGCAATCCTTTGGCACCGTATTTCTTGGCAATCACTCCGGAGAGCATGGCACCTATTGCACGGTCTGTATTGGCAATCGTATATTCTAAAGAAATCTCTTTCTCATGTTCAATAGCTTCCTGTGCCGCATCAATAAGGGTTACATCCTTTACAGTAGAAACACCGTGATCCTGATCGATGACATGGCGGATAGCCGCGTTGTTATCAATGCGTGCCAACAATTTGGTGAAGTCGATTAACGCATGTTTCGGATTCGGGTCGTTGGCAACGGGCTTACGTTCGATCAAGTCTGTGCGCCCGATAATATCATCCATTCTGGTGAATCCCATTTCAGCCAAATACTCGCGGACCTCCTGTGCCAGGAATGTGAAGAAATTTACCAAATATTCACTACGCCCATGAAAGCGTTTACGCAATTCTTCATTCTGTGTGGCAACTCCCACCGGACAAGTATTCTGATGGCATTTACGCATCATTACACACCCTAATACAATCAATGCCGAGGTGGCGAAGCCATATTCTTCGGCACCCATTAGCGCCATTAAGATGATGTCACGCCCGGTTTTCAGTTGTCCGTCGGCTTGCAGAACTACTTGACCACGAAGTCCGTTCAAAACTAATGTCTGCTGTGTCTCGCTCAATCCCAATTCCGGTGAGATGCCCGCATAACGGATAGAAGAAGCCGGAGAAGCACCTGTTCCCCCTTCAGCACCGGAGATGACAATCAGGTCCGCCTTTGCTTTTGCCACGCCGGCGGCAATCGTACCGATGCCACTTTCTGCTACCAGTTTCACACTGATTTTGGCCTGTGGATTTACATTTTTCAGATCGAAGATTAATTGTGCCAAATCCTCAATCGAATAAATATCATGATGAGGCGGGGGAGAAATCAGTGAAATTCCCGGAATGGAATGGCGTGTTTTCGCAATCACATCATTCACTTTAAATCCCGGAAGTTGTCCACCTTCACCCGGCTTTGCCCCTTGTGCTATCTTAATCTGAATCTCGTCCGCATTAACCAGATATTCTGCCGTTACACCGAAACGACCGGAAGCTACCTGCTTGATTGCACTTCGTAAGGAACTGCCATCGGGCAGCGGTTGGAAACGGGCAGCGTCTTCGCCACCTTCACCGGTATTGCTGCGTCCATGGATTTTATTCATGGCAATAGCCATTGCCTCATGAGCCTCTTTGCTGATAGAACCAAAAGACATGGCCCCCGTGACGAAACGATGCAGAATGTTTTCCACCGGTTCTACCTGATCGATAGAAATCGGATTACGGTGGAATCCCAGGAAGTCACGAAGGAAAATAGGCTTCTCTTTTTCGTCTACCAGATGAGTGTATTCTTTAAATTTCTTGTAACTTCCCAGCCGTGTAGCCAATTGCAGTGTACTGATTGTTTCCGGATTCCATGCGTGCTTTTCTCCGTCTTTGCGGAAGGCATACAAACCGTTGTTTTTTAATAATGGAAAGTTGAAAGTAGAAGATTGAGAATTACTTTGTGTTCCTTCATTTCCATTTCTGATCTTTTCAAATCCTTCCTCATGGAAAGCAATGGCATCTCTGGCTATTTCTTCCAGGCGAATACCTCCGATTGGCGAACCGAGTCCACCGAAATAAGCCTTACTCAATTCTTCGCTCAAACCGACGGCTTCGAAGATCTTTGCGCCACGATAAGAGCGGATGGTAGAGATCCCCATTTTACTCATGATTTTAAACAAGCCTTTGCAGATGGATTTGATATAATTTTTTTCAGCAGTGGCATAATCCAACTGAATATCCCTGTCTTTAACCAAGCGGTCGAGAACGGCGAATGCCATGTAAGGATTCAGGGCACTTGCTCCGAAACCCAGTAATAACGCAGCGTGCATTACCTCACGTATTTCACCGCTTTCTACAATCAATGCTGTTTGTACACGTTTGCCGACTGAAATCAGGTGGTGATGAACGGCACTTACTGCCAGCAATGAAGGAATAGCTGCATGGGTAATATCCACGTCACGGTCGGTCAGGACAATGTAGTTTACGCCTTCCGTCACAGATTCTTCCGCCATTTTACAGAGGCTGTTCAGTGCCTCCTGCAATCCGGCTTTCCCTTTCGCTACTTCAAATAACATGGGCAGTTTGACTGTTTTGAAACCTTTATAACGGATATTACAAAGAATATCCAGTTGTGTGTTGCTCAAAATCGGATGATTCAGGCGGACCATTTTGCAATGGCTTTCGCTGGGGGTCAGAATATTCATGCCGACTGCCCCGATGTATTCAGTCAATGACATCACCAGTTCTTCGCGGAGCGGGTCGATGGGCGGATTGGTCACTTGTGCAAATTGCTGCCGGAAATAGTTGTAAAGCAATTGCGGCTTATCCGAAAGTACAGCTAACGGAGTATCATTACCCATTGAATGGATCGGTTCTGCTCCGCTGCTTGCCATCGGCATAATCAGTTTTTCGATATCCTCTTTGGAGTAGCCGAAAGTGCGAAGCATGCAGTCGTAGTTTTCTACCTGATGAGCTACTTTGCGTCCGCTCTTCAGTTCATCCAGTTCGATTCGGTTCGTAGCCAGCCAGGTGCGGTAAGGTTTGGCTTCAGCCAACTGTTTTTTCAGTTCTCCATCATAATAAATTTCCCCTTTTTCCGTATCCACCAACAAGATCTTACCGGGCTGTAAGCGACCTTTTTCTTTGATGTCTCCCGGTTCGAAATCCATCACACCGACTTCCGAAGCCACTACCATCATATCGTTTTTAGTAATCAGATAACGGGCAGGGCGCAGACCGTTGCGGTCGAGCATACCTCCTGCAAATCGTCCGTCACTGAAGAGAAGTGCAGCCGGTCCGTCCCACGGTTCCATCAGGATAGAGTGGTATTCGTAGAATGATTTCAGATCCTCACTGATGGGATTCTTTTCGTTGAAAGATTCCGGCACGAGCATAGCCATAGCGTGTGGCAGACTCAACCCCGACATCACCAGGAACTCCAGTACATTGTCCAGAGAAGCACTGTCGCTCATGCCCGGTTGTATAATCGGGCGAAGTTCTTTGATATCACCTAAAGTAGGAGTGGAGAGTACGCTTTCGCGGGCTTCCATCCATCCGCGGTTACCACGGATCGTGTTGATTTCACCGTTGTGTGCCAGAAGGCGGAATGGTTGTGCCAATCCCCATGTAGGGAATGTGTTGGTGCTGAAACGAGAGTGCACCAGTGCCAGTCCGCTGGTAAAATAGCTATTCGTCAGGTCCGGATAGTAGTTGCGCAGTTGTAACGACGAAAGCATACCTTTATATATAATGCTTTTTGTAGAAAGCGAAACAACATAAAAATCGTCCTTTGTCGGAATGGATGACAATCTGACCTTATTCTCGATTCTTTTCCGGATCAGATATAACTTCCGGTCGGCCGTTTCCGTTTCTGTAAATCCGGTGATAAACACCTGTTTGATGTCAGGTTCGTTTGCCAGGGCAGATTCTCCCAAAATTTCAGGGCAGGTGGGCACATTGCGCAAATGCATCAATGTGAGTCCTTCTTTTTCGATTTCTTCAATAATGATACTTAAAATAGCTGCCTGGTCTTTCTCATTTTTCGGCAAAAATAACAATCCTGTGCCGTACCGTCCTTTTTCGGGTACAGGAATACCTTGCAATAAAATAAACTCATGCGGAATTTGCAGCATGATACCTGCACCGTCGCCGGTTTTGTTATCCGCACCTTCGGCGCCGCGGTGGCGCATGTTCTCTAATACCTTTAAAGCCGACTCAACAATGTCGTGTGACTTTTCTCCATGAATGTTTACCAGCATACCAACACCGCAGGCATCGTGTTCGTATGCCGCATTGTACAAGCCCATCTGTTTGGGCTGTCGTTGGTAAGGGAATCCTTCTGTTACGTTGTTAAAAAGTTCTTGTTTCTTCATTCTTACTAGCTTTATTGTATGATAATACCTAATTGGAGTGTCAATTTGTTCGGCAAAATTAATGGTTTAATTTCAAAATGATAGTAAAATATAACTTTTCTGTAACACGAAATGAAAACAAGAGTCTGTCTTCTTTTAATTTGTAATTGAAAGAAGGAGATTTACTTTTAATTTGTTAGCTCTTTTGTGTTAATGGGAAACCAATTGTAATTTGTTTCTTTTTGAGCTAAAAATAATATATTATTTAACGTTTTGATGTGTTTGTAACTTTTTTATGCATTTCTGTCAAATAAATATGCTTTTTGTTGTCTTTATGTTATTTGGAATGTGTATATTTGCAGTCGAAATAAAAATATTATAATATGTGTGGAATAGTAGGCTATATTGGTAAACGAAAAGCCTACCCTATCCTTATAAAAGGGCTGAAGCGACTGGAGTATCGTGGATATGATAGCGCGGGGGTAGCAATTATTAGTGATGACCAACAGTTAAATGTGTATAAGACGAAAGGAAAAGTCTCCGATCTTGAAAATTTCGTCACGCAAAAAGATATTTCCGGTACAATCGGAATTGCCCATACTCGTTGGGCTACTCACGGGGAACCTTGTTCCGCTAACGCCCACCCTCATTACTCTTCTTCCGAAAAGCTCGCTCTCATTCATAACGGTATTATTGAAAACTACGCCGTTCTCAAAGAAAAACTTCAAGCCAGAGGCTATATTTTTAAAAGTAGTACAGATACCGAAGTCCTTGTTCAATTAATAGAATACATGAAAGTCACTAATCAAGTCAGTTTGCTGACAGCCGTTCAATTGGCGTTGGGAGAAGTGATTGGTGCCTATGCGATTGCGATTCTTGATAAAGAGCATCCTGATGAGATTATTGCTGCCCGTAAGAGTAGCCCGCTGGTAGTGGGGATTGGAGCGGACGAGTTCTTCCTTGCTTCGGATGCCACTCCGATTGTAGAATATACAGATAAGGTGGTTTATCTGGAAGACGGAGAAATTGCTGTTCTCCATCTGGGGAAAGAACTGAAGGTGGTCAATTTGAGTAATGTTGAAATGACACCTGAAATTAAAAAAGTGGAGCTTAATCTCGGCCAGCTGGAAAAAGGGGGATATCCACATTTTATGTTGAAAGAGATTTTCGAACAGCCCGATTGTATTCATGATTGTATGCGCGGACGTATCAATGTGGAAGCCGACAATGTGGTACTTTCCGCTGTGATCGACCATCGGGAAAAGCTGTTGAATGCCAAGCGGTTTATTATCGTTGCCTGCGGAACTTCCTGGCATGCCGGACTGATTGGAAAGCATCTGATTGAAAGTTTCTGCCGCATACCGGTGGAAGTGGAGTATGCTTCCGAATTCCGTTACCGTGATCCGGTGATTGACGGACAGGATGTAGTGATAGCAATCTCCCAAAGTGGTGAGACTGCGGATACATTGGCTGCTGTGGAATTGGCAAAAAGCCGCGGAGCATTTATATATGGTATTTGCAATGCTATCGGGTCTTCTATTCCCCGTGCCACTCACACCGGTTCGTATATCCACGTAGGTCCGGAAATCGGGGTCGCTTCCACCAAAGCGTTTACCGGACAGGTCACTGTGTTGGCAATGCTGGCATTGACGCTTGCCAAAACGAAAGGAACAATTGACGAACAGCATTATCTTTCAATTGTACGGGAATTAAATCATATTCCGGAGAAGATGAAAGAAGTGCTGAAACTGAATGATACCCTGGCGGAGTTATCGAAAACTTTCACGTATGCGCATAATTTTATTTACCTGGGACGCGGATATAGTTATCCTGTTGCATTGGAAGGTGCGTTGAAATTGAAAGAAATATCGTATATTCACGCCGAAGGTTATCCGGCTGCCGAGATGAAACACGGACCGATTGCCCTGATTGACGCGGAAATGCCGGTAGTGGTGATTGCTACGCAGAATGGACTGTACGAAAAAGTGCTAAGTAATATTCAGGAGATCAAGGCGAGGAAAGGAAAAGTGATTGCGTTCGTTACGAAGGGAGATACGGTTATCAGCAAGATCGCCGATTGCAGTATCGAACTTCCTGAAACAATAGAGTGTCTCGATCCGTTAATTACGACGGTACCTCTCCAGCTTCTTGCTTATCACATTGCGGTATGTAAAGGGATGGATGTAGACCAGCCAAGAAATCTGGCGAAGTCGGTAACGGTAGAGTGAAAGTTAAAATAGTATATAGATGGAACAATTGAAACATGAATGTGGCGTTGCCATGATACGCTTGCTTAAACCGTTGGAGTACTACGAGAAAAAGTACGGAACATGGATGTACGGTCTTAATAAACTCTACCTGTTGATGGAGAAACAACATAACCGTGGACAGGAAGGTGCGGGACTGGCATGTGTGAAACTGGAAGCGAATCCGGGTGAAGAATATATGTTTCGTGAACGTGCTTTAGGTTCCGGGGCTATTACGGAGATTTTTGAAAATGTTCAAAACAATTTTAAGGATCTCACTCCCGAACAGTTACATGATGCTGCGTATGCCAAACGGACCCTGCCTTTTGCCGGGGAAGTATATATGGGGCATCTTCGTTACTCCACTACAGGAAAATCCGGCATCTCTTATGTGCATCCATTCTTAAGAAGAAATAACTGGCGTGCCAAGAATCTCGCTCTTTGCGGAAACTTCAATATGACGAATGTGGACGAAATATTTGCCCGTATCACTGCCATTGGCCAGCATCCGCGTAAATATGCCGATACATATATCATGTTGGAACAGGTGGGACACCGTCTTGACCGTGAAGTGGAGCGTGTATTCAATCTTGCCGAAGCCGAAGGGCTTACGGGTATGAGCATCACGCATTATATAGAAGAACATATTGATTTGGCAAACGTACTGCGTACTTCCAGTCGCGAATGGGATGGGGGGTATGTTATCTGCGGATTGACCGGAAGCGGTGAGTCTTTCGCTATTCGCGACCCGTGGGGCATCCGGCCTGCATTTTGGTATCAGGATGACGAGATAGCTGTTCTTGCTTCCGAACGTCCGGTTATCCAGACAGCTTTGAATGTTCCGTTTGAGGAAATCAAGGAACTGCAACCGGGGCAGGCGTTGCTGATTAGCAAAGAGGGTAAGATACGTACTTCGCAAATCAATAAGCCGCGCGAAAATCAGGCCTGTTCTTTCGAACGTATCTATTTCTCCCGTGGCAGTGACGTCGATATTTATAAAGAAAGGAAACGGTTGGGCGAAAAGTTGGTTCCGAGAATACTGAAAGCAATCAATAATGACATCGATCATACGGTTTTCTCTTTTATTCCCAACACTGCGGAGGTTGCTTTCTACGGAATGTTGCAGGGACTGGATGATTACTTGAATGAAGAGAAAGTGCAGCAGATCGCTGCATTGGGGCATAACCCGAATATGGAAGAACTGGAAGTTATTCTTTCCCGTCGCATTCGCAGCGAAAAGGTGGCAATCAAGGATATTAAGCTCCGTACGTTCATCGCCGAAGGAAACAGCCGTAATGATTTGGCTGCCCATGTGTATGATATTACATACGGAAGTCTTGTACCCGGTGTCGATAATCTGGTGATTATCGATGACAGCATTGTGCGTGGTACTACGCTGAAACAAAGTATCATCGGTATTCTCGACCGCCTCGGTCCGAAGAAGATTGTCATTGTATCTTCTTCTCCGCAAGTGCGTTATCCTGACTATTACGGTATTGATATGGCAAAGATGAGCGAGTTTATCGCCTTCAGGGCTGCTGTCGAACTTTTAAAGGAACGGGATATGAAAGATGTGATTGCGGCTGCATATCGTAAGTCGAAAGAGCAGGTAGGACTGCCGAAAGAGCAGATGGTAAACTATGTGAAAGATATTTATGCTCCGTTCACTGATGAGGAAATCTCAGCCAAAATGGTGGAACTGCTGACACCCAAGGGAACCAAGGCGAAAGTGGAAATTGTTTATCAACCGTTGGAGGGATTGCACGAAGCTTGTCCGCATCATAAAGGCGACTGGTATTTTAGCGGCAACTACCCTACACCGGGGGGTGTGAAAATGGTGAACCGGGCGTTCATCGACTATATAGAACAAATGTATCAATTCTAACAACCATACAACGATTCAATAATAAGAATGAGAAATGTGACATTAATCCTTGACGACGGGAGCCGGTTTTCCGGTAAGTCGTTTGGCTACGAGAAGCCGGTGGCGGGCGAAGTAGTGTTTAATACTGCCATGACCGGATATCCGGAGAGCCTCACTGACCCTTCATACGCCGGACAGTTGATGACGCTTACCTATCCTTTGGTAGGTAACTACGGTGTTCCTCCTTTCACTATCGAGCCGAATGGACTTGCCACTTTCATGGAAAGTGAAAAGATTCATGCGGAAGCGATTATCGTAAGTGATTATTCTTATGAATACAGCCATTGGAACGCAGTGGAAAGTCTCGGCGACTGGTTGAAACGGGAGCAAGTTCCCGGCATTACAGGCATTGATACGCGCGAGCTGACTAAAGTGCTTCGTGAACATGGAGTAATGATGGGGAAAATCGTTTTCGATGAAGTGGAGAACGATGAATTGAAAATGGAAGATTATGAAAGTATTAATTATGTAGACAGAGTAAGTTGCAAAGAAATAATCTCTTATCTTCCTGACGGAACCTCTCATTCTTTCTCATTAACGACTCCTGTTGAGCAGCTCAACTCTCAACTTTCAGGTTTTAACTCACAACTTAAAAAGGTGGTGTTGGTAGATTGCGGTGTGAAGACTAATATCATTCGTTGTCTGCTGAAACGGAATGTTGAGGTGATTCGTGTACCTTGGGATTATGATTATAACGGATTTAAGTATGACGGACTGTTTATTTCCAACGGACCGGGGGATCCGGATACCTGTGATGCTGCGGTGCAGAATATCCGCAAGGCAATGGCAAACGAGAAACTGCCTATCTTCGGAATCTGCATGGGTAACCAACTGCTTTCGAAAGCGGGAGGAGCCAAGATTTATAAATTGAAATACGGTCACCGTAGCCACAACCAACCGGTGCGTATGGTAGGTACGGAACGTTGCTTCATCACTTCACAAAATCACGGTTATGCTGTAGACAATAATACGTTGAGCGCAGATTGGGAACCCTTATTTATCAATATGAATGATGGCTCTAACGAAGGAATCAAGCATAAAAGAAACCCCTGGTTTTCTGCACAATTCCATCCGGAAGCAGCGAGTGGACCTACGGATACGGAATTCCTGTTCGATGAATTTGTAAAACTATTGTAATTCATATTCACCATCGGTTATTAAAAAGACTGTGTCAATCTGCGTAATCTGTGGTGAACCAGAAAGTAGAATCAATGAAAGAAAATATAAAGAAAGTATTGCTGTTGGGTTCCGGTGCCCTGAAAATCGGTGAGGCCGGTGAGTTTGACTATTCCGGTTCGCAGGCACTCAAAGCCTTGAAAGAAGAAGGCATTGAAACAATTCTTATCAACCCTAATATTGCTACGGTACAGACGTCCGAAGGAGTGGCGGATCAAATCTATTTCCTCCCGGTGACTCCGTATTTTGTAGAGAAAGTGATTCAGAAAGAAAAACCGGAAGGTATTATGCTGGCGTTTGGTGGTCAGACAGCCTTGAACTGTGGAGTGGCATTGTACAAAGAAGGTATTCTTGAAAAATATAATGTGAAGGTGCTCGGCACTCCGGTACAGGCCATTATGGATACCGAGGATCGTGAACTTTTCGTTCAGAAATTGAATGAGATCAATGTAAAGACCATTAAGAGTGAAGCTGTAGAAAACGCGGAAGATGCGCGTCGCGCAGCAAAAGAACTGGGGTATCCCGTGATTGTTCGTGCTGCTTACGCTTTGGGAGGCTTGGGCTCCGGTTTCTGTGATAATGAACAGCAATTGGATGTTTTGGTAGAAAAGGCATTTTCTTTCTCTCCGCAGGTATTGGTGGAAAAATCTCTTCGTGGTTGGAAAGAAGTGGAATATGAAGTAGTACGTGACCGCTTCGATAATTGTATCACTGTTTGTAATATGGAAAACTTCGACCCGCTGGGTATTCATACCGGTGAGTCTATCGTTATTGCTCCATCACAGACACTTACCAATAAGGAATATCATAAACTCCGGGAGCTGGCAATACGTATCATCCGCCACATCGGTATTGTGGGCGAATGTAATGTGCAATATGCCTTCGACCCCGAATCCGAAGATTATCGGGTGATTGAAGTAAATGCCCGTCTTTCCCGTTCATCGGCTTTGGCATCTAAGGCAACCGGTTATCCGCTGGCTTTTGTTGCGGCCAAATTGGGACTGGGTTACGGACTCTTCGACCTGAAGAACTCTGTAACAAAGACTACTTCTGCTTTCTTCGAACCGGCACTGGACTATGTAGTATGTAAGATTCCACGTTGGGATTTGGGTAAATTCCACGGCGTAGATAAAGAATTGGGATCTTCCATGAAATCTGTCGGTGAAGTGATGGCCATCGGGCGCACTTTTGAAGAAGCTATCCAGAAAGGTCTCCGCATGATCGGACAGGGAATGCACGGATTTGTAGAAAACAAGGAGTTAGTTATTTCCGACATCGACAAGGCTTTGCGCGAACCGACTGATAAACGTATTTTTGTTATCTCGAAGGCTTTTCGTGCCGGCTACACCATCGACCAGGTGCATGAACTGACTAAGATTGATAAATGGTTCCTTCAGAAATTGATGAATATCATGCAGACTTCCGAGGAACTGCATAGCTGGGGAAACAACCACAAACAGATTGTCGATCTGCCGAACGAATTGCTTCGTAAAGCTAAGGTTCAAGGTTTCTCTGATTTTCAGGTTGCCCGTGCCATCGGCTACGAAGGTGATATGGAGGATGGTATTCTTTATGTCCGCAAACACCGTAAAGAGGCGGGTATTCTTCCAGTTGTGAAGCAGATTGATACTTTGGCAGCCGAATATCCGGCACAAACCAATTATCTGTATCTTACTTATAGCGGTGTGGCGAATGATGTGCATTACTTGGGCGACCATAAATCCATCGTCGTACTGGGGTCCGGTGCTTATCGTATCGGTTCTTCCGTAGAATTCGACTGGTGTGGAGTGCAGGCTTTGAATACTATTCGTAAAGAAGGATGGCGCAGCGTGATGATTAATTATAATCCTGAAACTGTATCTACGGACTATGATATGTGCGATCGCTTGTATTTTGACGAATTGACTTTCGAACGCGTGATGGATATTCTGGAGCTTGAGAATCCGCATGGGGTAATTGTGTCTACTGGCGGACAAATTCCGAATAACCTTGCTTTGCGTCTGGACGCACAGAAGGTTAATATTCTCGGTACAAGTGCTAAGAGTATCGACAATGCTGAAGACCGTGAGAAATTCTCTGCCATGCTCGATCGTATCGGGGTGGATCAACCCCGTTGGCGTGAGTTGACCTCTATGGAAGATATCCATGAGTTTGTCGAAGAAGTAGGGTTCCCCGTACTCGTTCGCCCGTCTTATGTGCTTTCGGGAGCTGCGATGAATGTTTGTTCCAATCAGGAAGAACTGGAGCGTTTCTTGAAATTGGCAGCCAATGTATCGAAGAAACATCCGGTGGTAGTAAGTCAGTTTATCGAACATGCCAAAGAGGTAGAAATGGATGCCGTGGCGCAGAATGGCGAAATCGTGGCATACGCTATAAGTGAGCATATCGAATTTGCGGGAGTACACTCCGGTGACGCGACTATTCAGTTCCCGCCACAGAAGCTATATGTAGAAACTGTTCGTCGTATTAAGCGTATCAGCCGTGAGATTGCCAAGGCTTTAAATATCTCCGGTCCGTTTAATATTCAGTATTTGGCGAAAGACAATGATATCAAGGTGATTGAATGTAACTTGCGTGCCAGTCGTTCTTTCCCGTTTGTCAGCAAAGTGTTGAAGATCAATTTTATCGAATTGGCAACTAAGGTTATGCTCGGTCTGCCTGTCGAAAAACCGGAAAAGAATCTCTTCGAACTGGATTATGTCGGAATCAAGGCTTCACAGTTCTCTTTCAACCGTTTGCAGAAAGCGGATCCGGTGTTGGGAGTAGATATGGCTTCCACCGGTGAAGTAGGTTGTATCGGTATGGATACTTCTTGTGCTGTATTGAAAGCAATGCTTTCTGTAGGCTATCGCATTCCGAAAAAGAATATCCTGCTTTCCACGGGCACGATGAAGCAAAAAGCGGATATGATGGATGCGGCCCGTATGCTGGTGAATAAGGGATACAAACTCTTTGCGACGGGTGGTACACATAAAACGCTTGCAGAGAATGGCATTGAAAGTACTCATGTATATTGGCCGAGTGAAGAGGGACATCCGCAGGCGTTGGAGATGCTTCATACCAAGGAAATAGATATGGTAGTCAATATACCAAAGAATCTGACAGCCGGAGAATTAAATAATGGGTATAAAATCCGTCGTGCTGCCATCGACTTGAATATCCCGTTGATTACGAACGCTCGTCTGGCCAGTGCGTTTATCAATGCCTTCTGTACGATGAGTGTTGATGATATTGCTATCAAGAGCTGGGCAGAATATAAATAAGATGATTATATCTTATTGAGATGAAAAGACAAAGGTCGTTCCTATTATTGGGGAGCGGCCTTTGTCTGTTATTGTAGAAATACAATTTTCCGATTATTCAGTTGGAAAATTAAATACTCTTGGGCTTTATTTGTTGTTTTGGACATTTTAATGTAACTTGCGCACTTATTTAAATAACATTTTTTTAACAGGAGAATGATAGGTATGGATAATCATGTTGTAATAATGGCTGGTGGCATAGGGAGCCGTTTCTGGCCGATGAGCACTCCGGAATGTCCTAAACAATTTATTGATGTAATGGGATGTGGCCGGTCACTGATTCAATTGACGGCAGATCGGTTTGATGGTGTTTGCCCCAGAGAAAATATGTGGGTGGTAACTTCTGAAAAATATATTGATATTGTTCGGGAGCAGTTGCCGGAAATTCCGGAAAGTAATATTTTAGCGGAACCCTGTGCACGAAATACTGCGCCTTGTATCGCGTTTGCTTGTTGGAAAATCAAAAAGAAGCATCCCGGTGCTAACATTGTAGTAACTCCTTCGGATGCACTAGTCATTGATACACGCGAGTTCCGTAGAGTGATGGAGAAAGCGCTTCGCTTCACAGATGATAGCAGTGCTATTGTCACAATAGGTATTCGGCCGACTCGTCCGGAGACCGGCTACGGATATATTGCTGCTGCCAACCAGCTTCAGACTGATAAAGAAATTTATACGGTGGACGCATTTAAGGAAAAACCCGATAAAGAGACAGCAGAAAAGTATTTGTCGGAAGGCAGTTTCTTTTGGAATGCGGGAATCTTTGTGTGGAACGTGCGTACTATCACTTCCGTGATGCGTGTATATGCTCCGGGTATCGCACAAATTTTTGATCGTATTTTCCCGGATTTCTATACGGAAAAAGAAAATGAAACAATCAAAAAGTTATTCCCAACTTGCGAAAGTATTTCTATCGACTATGCGGTGATGGAAAAAGCGGAGGCGATTTACGTCTTGCCAGCTTCTTTCGGCTGGTCGGATTTAGGCACATGGGGAGCACTTCGCGGTCTTTTACCACAGGATAAATCGGGAAATGCTACGGTAGGAACCGATATACGTTTGTATGACAGTAAGAATTGTATTGTGCATGCCAGCGAAGAAAAACGAGTTGTTGTTCAAGGGTTAGATGGATATATCATCGCAGAGAAAGATAATACATTACTAATTTGTAAACTGGAAGAGGAGCAACGGATTAAAGAGTTCTCGAAATAAAGATTATTTCGTTTGCTGATATTCGTGTGGTGTCATTCCTGTCATTCGTTTAAAGAACTTCGAGAAAAAAGAAGGATTAGGGAAATTTAATTCATCAGAAACTTGATAAACGAGCAAATTGCTATGTCTTAGCAATACTTTTGTTTCTAGTATAATGGACTGGTTTATCCAGTCCATTACTGTTTGCTGACTGGCCTGTCGGATGACAGTGTTCAGATAACGCGGAGTGAGACATAGCTTGTCCGCATAGAAATTCACGTTACGCTCTTTTTTACTGTGCGTATTGACAAGAGAGATGAAACGTTGGAAAATCTCTTCCTGCCTTGTCAACTGGACAGGATTCAGCTCAATGTTATTTTGAGCGATATATGCTAAATAATAGAGAAGGCTGACCAAAAGATGTTGTATAGCTTCTTTGCGGAATGTCGGTTCCTGCAATACTCCCCATATCAAAGTGAAATAGTTTTTCACTTGTTGCTGCTCTTGTGGAAGTAGTAACAATAAGATATTTTTCTGATGATGGAGAAGGTAAGAGAAAAAATCATCTTTTCCGGGTATAGGAAGGAAATCATGATCGGCTGCCATCATTTGCATATCAAAATCAGGAGATATTTCTATAATTTGAATGATAGAATTGGGGGCGATTACTGAAATGTATCCCGGTTGGATGATATGCTCAATCAGATTAATGAGAACTCGGGCAGAACCTTGTTTGACGAATGCAATGCGCCCTTCTTTAATACGATACGGCTGACCGAGTGAGAAAAGAGCCGTTTCCATTTTCACAAAGCTATTGACGAACCCGAAATCAGAAGATATATAGCGATACTCGTTATGCCGGACAATATTGAGATTGTCTAATAATTTAAGTGCTAACTCTATCGGTTCTTTTTGTTCCATTTTCTTCTCTCTTTTCCGGCAAAGGTAATAAAATGCAGCATATTTATTTGCTTTTTTCTATTTTTCGAACTAATAGAACATATTTACCAACTTTTGGAAACGACCAGTGTCTTTGAAATACTTATCTTTGTCTTTCGAAGAAACCAAAGAAATGATGGATATGAAAAGAATGATTTTCAGTCTCTCCTTTTTACTGTATGTAGCAGGAGCGTATGCGCAGATTACATTGGAAGAATGTCAGCGGAAGACGCAGGATAATTACCCGCTGGTACATCAGTATGGCTTAGTGGAGAAGACAAAGGAATATAACCTGGAAAATGCAGCCAAGGGATATTTACCTCAATTGGCTCTTTCGGCTAAGGCCTCTTATCAGAGTGATGTAACAGAAATTCCGGTAAAACTTCCCGGAGTAGATTTAAAAGGATTGTCCAAAGACCAATATCAGGTAATGTTGGAGTTGCAACAGAAGATATGGGACGGAGGAGGAATCCGTATGCAGAAGAAGCAGACGATTGCAGAGGCTGAAGTGGAGAAAGAAAAACTGAATGTAGATATGTATGCGCTGAACAACCGCGTGAACGATCTTTATTTTGGAATTCTCCTGCTGGACGAACAAATCAAACAAAATACATTGTTGCAAGATGAACTAGAGAGAAATTATCGTCAGATTACTGCTTATGTGGAAAATGGAATAGCCAATCAGGCTGATTTGGATGCAGTGAAAGTGGAGCAGTTGAATACAAAACAGAAAAGAGTGGATTTAGTATCATCACGTGCAGCTTATTTGAAAATGCTTTCACTGTTGGTAGGAGAAGCGCTGTCTCCGGAGACGGTGCTGGAGAAACCTGTACCTCAAAGTATGGTTTCGGCTGTCAGTGAGATTCGTCGCCCGGAGTTGGCTTTGTTTGATGCACAGGGAGCCGGACTGCAAGTGCAGGAGAAGGCTTTGAGTGTGCGTCATCTTCCACAGTTCGGACTGTTTGTACAGGGGGCTTATGGAAATCCCGGATTGAATATGCTGAAGAATGAATTCTCTCCTTATTATATGGCAGGTGTCCGGCTTTCATGGAATTTCGGTAGTCTGTATACTTTGAAAAATGACCGTCGGGTGATCGAGAAGAAAAGGCAGCAACTGGATAATAACCGGGATGTATTCCTTTTCAATACAAGACTGGAAATGACACAGCAGGATCAGGCTATCCGTTCTTTGGAGAAGCAAATGCGGGATGATGATGAAATTATCCGGTTGCGTACGAATATCCGTAAAGCTGCCGAAGCAAAGGTGGCAAATGGAACGTTGACCGTGACTGAAATGTTACGTGAACTGACCAATGAGAGCTTGGCGCGTCAGTCGAAAGCCATGCATGAGATTCAACGGTTGATGGGAATTTATCAATTGAAATATACAACGAATTATTAATATAACTTCTCCGGATATGAAAAGAATAACAAAAATAGGAATGTGGGGGATAACGTTGATGATGTTATCTGCCTGCGGAAATGGAACACCTGATTATGACGCAACCGGTACATTTGAAGCTACGGAAGTAATAGTGTCCGCCGAGGCTGCCGGAAAATTGCTACGACTGGAAGTAGAAGAGGGAACAAAGCTGAAAGCGGGTGAGGAGATCGGTTTGGTAGATACGGTACAATTGTATTTAAAGAAACTGCAATTGGAAGCCAGTATGAAATCAGTAGAAAACCAGCGTCCTGATCTTGCCAAACAGATTGCCGCTACCAAGCAGCAAATTGTCACGGCAGAGCGTGAGAGGAAACGGGTGGAAAACTTGCTTGCTGCAGGTGCGGCCAATCAGAAACAACTGGATGATTGGGATGCGCAAGTCAAATTACTCGAACGGCAACTCGTCGCACAGGAATCATCATTGCGTAATAGTACGAATAGCCTTACAGAACAAGGTAATTCGGTTGCTATACAGGTAGCGCAAGTGGAGGATCAATTGGATAAATGTCATATCCAGTCACCTATCGAAGGGACGGTGTTGGCTAAATATGCGGAAGCCGGTGAATTGGCGGCTATTGGCAAGCCTTTATTTAAGGTGGGCGAAGTGGATCGTATGTATTTGAGGGCTTACATTACTTCTGAACAGTTGTCAAAAGTGAAACTGGGAGATCAAGTGACTGTGTATGCTGACTATGGCAACTCGGAGCAGAAAGCTTATCCGGGGGAAGTGACATGGATTTCCGATCGTTCGGAATTCACTCCCAAAACAATTCTGACGAAGAATGAACGTGCTAATCTGGTCTATGCGGTGAAGATTGCGGTGCAGAATGACGGAGCATTGAAGATTGGTATGTATGGCGGAGTAAAATTAAAGAGTGAAGATTAAAAATTAAAGTCAAGGAGATGGAGAAGGATGCACCCATAGTGGTTGTGAAAGAAGTCGGCAAGAGCTATGGAACGGTGGAAGCGCTGAAAGAGGTCTCTTTTGTTGTAGAACGGGGAGAAATCTTTGGGCTGATAGGTCCTGACGGTGCCGGTAAGAGTACCCTATTCCGTATTCTGACTACTTTGCTGCTGGCAGATAAGGGAACGGCCACGATCGGTGGACTGGATGTGGCAACAGATTATAAACAGATTCGTACGAAGGTGGGATATATGCCCGGTCGTTTTTCACTTTATCAGGATCTTTCAGTAGAGGAGAATCTGGAGTTTTTCGCAACCGTATTCCATACGACTGTTCAGGAGAACTATGATTTAATTAAAGATATCTATCAGCAGATAGAACCGTTCAGGAAAAGAAGGGCAGGGGCTTTGTCGGGTGGTATGAAGCAGAAACTGGCGTTGAGTTGTGCTTTGATCCATAAACCGGATATTTTATTTCTGGATGAACCCACTACCGGGGTGGATCCTGTGTCGCGCAAGGAATTTTGGCAAATGCTTCGGAACTTGCGGGAACAGGGTATTACTATTGTTGTTTCTACTCCCATCATGGATGAAGCCCGGCAATGTGACCGGATTGCTTTTATCAATCATGGAAAGATTCATGGCATTGATACCCCCGAGCGTATTCTTCAGCAATTTGCGTCCATCCTTTGTCCTCCTTCTTTAGAACGGGAGGAGGTGAGACATGGAACCGCTCCGGTCATTGAAGTGGAGCAACTGACAAAGTGTTTTGGCAATTTTACAGCGGTAGATCATATCTCCTTTCAGGTGAATCGGGGAGAGATATTTGGCTTCCTGGGTGCCAATGGAGCCGGAAAGACTACAGCTATGCGCATGCTTTGCGGATTGAGCAAACCGACATCGGGCATAGGAAAGGTGGCAGGATATGATATTTTCCGGGAGGCTGAACAAGTAAAGAAGCATATCGGATATATGAGTCAGAAGTTTTCGCTGTATGAAGATTTGAAAGTGTGGGAGAATATCCGTCTGTTTGCCGGGATTTATGGGATGAAAGAGCAAGAGATAGAACGGAAGACGGAAGAATTGTTGGATCGCCTGGGGCTTGCTTCCGAGCGGGATACTCTGGTGAAGAGTCTTCCGGTGGGATGGAAGCAGAAATTAGCTTTTTCAGTTTCAATCTTCCACGAACCGAGAATTGTTTTTCTGGATGAGCCGACGGGTGGAGTAGATCCTGCTACGAGAAGGCAGTTTTGGGAATTGATTTATCAGGCAGCCGATCAGGGAATCACCGTGTTTGTCACTACCCATTATATGGATGAAGCGGAATATTGTAACCGGATATCTATCATGGTGGACGGTCAGATTAAAGCTCTTGATACACCTGCCCGTCTGAAGCAACAATTTGGCGCGGAAACGATGGATGATGTTTTTCAGAAATTAGCCCGCAGTGCGGTGCGTAAAGCAGATTGATTATGAGACAGTTTATAGCTTTTGTAAAGAAAGAGTTTTATCATATTTTCCGTGACCGGCGAACCATGCTGATTTTGTTGGGGATGCCGATTGTGCAAATTATACTATTCGGTTTTGCCATCACTACAGAGGTGAAAAATGTCCGGTTAGCGGTACTCGATCCTTCTAATGATGTGGTGACACGAAAAATAATTGATCGTTTGGACGCTAGTGAGTATTTCACCGTTACTGCGAGTTTCCATTCGCCCCAGGAAATGGAAGCTGCTTTTCTGAAGAATAAAGTTGATATGGCGATTGTTTTTAGCGAACGTTTTGTTGATGATCTCTATACGGGTGATGCTCGTGTACAGCTGGTAGTAGATGCGACAGATCCGAATATGTCGACTTCGCAGGTTAATTATGCGACGGGAATTGTTTCTATGGTAGGTCAGGAAATGATGCCGCCCAATATGTCGGCTGCCCGTTTAACGCCTGATATAAAACTGTTGTATAACCCGCAAATGAAGAGTGCTTATAATTTTGTTCCGGGGGTAATGGGTTTGATCCTGATGCTGATTTGTGCTATGATGACCTCGATTTCCATCGTTCGTGAAAAAGAGACGGGTACCATGGAAGTATTACTGGTTTCGCCTGTGAGGCCACTATTTATTATTTTGGCAAAGGCTGTACCTTATTTTGTGTTGTCGTTTGTCAATCTGATTACCATCCTTTTACTTTCGGTCTTTGTACTGGATGTTCCGGTAGTAGGAAGTTTGTTCTGGTTGATAACAGTCTCTTTGTTGTTTATCTTCGTATCCTTGGCATTGGGCTTATTGATTTCATCAATCACGCGTACACAGGTTGCGGCCATGCTGGTTTCCGGTTTGATGCTGATGATGCCCACAATGCTCTTATCGGGGATGATTTTCCCTATTGAGAGTATGCCGTTGATACTTCAATGGATCTCGGATATACTTCCGGCGCGTTGGTATATTCAGGCTGTGCGAAAATTGATGATTGAAGGAGTGCCTGTTGTATTGGTATATAAGGAGATTGGCATCTTATTATTAATGGTGACGGTACTTATTACGATCAGTATCAAGAAATTCAAGTATAGATTGGAATAATATAATATGTTGATATGTCAATTGACTGTGCTATCCTGCATGTCAATTGGTACATTGGCCAACTGAAGAATTATTTATGATAAAGTTCCTGATAGAAAAAGAGTTTAAACAATTGCTTCGCAATTCGTTTCTTCCGAAATTGATTCTTGTATTTCCGTGCATGATTATGCTATTGATGCCTTGGGCGGTAAATCTGGAAATCAAGAATATACAGCTGAATATTGTGGATAATGACCATTCCGCTATTTCGCAACGTTTAGTGAATAAGATTGCTGCCTCCACTTACTTTCGCTTGGTAGAAATACCGGCCTCGTATGAAGAAGGTCTTCGAAACATTGAAATTGGAACGGCGGATATTGTGATGGAAATTCCGAGGCACTTGGAACGGGACTGGATGAATGGAGAGGATGCTCATGTATTGATAGCAGCCAATGCCGTGAATGGAACAAAAGGCGGTCTGGGCAGTTCTTATTTATCTTCTATCATTAATGATTATGCAGTCGAACTACGTTCGGAACATCCCGAAACAGCTACCGTTTCCGGCGCTTTCCCTTCCATACAGGTTGATACGCAGGGATTGTTTAATCCGAATCTGAACTATAAGCTCTATATGATTCCGGCATTGATGGTCATGTTGTTGACTTTGATTTGTGGTTTCTTGCCTGCATTGAATGTGGTTAGCGAGAAGGAAGTGGGGACAATAGAGCAAATCAATGTGACTCCGGTTCCGAAGTTTGTTTTTATTCTGGCAAAACTCTTGCCTTATTGGCTGATTGGTTTTTTAGTGCTGACGGTGTGTTTCATATTAGCTTGGTTAATTTATGGCATAGCACCTGTCGGACATTTTCTGTTGATTTACTTTTTCGCGGTTCTTTTTGTTCTGGTGATGTCCGGTTTCGGACTTGTCGTTTCCAACTATTCAGCAACGATGCAGCAAGCAATGTTTGTTATGTGGTTCTGTTTGTTGGTGGTGATTTTGATGAGCGGTTTGTTTACCCCCATTAGCAGCATGCCGGAATGGGCACAAATAATAACGATATTCAATCCTTTGAGGTATTTTATGGAGGTGATGCGAATGATATATCTGAAGGGGAGTGGTTTCTTTGATTTGCTGCCGCAGTTCGGAATATTGTTGCTTTTTGCAGTCGTGTTTAATAGTTGGGCGGTAATTAGTTATCGGAAGAACAACTGAAGATAATAAGGCGGCATTGCCTGCAAAGACAATAAAAAAACAGCTCGTTTCCCTTTAAGGGAGAGAGCTGTTTTTGATCCTTTTCATCACCGTCTCCGGTGAATAGTAAGTGGTTACTGTATTACTTTATTTCGATTTGTCTATTTGGCTTCTTTACTTCTTCTTCAGAGAGTTTCGGAAGTTCGATATTTAGAACGCCATGTTCTACAGATGCAGCAATTTTCTCTTTGTCTACATTATCCGGTAGAATCATTGTTTGTTGAAACTTAGAGTATGAGAATTCGCGACGCAGATAGCGACCGTCTTTCTTTTCCTCCTTGTTTTCAGTCTTCTTCTCCATGCTGATAACGAGGTTATTATCTTCATCAATGCGAACATTGAAATCATCCTTCGTCATACCCGGAGCAGCCAATTCCACTTTGTATTCTTTTTCTGTTTCCAAAACATTAATTGCAGGTGCAGTAGCATTTGCTTTTACCATCCAATCGTTATCAAAGAAATCATTAAAGATACTTGGTAACCAACTTTGAGTTCTTCTAACAGGCATCATAATTTTAGTCTCCTATCTTTAAGTTAAACATTCAGTTAATTATTCTTGAACTTCGGTATTTTCACTTCTGGTGGTTACCGGTTTTCCCGGTTTCCGTCATCCGCTCTCGAACCGTTGTTCGCTTCTATAAGTGCAAACCTTATGCCAAGTGATTTTTGAGACTAAAATTGTCTATTTGTCATTATAATAATGCCAATTTTGCAATGATGATGACAAAATGTATCCTGTTTTTATTTATTTTATATAAGATAGATATTAATTTGATAATATGTCTATTTCTTCTCGATTAGTTTGAATCTCATTCTTAATGTTTGCCTTTCTTTGTCATAGTCATAGCTAATGATTTTGAAAGTTCCCATTTCAGAAGTATTTGATACATGCAATCCGATACAGGCACAGGCGTCATAATCTCCAATGCGGACAATGCGAAGGGTAGGACTTGCGTTAGCAGGTAGTTTGCTTAAATCTACGATGTCTTTGGCCTGTTCGTGTGTCATATACTCAACAGTCACAGGTAGGTTTTGATCAATTGCTTCATTTACCATCTCTTCAATTGACTGGATTTGTTCTGCTGTCGGACATGAGGAAAGTATATAGTCACATTTGCTCTTTTTTCTTTCGATGTGGGCATTGCGGGAACGCGGGCAACCGAAGGCTTTCACCATGGTTGCGTTGAGTAGATGCTCTGCTGTATGCATAGGAGGATACTCCTGCTTGTTGTGGTCGTTGAGTTGAATTTGTTGTTCCATAAATTATTTCAATAACTTTTTATTTTTGATATCTTCTAGTATGCTCATTTGTTGAATTGCTATTTGATTTAATTTGATAAGTCTGTCTTTGGGTGTCAAACCTTCATTTATGAAAACGGCATTTAAATTTTCCATGTTTGATAAGCAGATAAGTTCATTGATTGAGGCATAATCACGAATATTACCTTTTAAATTAGGGTGTGTATCACGCCATTCTAAGGCTGTCATTCCAAACATGGCTACATTAAGGATATCAGCTTCGCTGGCATAAATCATGGATGCTTGCTGTGGAGTGATTTCTTGAGGGATAAGATGCTGCTTGATTGCATCAGTATGAATATGATAATTAATTTTAGATAGTTCTCGCTTTGCTGACCAACCAATTTGAGCTTGCTCTTGCTCTTTGAGACGTTGGAATTCTTTTACTATATATAACTCAAATTCAACAGAAATCCAACTTGCAAATTTGAATGCAATATCTTTGTGAGCAAAAGTGCCGCCATATCTTCCGGATTTGGATATGAGTCCAATAGCACAGGTCGTTTCTATCCATTTTTGAGGAGAAAGAGTGAATGCATTTAAACCTGCTTCTTTTCTAAACCCCTCGAATTCGAGGGGTTTAAAATGGGGGTTATATAATATTTCCCATAATCCTAGATATTCAATAGTCATTCTATTACGTAGCCAGTTGGCAATAACAGTATTAGTATCTGTTGTCTTGTATTTAGCTATGTCGGTTAAAGAAATATAATCTGTATCGTTGATCTTTAAGATAGTAACGTCTGTGGTCTGAACTGTAATCTTTGCCATATTCTGATTTTTCAGTAAAGGTAAAGTTATATTTGGGAATAAAGAAACGTATATATCACTTTTTATTCAAGGTATGTTAAACTCACTTCTAATATATAGGCATAAAAAAAGGAGCAACGCCTTGCTCCAACCTTTGTTAACCTTAAATCTAATACTATGAAAAACACATTGCAAAGATACGGACTATTGGGAAATTAGCAAATAATCCAAGTAAAATAGCATGTTATATAACATAGATTAAGAAAAATATCTTTCGTCTTAACGGTTATTCGATATTTTGGGCGTCTATGTATGGAGTTTTTTTTATCTTTGTGCAAAATATCATATTACTAATACTTAATATAAACATGGATAAAAGAAGATTGAGCCAATGGATGTTATTGGCTATTGTTTGCTTGAGTTTCTCAATAGGAGAAAGCTATGCACAGAAAAATGATTTTGGAAATTTAGCTCGTTATTCAAAACAAAATGCCGCACTTCCACAGGCGACAAAGAAAGACAAACGGGTTATTTTTCTGGGAAATTCCATTACGGAAGGGTGGGTACGTACTCATCCGGACTTTTTCAAATCAAACGGTTACATCGGTCGTGGAATCAGTGGGCAGACTTCCTATCAATTCTTGTTGCGTTTTCGGGAAGATGTGATTAATCTTTCTCCTGCTTTAGTGGTGATTAATGCCGGAACCAATGATGTCGCCGAAAATACACAAACTTATAATGAAGATTATACATTTGGAAACATCGTTTCTATGACAGAATTGGCAAAAGCAAATAAGATAAAAGTGATTCTGACTTCTGTATTGCCTGCCGCTGCATTTAAATGGAGAATGGAAATAAAAGATGTTCCACAGAAAATTAAATCTTTAAATGATCGGATTGAGGCTTATGCAAAAGCTAATAAAATTCCGTTTGTTAATTATTATAAGGCAATGGTGGATGAAAATCAGGCCTTGAATCCCCAATATACTAAAGATGGAGTTCATCCGACAGGCGAGGGGTATGATATTATGGAGCCGTTGATTAAGAGTGCGATAGAGAAATCGCTCTAAGGTTTATTGATGTAAATTTTGAAATATAAATGCTGTCTGATAATAAAGTTGGGCAGCATTTATTGTGAATGTGCACTTCTATGGATATAGTTGTTGAAAAGGTTTTAGATGACGTATAGACATAAAAAAAGGAGCAACGCCTTGCTCCAACCTTTGTTAACCTTAAATCTAATACTATGAAAAACACAATGCAAAGATACGGAGTTCCGGCAACTTTGCAAATTATCAGCTACTAATTGGTGTTTTTATAACACTAATTAATAGATTGAATCCTGTGTTACAGTTTTGTTAAGAGTTTCAACCTTTGACAATCATTGTGTAAGATATGAAGAGTGGGAGTTTTTACCCCCATTTCTCTTTCATCAAATCTTCCAGTTTCAACAACTCGTCACGGTATTGTGCAGCTTCAATAAATTCGAGTTTCTTGGCTGCTTCTTGCATCAGTTTGCGAGTACGTTCGATACTCTTTTCCATTTGCGCTTTACTCATATACTGCACTACCGGATCTGCTGCAATGTTCGGAGTAGAAGGTTCTACATAAGCATGTTTTTCTTTTAGCAGTTCATCCGCCTCTTTTGCATTACCGAATACCGACAAGTTTCTGGCCTTTTTAATCTGTTGCGGAGTAATTCCGTTTGCTTCATTGTATGCCAACTGTTTTTCGCGGCGGCGATTGGTTTCGTCAATCGTCAGTTTCATGCTATCCGTCATTCTGTCCGCATACATGATTACCTTGCCGTTTACATTACGGGCAGCACGTCCTGCGGTTTGCGTCAGCGAACGGTGGGAGCGGAGGAATCCTTCTTTGTCAGCGTCAAGAATAGCAACGAGCGACACTTCCGGAAGATCGAGTCCCTCACGGAGCAGGTTGACTCCGATAAGCACATCATAGATTCCTTGCCGGAGATCATCCATAATCTTCACACGTTCCAATGTATCAACATCACTATGGATATAGTTACATCTTACATTATTATTAAGAAGATACTCTGCCAGTTCTTCTGCCATTCGTTTGGTTAGTGTGGTGACGAGTACGCGTTCTTCCTTTTCAATGCGGAGCTGGATTTCTTCCATTAAGTCGTCAATCTGATTAAGACTCGGGCGCACTTCGATGACAGGATCAAGCAGTCCCGTAGGACGAATCACCTGCTCTACGACGATACCTTCAGACTGAATCAATTCATAATCTGCCGGTGTGGCACTGACATAAATTACCTGTTTCGCCATTTCCTGAAACTCTTCGAATTTCAACGGACGGTTGTCCATAGCCGCAGGCAATCGGAAACCATACTCCACCAGATTGATTTTACGTGCACGGTCTCCTCCGTACATCGCACGGATTTGGGGTACACTTACGTGGCTTTCGTCAATGACAATCAGAAAATCATCCGGAAAGAAATCGAGCAGACAATAAGGACGAGTGCCGGCAGCACGACCGTCGAAATAACGGGAATAATTCTCAATTCCGGAGCAATGCCCTAACTCCCGGATCATTTCCATATCGTAAGTCACCCGTTCATATAGTCGTTTGGCTTCATATTCTTTACCGATAGACTCGAAGAATGCCACTTGTTTGGTTAGATCATCTTCTATTTCGTGGATAGCACGGAGAGTTGCCTCTTTGGTCGTCATAAACAAATTGGCCGGATAAATCTTATAGGCGTCGAATGGAGCAATGGTGACTCCTGTGATCGGGTCTACCTCTTCTATGCCATCAATCTCATCCCCCCAAAAGGTGACACGGAGCAGATTGTCGGTATAAGCCAGATAGATATCCACGGTATCACCTTTAACGCGGAAATTGCCACGGTTCAAGTCGATATCATTGCGGACATACAAACTGTCTACCAGACGACGTAAAAACACATTACGGTCCATCATCCGTCCCCGTTCTATTTCAATGACATTTTTGTAGAAGTCCGAAGGATTTCCCATACCGTAGATGCAAGATACGGAAGAAACCACTACCACGTCTTTTCGGCCGGAGAGTAGGGCAGAAGTGGCTGCGAGTCGAAGCTTGTCGATTTCGTCATTGATGGCAAGATCTTTCTCTATATAAGTATCACTGCTCGGGAGATAGGCCTCCGGCTGATAATAGTCATAGTAAGAAACGTAATATTCTACCGCGTTATTGGGGAAGAATCCTTTAAACTCGCTATAGAGTTGGGCAGCCAATGTCTTGTTATGGCTCAAAATCAACGTGGGTTTGTTGATATTGGCGATCACATTGGCAATGGTAAATGTTTTTCCCGACCCGGTCACTCCCAGTAAAGTCTGTGCGGGAACCCCCTGAAGTACCCCTTCAGTCAGTTGTGCTATCGCTTCCGGCTGATCCCCGGTAGGTTTATAAGCTGATGTTAGTTCATAATTCATAGTTAAATCCTAAAAAGTGGAGCAATATTCGGTAAAATAATCGAGATAACAAATCATTTTTCCAAATAAATCCTTTACTTTGCAACATATTAATATCAAAAAACAGATTCATACAACTAGTAATACCAGAAACACATGATTTGGAATGAGAGCATTGAGTGTATGGACCGCGAAAGTCTTCGCAAGATTCAAAGCATACGACTCAAGAAAATTGTAGATTACGTCTATCACAACACTCCTTTCTATCGAAAGAAGATGCAGGAAATGGGAATAACTCCCGATGATATCAATAGTATTGATGATATTGTAAAACTGCCGTTTACCACGAAACATGATTTAAGAGATAATTATCCGTTCGGACTTTGTGCCGTGCCGATGAGCCAGATTGTACGTATTCATGCCTCTTCCGGAACGACCGGAAAGCCGACGGTTGTCGGATATACCCGCAAGGACTTGGCTTCTTGGGCGGAATGTATATCACGTGCTTTTACCGCTTACGGAGCGGGCCGTTCTGATATTTTTCAGGTATCATACGGATACGGACTGTTTACGGGCGGACTGGGGGCACATGCCGGAGCCGAGAATATCGGCGCTTCTGTTATTCCGATGTCCAGTGGCAATACAGAAAAACAGATCACCTTGATGCATGATTTCGGGTCGACAGTGCTTTGTTGCACTCCTTCTTATGCGCTTTATCTGGCAGATGCAATCAAAGATTCCGGTTTGCCGCGTGAAGAATTTCAACTGAAAGCCGGTGCGTTCGGTGCGGAACCTTGGACGGAAAATATGCGTCATGAAATTGAAGAGAAATTGGGAATCAAAGCATACGATATTTATGGGTTGAGTGAGATTGCCGGACCGGGTGTCGGTTACGAGTGCGAATGTCAGAATGGTACTCACTTGAATGAAGACCATTATTTCCCGGAAATTATCGATCCGAATACATTGCAACCGGTTGAGCCGGGACAAACGGGCGAGCTGGTGTTTACCCACCTGACCAAAGAGGGGATGCCGTTGCTCCGTTACCGTACGCGTGATTTGACTGCCTTGCATCATGATAAATGTTCTTGCGGTCGTACATTAGTACGTATGGATCGTATTTTGGGACGCAGTGATGATATGATGATTATCCGTGGTGTGAACGTATTCCCGACACAGATTGAATCTGTCATCCTTGAAATGGCAGAATTTGAACCGCATTATCTGTTGATAGTGGGGCGTGAAAACAATACCGATACGATGGAGCTTCAGGTTGAAGTACGTCCGGAATTCTATTCTGATGAAATCAACAAAATGCTGGCTTTGAAGAAAAAGTTGGGTGGACGTTTGCAAAGCGTACTTGGATTGGGAGTCAACGTGAAACTGGTAGAGCCTCGCAGCATTGAGCGTAGCGTAGGTAAAGCAAAACGTGTGATTGATAACAGAAAAATGTAAATAAGTATTAGGTAACCTAATACCTGTTACCTAATACTTAATACTTATTACTTAATACTTTAATAAATATGGTAGCAAAACAACTTTCTATCTTTTTGGAAAATAAGTCAGGCCGTTTGACGGAAGTGACTGAAGTGCTGGCGAAAGAAAATATCAATCTTTCTGCCTTGTGCATTGCCGAAAATGCTGATTTTGGTATTTTGCGTGGAATAGTATCTGATCCGGATAAAGCATACAAAGCTTTAAAAGATAATCATTTTGCAGTGAATGTGACTGATGTAGTAGGTATAAGCTGTCCCAATATACCGGGTGCTTTGGCAAAAGTGCTGGGATATTTATCAGATGAGGGTGTATTTATTGAATATATGTATTCGTTTGCCAATAACAATATTGCAAATGTGGTAATTCGCCCCAGCAATCTGGATAAATGTATCGAGGTGCTGAAAGAAAAGAAAGTCGATCTGTTGGCTGCAAGTGATTTGTACAAGCTGTAAATATAGCAGTAAACGATAAACTGGGAACGGTAAATAGCTGTGTTGTCTTTGAATGGGATAACACATTTGTTTGCCGTTTTTTTGCTATAAAAAATAGTGACGCTATCCGATGCGGATAGTGACGGTATATGCCACTGATACCGTCACTATCCCGAGCATATACCGTCACTATTTTTTTTCTGCCTTATAACAAGGTATCTGATGTTTGTTCGTCAGGTTTATGTCAGTCATGATTTCTGTGTGATTCGTTTATTACCTGCCATTTATAGTTTGGCGTTTGCGATTCGACGTCATTTTCTCTCCTTTTGTCGATGTTTAACGCCTTTTATGTATTAAAAAACACAGATTAATTGCTAAATTCCCAGCGAATAAGTAACTTTGCGCATTATTTTTAAATAGGATGAAGAAAAATATCATTATAACTTTGCTTGCGGCGGCTACTCTAACATCATGTGGAGAGTACAATAAATTGCTGAAAAGCACCGATTACGAATACAAGTACGAAGCCGCCAAAAACTATTTTGCGAAGGGACAGTATAATCGTTCAGCTACTTTGCTGAATGAGTTGATAACCATTCTTAAAGGAACCGATAAAGCGGAAGAGTCTTTGTATATGTTGGGAATGAGTTATTATAATCAGAAAGATTATCAGACAGCTGCCCAGACATTTATCACCTATTTTAATACATATCCCCGTGGTACTTTTACCGAACTGGCACGTTTCCATGCAGGTAAAGCTTTATTTCTGGATACCCCGGAACCACGTTTGGATCAATCAAGCACTTATCAGGCTATCCAGCAGTTGCAGATGTTCATGGAGTATTTCCCGAACAGCACAAAGAAGCAGGAAGCACAGGATATGATTTTTGCTTTGCAGGATAAGCTGGTTTTGAAAGAACTTTATTCTGCAAGATTATATTATAATCTGGGTAATTATTTAGGCAATAACTATGAGTCTTGTGTAATCACAGCTCAAAATGCACTGAAGGATTATCCTTATACTGATTATCGTGAAGAACTTTCTATCTTGATTCTGCGTGCGAGACACGAAATGGCTATCTATAGTGTAGAAGACAAGAAGATGGATCGTTACCGCGAAACAGTGGACGAATATTATGCTTTCAAGAATGAATTTCCCGAAAGTAAATATCTGAAAGAAGCCGAGAAAATATTCAATGAATCACAAAAAGTAATTAAAGACTAAATTTAAATAGATTTATGGACTACAAAAAAACGAATGCTCCTGCTACAACAGTAACCCGTGACATGATGGAACTCTGTGCTGATACAGGTAATGTTTATGAAACTGTTGCCATTATTGGCAAGCGTGCTAATCAGATCAGTGTAGAAATCAAAAACGATCTTTCAAAGAAATTGGCAGAGTTTGCCTCTTACAATGACAATTTGGAAGAAGTATTTGAAAATAGAGAGCAAATCGAAATTTCTCGTTATTATGAGAAATTGCCGAAACCGGACTTGATTGCTACGCAAGAATACATCGAAGGGAAAATATATTATAGAAATCCGGCTAAGGAGAAAGAAAAACTTCAGTAATTTATTTTCTGACAAAAATTGATAGTCAAGTAGTAAGTGGGATCATCATCCCTGCTCCTTATTGCTTGGCTATTATTGTTTAACTCAACTACTATTTAGAATACTTATGATTCAACGAATTCAAACAGTTTATTTATTGATTGTTGCAGGATTGCTGATTACAGCGATGTGTATGCCGATGGGTTACTTTATTGATACAATGGGTGAACATCCTTTTAAGGTATTAGGATTGGAAGTGAACGATGCTTTTCAGTCTACATGGGGCTTATTCGGGATTCTAATGCTTAGCACTATCGTTGCCGTGGCTACCATTTTTTTATATAAGAACCGTATGTTGCAGATTCGTATGACGATTTTCAATAGCTTATTGTTGGTAGGTTATTACATTGCCGCCCTCGCTTTTTATTTTGCGTTGAAGAATGATGCAAATATGTTTCGGGTAGGCTGGGCATTGTGTTTACCACTTATTTCCATCATTCTGAATATATTGGCTATTCGTGCTATTGGACGTGACGAGGTGATGGTAAAGGCTGCGGATAGATTGAGATAAATTTCCTCCCTATACTTTGGGTTATTCGTTAATATGATTAATGAAAAGCATCGCTTTATAAGGGTTAAAGCGATGCTTTTTGCTCTCTAAAGCTATGCTTTAGCATCTTCTAAAGAGTAGCCCTAAAACGATATTTTGTAATGCTCAAATTCCTTCTCTCGAAAGGAGAAGGTTTTATTTCTTCAGGTCAAATAAGTATGTGAGCTTTATGGTGATTGTTCCATGCGCTGCACGGGCGAAATAGTCTTTCTTTGTGGTGCTGTAAAAGTCAGACAGCGCAAAATAGTAACGGCCTTCAACGATGAAACTACCGGCTTTTTTTGTTCGGAGTTCTACACCGCCGCCGCCGGCAATACCATAGTCGAATTTATTTTGAATCTTAACTCCATACACGGCTTTCTGTGTATTGGAAAGTTGGTCCATGTTTACACCTGAAATAGTCTCTGACTCTCCGATGAGAAAGCTAATTTGCGGACCTGCATGAACAAAGAATTGTAATCCTCTGTCTCGTCCGAAAGCAAGGTGGGCAAGGAAAGGAATATCGATATAAGTCATTTTACGGGTGTAAGTTTGAGTAGGGTCTTTCACCATTTCTCCGTTTTCCCCTGGTATCTCAAACAATTGGTCCCAGCCCCTTTGCGAGAAATTTAATTCGACTTGTGCGCCACAAATCATGGCAAAATACTTCTCGGATATATAGCGTGCCGTCAATCCTCCGGTAATTCCCATCAAGCTATTTTGCTTGATGCTGGGAGTGAAAGAAACACTGTTTAGGTTGACGCCTCCATTGACACCTACTGATAAATTACTTCGTGCTTCTCCAATTTGGGCAGTGGCAGGAAGGGCAAATCCTGTAAGTAGGAGTGTTGCAATCAAAAATGGTTTTATCTTTATCATTTTCGTATTATTCGAAGTCAAGTTTTACTAATTCAAAATTCTTAGTGAAACGTATGAAGAACACTTTCTTATTAATAAATCCTCCCCAGTTGTTCACGCGCTGGAATTTGAATCCTGTCTGAATCGGAGTCAGATTCATCTTAGGCAGATTGTTTTCCAATTCCGAGCCATAGAGCGATAATCCCTTCAGGAAGAAGAAACCGGTGTCGAAGCCAAGCATTGCGTAATTAGGGTATTTGCTCGCCAAATCTTTGCTATACCATTTATGATAAGCGTTGGTGAATTGCACAGCTGCCGGGAACAATGTATTTGTATAGAATGAAGAGTAGAAATATACATCCAACTCAAAGAAATTTTCCAGGTGATCTCTGGTGTAAGTCTGCCATTCCGGATAGCCGAACAAGTGAATTTTTTCTGCAGGATTCTCTCTGACTAATAGCGTTAGTTGAGGAAGTACCTTAATCAGTAAGACATTATTGCCCGATGTCGGGATAAAGATGTTTTCTTTATCACTGCGAAGTGCTGCTTTCAATGTTTCTTTAGTTGCGCTTTCGCTGACGGTTCTCATTGGAATTCCTTTGCTTTTCAACTCTTGTTTCAAGCCGCTGATAAATTCAGCTTTCTCCTTGTCAGCACTTGACGGTTCGATGAAAATAACGTTCGCATTAGGGAATTGACGGGTGAAATGCTCATAAACCTCTGAATACAAATAAGATTGAGGTGTATTAATCTGATAAACGGCAGGATTGTTGAATACTTCTTCTCCCTTTTGAGAGAAAGGAATCACCAGACGTATGTCGTTCTTCTCCGCGAAGTCTGACAATGGTTTTATTTGATTCTGATGCATCGGACCGAAGATGATATTCATACTCTTCATCTCGTTTTTGGCAAGAATCGTATTTAATGTAGAAATCTCTTTTCCACAATCATATACATATAAATCAAGAGAAATGCCCGTACGTTTCAGACTGTCTACTGCCATCAGGAAACCTTCGTAATATTCCACCATGCGTTTGTCCTCCTGGAAAGGCAACAACAAGGCAGCCTTAATGGTAGACAGTTTTTGGGGAGTCTCCTTGCTTTTGCGGAAAAGCTCGCTATTGCTGGGAGGAACAGCGTATGGATCTTCCTTCTGTGTAGGTTGTACGGTGGTTGCTGCCGGGTAGGGGATGCAAAGGAATTGTCCCTTTTTCATGCCCTTTTTCAGTTCCGGGTTAGCGGCAATCAACTCCTGCTCGCTGATTCCGTATTCACGGCTCACGCTGAATATAGTCTCTTTGCGTTTTACCTTGTGCATATCCTTACATCTTGGAACAACCGGACCTTGGATGGTCGATTGTTCAGTAGGTGTTTGAACTACAGCATCAGCTTGTACTTCTTTTTTCTGCGGAATCAGAATAACTTGTCCGATACGGAAATTCTCGGCACTCAAACCTGGGTTTGCTTCACAAATATCTTTGGCGGACACATTATACATCGTTGTCAGTTTGTACAATGTTTCTCCGGCTTGAATCGTATGGAATGTTTCTCCCTTCTGACTCTCTTTTCCTGTAGGGATTTTGATGGTCTGTCCGGCGTAGATCTTTTCGTCACAACCTGAATTCAGACGTATGATGTCTGACGTAGTGACATTATACATCTTGGAAATGGAGTATAAACTTTGTCCTTTTTCGATGGTATGCAAGAAATAAGATTGGTTTTCCTGTGCATAACTGATAGCGTATGAAACGCTTATAAAAAGCAGAAATAAGAATATTCGGTTTATCGGTTTCATCAAATTATAACTATTGGTTCTTGAAATCAAGGAACAAAGGTACAAATAATGCCCTATATCTTCATAAGATTTGAGTTAAGAAAATAATATTGTGCTTTTTTAGGAGCATATTTCGGGCGGAAACATTAATTTTGCAACATTTATGGAAGGATATGAATATGCAGGAAACAGAATATATTAATGTGTACGGTGCGCGCGTGCACAATTTGAAGGACATTGATGCCGAGATTCCCCGTAACAGCTTGACTGTTATCACCGGATTGAGCGGTAGTGGAAAATCTTCTTTAGCCTTCGATACAATTTTTGCCGAAGGACAGCGCCGCTATATCGAAACTTTTTCAGCGTATGCCCGCAATTTCCTGGGCAATCTGGAACGTCCGGATGTCGATAAAATAACAGGCTTGAGTCCGGTTATCTCCATTGAACAGAAAACAACGAATAAAAATCCCCGTTCTACCGTAGGAACAACTACCGAGATCTACGATTATCTCCGTTTGTTGTATGCCCGTGCGGGAATCGCCTATTCGTATCTGTCGGGGGAAGAAATGGTGAAGTACACCGAAGAGCAGATTCTGGATTTGATTCTGAAAGATTATAAAGGAAAGAAAATATACCTGCTGGCGCCATTGGTACGTTCACGTAAAGGACATTATAGAGAACTTTTTGAACAGATACGCAAAAAAGGATATTTATATGTACGGGTGGACGGTGAAGTGCGTGAAATTACGCATGGTATGAAGCTCGACCGTTATAAGAACCACGATGTGGAAGTGGTTATCGATAAATTAGTGGTTGCAGAGAAAGATGACCGGCGTCTGAAACAGAGTGTGGCAACTGCCATGCGTCAGGGAGACGGGCTGATGATGATTCTGGATGCCCAGTCCGAAAGTATCCGGCATTATAGTAAGCGGCTCATGTGTCCTGTCACCGGGTTGTCTTATCGTGAACCGGCCCCGCACAACTTCTCGTTCAATTCACCGCAAGGAGCGTGTCCGAAGTGTAAAGGGTTGGGAGTAGTCAATCAGATTGACGTGGACAAAGTGATTCCTGACCGTGAACTTTCCATTTATGAAGGTGCGATAGCTCCTTTGGGAAAATATAAGAATGCGATGATTTTCTGGCAAATAGGTGCTTTGCTTGAAAAATATGATGCAACGCTGAAAACACCGATTAAGGAGTTGCCGGACGATGCGATTGATGAAGTATTGTACGGATCTGACGAACGGATTAAAATCAAGAGTTCACTGATCGGCACTTCATCCGATTACTTTGTTACCTATGAAGGAGTGGTGAAGTATATTCAGATGTTGCAGGAAAAAGATGCTTCTGCGACAGCGCAGAAATGGGCGGAACAGTTTGCCAAAACAACGGTTTGTCCTGAATGTAAAGGGGCCCGCTTAAATAAGGAAGCGCTGCATTTCCGCATCCATGATAAGAATATTAATGAATTGGCAAACATGGACATCAACGAGTTGTATGACTGGTTGATGAAGGTAGATGAGTTCCTTTCCGATAAGCAGAAGAAAATATCAGTGGAGATTCTGAAAGAGATTCGTACGCGTTTGAAGTTCCTGTTGGATGTCGGTTTGGATTATCTGGCACTGAACCGTAGTTCTGTCAGCCTTTCCGGTG
Organism: Bacteroides luhongzhouii; assembly: GCF_009193295.2. Lineage (NCBI taxonomy): Bacteria > Pseudomonadati > Bacteroidota > Bacteroidia > Bacteroidales > Bacteroidaceae > Bacteroides > Bacteroides luhongzhouii. Next base: position 4,606,335 of record NZ_CP059973.1, on the reverse strand, counting down.
GTGAGAGCCAGCGTATCCGTTTGGCTACGCAGATTGGTTCTCAATTGGTGAATGTGCTTTATATTCTCGACGAGCCGAGTATCGGTTTGCATCAGCGTGATAATTTGCGCCTTATCAACTCTTTGAAAGAACTTCGTGACATGGGAAACTCTGTGATTGTGGTGGAACATGATAAGGATATGATGCTGGCTGCCGACTATGTCATCGATATGGGACCAAAAGCCGGACGTCTCGGTGGAGAAGTTGTTTTTGCAGGAACTCCCCAGGAGATGCTGAAAACCGATACGATGACTTCGCAATACCTGAATGGAAAGATGAAGATAGAAATCCCCGCCAAGCGTAGAAAAGGAAACGGAAAATCTATCTGGCTGAAAGGAGCGAAAGGGAATAACCTGAAGAATGTCGATGTAGAGTTTCCGTTAGGTAAACTAATTTGTGTGACGGGTGTATCAGGAAGCGGAAAATCTACTTTGATTAATGAAACTCTGCAACCTATTCTGTCGCAGAAGTTCTACCGTTCTTTGCAGGATCCTTTGGAATACGATTCGATTGAAGGATTGGAAAACATCGATAAGGTAGTGAATGTCGATCAATCACCTTTGGGGCGTACGCCACGTTCCAATCCAGCTACCTATACCGGTGTGTTTTCTGATATTCGTAATTTGTTTGTAGGGCTTCCGGAAGCTAAGATTCGCGGTTACAAACCGGGACGTTTCTCCTTTAATGTTTCGGGTGGACGTTGTGAAGCCTGTACGGGAAATGGTTATAAGACAATTGAAATGAATTTTCTTCCTGATGTATATGTGCCTTGTGAAGTATGTCACGGCAAACGTTATAATCGGGAAACACTGGAAGTACGTTTCAAGGGAAAATCAATTGCCGATGTGCTGGACATGACAATCAACCGTGCCGTAGAATTCTTTGAAAACGTTCCGCAAATCTTGAATAAGATAAAAGTATTGCAGGATGTCGGACTCGGATATATAAAGTTAGGACAATCTTCTACCACTCTTTCCGGTGGAGAAAGCCAGCGTGTGAAGCTGGCAACGGAACTATCGAAAAGAGACACAGGCAAGACCCTTTATATCCTTGATGAACCGACTACCGGACTTCATTTTGAAGATATCCGCGTACTGATGGGAGTACTGAATAAGCTTGTGGATAAAGGTAATACGGTTATTGTCATCGAACACAATCTGGATGTGATTAAAATGGCGGATTATATTATCGATATGGGCCCTGAAGGTGGTAAGGGCGGGGGAGAACTCCTTAGTTACGGAACCCCGGAAGAAGTTGCGAAGAGCCATAAGGGATATACACCTAAATTTCTTCGCGAAGAACTGGGACTCTAATTTGAAGCAGAGAGTGAGGGCGTTCCCCTAATAAAGTCAACTATCCCTAGCTATATTAATTAAGGCACGGATTACACAGTTTTTATTTAATTAGAGCCGTGTAATCCGTGCCTTAATAAAAGTCATAGAGGACTTTGTCTCCCACTAATTCTTTATTTATCAGATATAGAAAGTATAATTACAACGAAAATGAAAATCAATAAAACAAATGCCGCGCGGCTGTTAGATAAGGCTAAGATAGCCTATGAATTGATTCCCTACGAAGTGGATGAAAACGACTTGAGTGCTGTTCATGTAGCAGCAGATTTAGGAGAAAACATTGAGCAAGTGTTTAAGACTCTTGTTCTGCACGGCGATAAAAGCGGATATTTTGTCTGTGTCATTCCAGGAGAACATGAAGTTGACTTGAAACTGGCAGCTAAAGCTTCAGGTAATAAGAAGTGCGATTTGATTCCCGTAAAAGAACTTCTGCCACTTACCGGATATATCCGGGGAGGTTGTTCGCCTATCGGCATGAAGAAACATTTTCCTACTTATATCCATGAAACCAGTCGGCAGTTTCCGTATATTTATGTAAGTGCCGGAGTGAGGGGGCTTCAGATAAAAATAGCTCCGGAAGATTTGATTCGTGAATCCAGGGCAGAAATTTGTCGTTTATTTGAGGAGTAGTTTAACAAATCATTGTGCAAAAACTCAAGAAAAAGTATATATTTGCAAGAAATATTTATTTAAATCAATCATTTATTAATTCTAAAAACTTATATCTATGTTCAGTAAACACCCTAAAGGTCTGATTGCTGCTGCTTTAGCTAATATGGGAGAGCGTTTTGGCTTCTATATTATGATGGCGATTTTGACATTGTTTATTTCAGCGAAATTTGGATTGTCCGAGACAACTACCGGATACATTTATTCCGCGTTTTATGCTTCCATTTATATTTTAGCTTTGGCGGGAGGTGTTATTGCTGATAAGACGAAAAATTTCAAAGGCACTATTTTAGTAGGGCTGATATTAATGGCTATCGGTTATTTAATTATTGCCATTCCTACTCCGACTCCTGTTCCTAGTATGGCTCTTTATCTGGGATTAACCTGTTTCGGACTTTTGGTGATTGCTTTTGGTAATGGTTTATTTAAAGGAAATCTGCAGGCTTTGGTAGGTCAGATGTACGATGATCCTAAATATTCCAATCTTCGTGATGCCGGTTTCCAGATATTTTATATGTTTATCAATATTGGAGCTGTTTTTGCGCCGTTTATTGCTATTGGTGTGCGCAACTGGTGGTTGAAGGTGAACAACTTTGATTATGATGCTACTTTACCTGAATTGTGCCATCAATATTTAGAAAAAGGAAATGATATGGCTCCACAGGCAATGGAGAATCTGACAACTTTGGCTAAGAGTGCTGTTCTTGACGGAACTCCTGTAGCAGATATGGGTGTGTTTGTTAATAACTACCTTGATGTGTTTAACCGTGGTTTTCAGTATGCTTTTATGGCTGCTATTGGTGCTATGCTTGTTTCGCTCATTATTTATATGGCAAATAAGAAACGTTTCCCGGATCCTGCGACTAAATTGGAAACTAGTAAAGGCACTGCGACTGTGAATAAGGAAGAAATCCAAATGAGCGCTACTGAAATCAAACAACGTATCTATGCTTTGTTTGCAGTATTTGGTATTGTTATTTTCTTCTGGTTGTCCTTCCATCAGAATGGTTATTCTTTGACTTATTTTGCCCGTGACTATGTGGATTTGAGTGTTATTAATATCGACTTAGGTTTTACGCAGATCAAGGGAGCTGAAATATTCCAGAGTGTTAATCCGTTCTTCGTTGTATTCCTGACTCCATTTATCATGTGGATGTTTGGCTCAATGAAAAAGAATGGTAAAGAACCTTCTACCCCGATGAAGATTGCCATTGGTATGGGTATTGCTGCATTGGCATATGTATTCTTGATGGTATTCTCTTTTACATTGCCTTCGAAAGAGGTGTTGGGCACTATGAGCGCTGCTGAAATAAATGCTATTCGTGTGACTCCGTGGATTATGATCGGTTTGTATTTCATCCTTACAGTTGCCGAATTGTTCATTTCTCCTCTAGGATTATCGTTTGTATCTAAGGTGGCTCCTCCGCATTTGCAGGGATTAATGCAAGGTTGTTGGTTGGCTGCAACAGCTGTGGGTAATTCACTGCTGTTTATCGGTGGTATTCTGTATACAACTGTTCCTATCTGGGCTTGCTGGTTAGTATTTGTAGGTGCAACAGGTGCTTCTATGATTGTAATGCTTTCAATGGTAAAATGGTTGGAACGCGTAGCGAAGTAGAATCCCGTCATTGACTAAATAACAAAATGCCCCGGAACAAGCATCGTAAATGTTTCGGGGCATTTTTATTTATTAAATATCCAATCCCATAATATAATCATTCATATAATACCCATTGCCAATCGGGAAATCACCTTCCCGTAACTTTCTCATTCCCATGTATTCGTAAAATTGCAAGGCTTTATTATTACGATTCACGTTAAGTTCCATCAGACAAGGTTCCGGATGCATCCCTTTGATACACTTGATTGCTTCCTTAAATAAGAAACTGCCACAATGCGCACCCTGAAAGCGGGGGAGAACATAGATTTTCTGAAGATGGAATACATCTTTTCCCTGTTGCTGTACAGAGACGTATCCGCATGGCTCATCCTCTTTGTAGGCGATGGAATACACATGTCCTTCTTCCTCCATTTGCTTGCGCACATTGGAAGGAGCATACATCCAGTCCATCATATAATCCAGTTGTTCAGGAGATAAAATATCCTTGTAGGTGGCGGGGAATACCTCCTTTGCCATCATATGAATAAGCTCGCAATCGGCTACCGTTGCTTTTCGAATTGTAAACATACGTATTTTCTATTTTATGGTTTAACGGGCACAAATATAGCCATTATTTCTTTTTATAATAAGGTGGGCCCTCTCTAATGTTTTAATTATTATTAATTTATAGTACTTTGTAATGCAAGGTACTTGAGTAATGCATATATTTGTGCCATCTAAAAGAAGTGAATAATGAAAGTAGACAATGTAAAATCACAGATGAGGAAAGGCATGCTTGAATATTGCATCATGCTTTTACTGCACAAGGAGCCTGCTTATGCTTCTGATATTATTCAGAAATTGAAAGAAGCCCAGCTGATCGTAGTGGAAGGCACCTTGTATCCGTTGCTGACCCGTCTGAAAAATGACGACCTGTTAAGTTATGAGTGGGTGGAATCTACCCAGGGGCCTCCCCGCAAATACTATAAACTCACTGAACAAGGAGAAGTCTTTTTGGGAGAACTGGAAATTTCCTGGAAAGAACTTAACGACACAGTGAATCATATAGCCAATAGATAATCCGAAAAAGAAGAAATAAAAATGAAAAAGACATTGACCATAAATTTAGGAGGAATAGTTTATCATATAGATGACGATGCCTACCGACTGTTAGACAATTATCTGTCTAATTTGAAACATTACTTTCGTAAACAGGAGGGTGCGGAAGAGATCGTAAACGATATTGAGATGCGTATTGCCGAACTGTTTGCCGAGAAAGTAACTGAAGGAAAACAGGTCATCACAGTTTCGGATGTAGAAGAAATCATCGCCCGCGTAGGCAAACCGGAAGATTTTGGTATTGCTGACGAGGATACAGATTCACAGAAAAGAACGGAACAAGCATCGTCCGCTAATCAAAGTAATGCGCAAACCTCTGCTCAACGTCGCTGGTTCCGTGATCCGGATAATAAATTGTTGGGTGGTGTGGCAGCAGGACTGGCTGCCTACTTCGGTTGGGACATCACATTGGTGCGTATCCTGATGATTATCCTGGTGTTTGTGCCTTATTGTCCGATGATTATCCTTTATATTATCGGATGGCTCGTTATTCCGGAAGCCCGTACGGCCGCAGAAAAGTTGAGTATGCGTGGAGAAGCGGTAACTATTGAGAATATTGGCAAAACAGTGACAGACGGTTTCGAACGGGTAGCAGATGGGGTTAATAATTATGTGAACTCAGGCAAACCTCGTACCTTTATTCAAAAGATAGGCGATGTATTTGTTTCTATTGCAGCCGTTCTTTTTAAGATATTTCTGGTAGCTCTTGTCATTCTCTGTTGCCCTGTCTTGTTCGTATTGGCTGTCGTATTGGTAGCGTTGGTATTTGCGGCAATTGCCGTGGCAGTCAGTGGAGGAGCTTTACTTTGTGAGTTGTTGCCTGCCATCGACTGGATGCCGGTTGTTTCCGTCTCTCCTATGATGACATTATTGGGTACGATTGCCGGAGTTGCCCTCATTGGTATTCCATTAGGAGCTTTCTTGTATACTATCTTGCGCCAGCTATTCCATTGGTCGCCAATGGGAACAGGTTTGAAATGGTCGTTACTGATTTTATGGATATTGGGTGCGGTCATTATGGTCATTAATCTTTCTGCTCTTGGCTGGCAACTGCCTTTGTATGGGCTGCACTGCTGTTAACTAAGCCTCATTCTATTAAAAAAAGGATAATATTTATTCTTTTATAAATAAATGTACCCCGATAGTGTGTCCGGGGTACATTTTTTGTTTCCTCTTATTCATCGTAAATCGAGAATTTTTATGTAAGTTTGTAAATGCGTATTCAGGAAATAAAGATGGGTGAACATATATGTTTTAGGAGAAACGAACGTTTAGCGACAGTCAATCCTTATTGGAGAGGAAATCCGATGGTGCGCGGACGTTTTTTTAACAGGCAGCATCGCTTCCGTCCAGGGATGGGCAGCGTGCTGAAATGGCGTCTTTCGCCCAATCCTCAACGCAAAGAGAAGAAAACGGTGAAATGGGATCCGAAAGTTTGTTATCTCCGCTCATTGGATGCGGTGGTAGGAGATTCCCTGATATGGCTCGGGCATAATTCGTTCTTTCTTCAATTGGCAGGTAAGCGAATCATGTTCGATCCGGTGTTCGGCAGTATTCCTTTTGTGAAGAGACAGAGCGAATTTCCAGCTAATCCTGACATATTTACGGAGATTGATTATCTACTTGTCAGCCATGACCATTTTGACCATTTGGATAAACAGAGTATAGCCCGCTTATTGAAGAATAACCCGCAAATGAAGCTTTTCTGCGGCTTGGGAACCGGTGAACTGATTCAGGGATGGTTCCCCGAAATGAAAGTGATTGAAGCCGGATGGTATCAACAGATGGAAGATGAGGGATTGAAGATCACGTTTCTGCCGGCACAACACTGGAGCAAACGTTCCGTACGTGATGGCGGTCAGCGACTGTGGGGAGCTTTTATGCTGCAAGGAAATGGGATTTCTCTTTATTATAGTGGTGATACGGGGTATTCCAGTCACTTTCGTGAGATTCCCGATCTGTTCGGAGCACCGGATTACGCTTTGTTAGGTATCGGGGCATACAAACCTCGCTGGTTTATGCGCCCCAATCATATATCGCCTTACGAATCATTGATTGCCGCCGAAGAAATGCATGCAGGCCTTACCATTCCCATGCATTATGGCACATTCGACTTGTCTGACGAGCCTTTGCACGATCCTCCGAAGGTTTTTGCGGAAGAGTCAAAGAAACGGAAGATTCCTGTGGAGATCCCCTATTTGGGTGAGATTGTGAAATTGAATAAACAGAAATAATTAGAAACGAATAAAGAGATGAAGAAATTAGAAGTAAAAGACTTGAAAGAAAACTTTTTCGAAGCGATTGGAAAAGAGTGGATGCTGGTTACGGCCGGAACAAAAGAGAAGTTTAATACGATGACAGCAAGTTGGGGTGGTATCGGCTGGCTTTGGAACAAGCCTGTTGCTTTCGTTTTTATCCGTCCCGAACGGTATACGTATGAATTTGTAGAGAAGAACGATCACCTGACTCTTTCCTTCTTAGGGGAAGAAAATAAGAAGATTCACGCTGTTTGTGGTTCCAAGTCGGGACGCAATATCGATAAAGTAAAAGAGACCGGACTGAAACCGGTGTTTACAGAAAATGGCAATGTGTTGTTCGAGCAGGCACGCTTAAGCCTGGAATGTAAGAAGCTTTATGCTGACGGTATCAAACCGGAATGTTTCCTGGATAAGGAATCATTGGAGAAGTGGTACGGTGGTGCTCATGGAGGTTTCCACAAGATGTATATTGTAGAAATTGAAAATATTTATTCGGAGTAAGATTTAGCCGATTTATGATGAATGTAATGGAGAAGGCTCTGTTCTCAATCTACTTGAGTTCAGAGCCTTCCTTTATTTTACTTTATTGATAAGTAATTAAGCACAGATTACTTCTTTCCTTTCACCCATTTGTCCAACCATTCGAAGAATGTGCGTTGCCATAGAACCCCATTCTGTGGCTTCAATACCCAGTGGTTTTCATCCGGATAAATCAGCAACTCTGCAGGAACACCACGCATCACGGCAGCATCGAAAGCAGCCATTGCCTGATTAGCCAGAATACGATAGTCTTTCTCTCCATGAATGCAGAGAATAGGAGTATCCCATTTCTCTACGAATAGGTGAGGAGAGTTGGCAAACGTACGTTGTGCCACCGGGTTTTGTTTTTCCCAGTATGCGCCTCCCATATCCCAGTTGGCAAACCATTTCTCTTCAGTTTCCAGATATTGCATTTCCATATTGAAGATTCCATCATGGGCAATGAATGCTTTGAATCGTTGTTCATGATGTCCCGCCAACCAGTATACGGAGAATCCTCCGAAGCTGGCACCTACACATCCCAAGCGATCTTTGTCTACATACGGTTCTTTTGCCATTTCATCAATAGCAGTGAAATAATCCTTCATACACTGGCCGCCGTAGTCACCACTGATCTGTTCGTTCCATTCCACACCAAATCCCGGTAAGCCACGACGGTTCGGAGCAACAATGATATAATCATTGGCAGCCATAATCTGGAAGTTCCAGCGATAAGACCAAAACTGGCTTACCGGACTTTGCGGACCTCCTTCACAGAACAGCAAAGTCGGATATTTCTTGTTCGGATCAAACTGAGGAGGATAAATCACCCATGTCAACATCTGTTTGCCATCTGTTGTTTTCATCCAGCGACCTTCCACTTTACCCATTTCCAGCTGGTCATAGATTTGCTTGTTTTCCTGCGTCAGTTGAGTAGTAGAGCCATCCAGTGCCACAGTGTAGATTTCATCACCCATGCTCATAGAATGACGTTTGGCGATCAGTTTATCCCCGAAAAGAGCTACACCTTCGTAGTCGTACATTCCTGAAGTGATTGCCTTTACCGAATCATTGGCCAAATCCAGCGCATAAATCTGCGATTCTCCGTGCCATACACCGGTGAAATAAATCATCTTTGCATCTGCTCCCCAAACAAAAGCGTCCACATTCGATTCGAATGCTTTGCTTACGAAACGTTTCTCTCCGGTTTCCAGGTTCATAATGAACAGACGGTTTAGATCAGCTTCATATCCGTCACGTTCCATGCTCTGCCAGGCAATATATTTGCCGTCCGGTGAATATTGAGGATTGGTATCGTATCCTTTGTTTTCTTCCGTAATATTTTCCGTTTTTTGGGTGTTCAGGTCATAAACGTAAATATCGGAGTTGGTAGAAATCGCGTATTCCAGTCCTGTCTTTTTACGGCAAGTGTAAGCCACTTTGTCCGAAGTCGTATTCCAGGCAAGTTGCTCAATGCCACCCCAGGGTTTCATCGGACTTTCATACGGTTCTCCGTTCAGGATATCTACGATATTGGAGATACCGTTACCGTCGAAGTCAGCAACAAAAGGATGTGGAGCTGTCGTCACCCATTCATCCCAATGTTTGTACATCAGGTCGGTCACGATGATACCTGTAGCTTTCGGCAGGTCCGGATATTTCTCAGCAGTGCTTTCTTTCGTCTTTACTTGTGAAATAAACAGCAGCTTTTTGCCATCCGGTGAAATGGAATAACCTTCGATGTCCCCGTCGTAGTGGGTCAATTGCTTGCGTCCACTACCGTCCGGATTCATTTCATAGAGTTGGCTACTTCCGTTGTCATTACTTAAGAATGCAAGTTTGGTGCCTCCTTTAATCCATGTCACTTCATTTTCCTGATACGGGGTATGAGTGATTTGCTGGTTTTCGCTTCCATCCGCGTTCATCACGAAAACTTCGCGGTTACTCTTGTTTTCCGGTACGCTGTAATACGCTACCGTATACGCAATTTTCTTTCCGTCGGGCGATACGGCGAATCCGCCGATACGTCCCATAGCCCAAAGTGCTTCGGGAGTCATGCGCTTCCCTTCGATCTTAATATCCGATTTCTCGATAAGCACCTGATCTGTCTTGCCTGCGTCTTTGGTTCCTCCGCAGGCAGCTAACAACACTGCTGCTGACATCATAAATAAATTAGCTTGTCTCATATTTTAAAATGATTGTTTAGTAACTTTTTTGTTAGAATAGCCTGACAAATATACGATAATAAAACGATTTTACTTATCTTTGTTCATTATAAAATATCCAATATTGAATCATGAATGTATATAAACCGGAAATAGCGGAACTTTTATTGCTGGTCGAAAAGAAATATGGAAAATCTTTGCGGACGACTACCGATTTTGAGGAGTTTTCTTTTTATTTGCAGAATCACTCATGGGGGAGAATTTCGACTTCTACACTGAAACGTTTGTGGGGGTATGTAAATGATATGCATACACCACGTATACATACACTTGATTTATTATCCCGCTTCATTGGTTTTGATTTATTCAGTACTTTTTGTAGTTACTTGAAGAGTAGCAGTGCATACAATTCTTCATTTTTCTCTGCCTGTCAGGTGATGGCAAGCGAGCTTGCTCCTGGGGCGGAAGTTGAAATCGGATGGTCGCCTAATCGTTATCTGCGTCTGCTTTATAAAGGAAAGGCTTTGTTCGAAGTGTGTGAGGCGCGTCAGTCTAAGTTGCAAAAAGGAGATTGTTTCGAGACTTCCTTTTTCTTGAAAGGGCAACCTTTGTTTTTGCCATACATTTTACGTGATGGAATTCGTACTTCGCCATTTATTGCGGGACGGAACGGTGGTCTTACTTTACTGAACTGCATTAGCAATGAATGACGATTCTTTTACTTCCGGTTTTATAGGGGAAACAACGCCTCCTGTTGATGTGGCTTTTACTGATATTCAGGAAATATATGTCTCCCGTTCGGGATGGAATCGCTTGTTCCGTTGTCATCGGCATGGTAAGTTGCATGTGTTGAAAGCTTTACAGCCGATGTATAAAGGAACGGCTTTTTACGAACAGGCTCTTAAAAAAGAATTCAATATTGGCTATCAATTAGAACATCCTCATATCTGTCGTACATTGGGATGGGAGAGTGTACCGTCTATAGGATGCTGCATCCTGTTGGAATATGTTGATGGAGTCACTTTGAAAGAGTTTATGCAGCAAGGCAAGCTGACTCGCTCGGTGGCGATTAAGATTATCAACGAACTGTGCAGTGCCTTGCAATATATCCATAGCAAGCAGATTGTCCACCGTGATTTAAAGCCGGACAATATTCTGATTACACACAATGGTAACAATGTGAAACTGATTGATTTCAGCCTTTCCGATTGTGATGATTACGATGTGTTGAAGCTTCCTGCCGGCACACGTTATTATCTTGCTCCCGAGGTGTTGCAACCGGATGTGCCGTTGGATTTGCGTGCTGATATTTATTCTCTTGGGGTAATTATAGGTGAGATGGCTACTGCATTGAAAGACAAACATCTGGCAGCTGTTTCGCGCAAGTGTACCCGCCGGAAGCGGGAGAAGCGTTATGCGTCTGTTGTGGAGGTGGCCGACGCCGTTATTGTGCCTCGCAGGAAAAGATTTTATGCGGGGATGGTTGCTGCAGTGTTGGCAGGGGCAGTCTGTGTAGGTGTTTATGTTGTTGCAGGTGACCTGTTACCGGGCTCTTTCTCTTCTTCTTCCTCTTTTTATCCTGTTTACGGAAATCAGGTTTGTAGCGAGAATTGCTTTCGCCTGCTTGCATCTGAACGGATGCGAATGATACATGCTGTCGATTCATTAGCGGACGAACGTAATTGGAAGGCAGATAGCCTGCAATTGATGCAGCAATTGAAAGCTGCGCTGGATGCTGAATATCCATTGCCCGAGTTGCGAGAGTCTGCAGCTTATAAGTGCCGGTGGGAAGGGCTGCAACAAGAGGCGGAACGCCAGTTAAAGCAGATTAAGTCGCTGGTCCGACAACGTTAAGATCCCATACAAAAGAATGTTTCATGTGCGGGGAACTGGTGTTTCATCAGTAGGGAACAGCAGTGCCATCAGGGGAAACTGATGTGGTGTGCAAGGGTGACATTCATTTACTTGTAGCTTTGATAATTTCAATGTGTTGAAACAGTTTCCATGTAGAGTGGTTTCTGTATATCGGCAAGCTCTCCGCAGGGACATGTAGGATACAGTCGGCAAAGATGTTTCCTGTTCCGCTGAACGTGTTCGATTGGCAGACGGGAGGAATGACAGCATTTACGTATAAATGCTGGAGCGGGCATCCGTCGAAACAATAATCCGAGAGAGTTTCACAGGCACTACCCAGTGTGACAGTCGTGAGATTTTGGCATTGCTGGAATATCCCGAGCGACACACTTCGCAATCCGTCCGGCAGTACGATCGATTCAATTTCGGAAGCATAGAAAGCCAGCTTTCCGATACTTGTAACTGAACCGGGCAATATGATAGACCGGATTTTGCATTTTTGTAATGCGTATTCTCCGATACTCTTCAGAGTGGGAGAGAGACGTAGCTCATCTTTCTCCATTCCTTCGGGAAACCACACAAGTGCTTCACCGTTTTTGCTGTACACCACCCCGTCTATGCTGCTATATTCAGAATTTCCTGTAATCACGGACAGGTGTTCGAGATGGCGGCATCCGCTGGAAGGAGTCAGTTTCTTTGTACTTCCCGGAATGGAAAGTGCTGTCAGTGACGTGCAGTTGCGGAAGGCATTCTGTTCAATCACCAACGTATTTTCCGGAAGTTTGATTTCCGTCAGTATATCCAGTTCACCGAACATTCCGTTGCCGATCGTATGTTCTGTTGTATACCGCGATTCATCGTAAGACAATCCGCCTGCGATGATGAGTGCATCCGTCAAATCCAACTTCTGCAACTGTCCCTGTGTCTGGTTGCCATGTATGTCTTTTCCACACATTTCTCGGATGAATCGGAGGTCTGTCCCGTTCAGCGGACCTGTGATACTCAGTTGTGTGTAGTCGTCTTTGCCGTCCTCTCCGATAATTTCGGGCAGCATGCCTGCATTGATGAGGTTTACTGCATCACTGGTGCAAAAATGGTACGGTTTGCTGTAAGTTCTTCCATTTCTATTTTCGGCAAAAGCCTTCACTGTATATTGGGTGTACTTTTTCAAGTGGTTGATGTGAAGTCGCCATTGATTGTCGGTTGTCAGGAATGCGTTTGTTTCCAGCTCTTGTCCATCGGCGGAAACATAACGGAAGCCGCAGGATGTCACAGGGTCGCCGCCGTCATCTGTGACAGCACATAACAGAATGATACTGATGGGGCCTTGTCCCAGAAAGGTGATGGGTTCTATCCGGGGACGTTCGTTGGGAAAAGTGGTGAAATGATAGGTGGGACTTTGCCGCATATACATTTCGTTTCCTGCTTCCAGACAGTAATAATAGGTGGTTCCCGGTGTCAGGTTTTGTAGTTCGGTAGTGACAAGACCATTTGGCTGGAAATATTCTTCACTTTTTGCCATATCCGGTGAAGTGCCGTAGCGGAAACGGTAACGGTCGGTATGGCTATGGGGCGGGACATTCACTGTACCGGTGAGACGGGCGCTTGTGCGGGTGATGTCCTGTGCTTCGTGCAGGATGATTTCCGGTGCCGGATTATTAGGGCGGTTCTCGTCACTGCATCCTGTTGAGAGCAGGCAACAAGCGAAGAGAGTCAGGAAACAAATGATTCTTGTATGCATATTTCAATCGGTATGTCTTTTGTGCAATTCTACATTCTTACTAAAGAAGGCGGTCATAAACGAATACCCAGTCCGAGGTTCACCATCCAGTATCTCCCGTCTGTGGTGATGGCGCCGGCGGAAAAGGCAAGCCTTTGTAGTCGGAGCATGACACCTGCTTCAGCGGTGAGTCCTTGGGATGAATAATCGCTGTTGCGCAGGTGAGTTCCTTCGTCCGTTTGCCAGACAACAGTGCGTGCTCCGTAGCCGATACCTTCATAAAGGCAGAAGTTACCGACGATGCGATGTATCCCTCCTGCGGTGAGTGCGTAGTATGACCTTTCGCTCTTTCCGGTGTAGTAGGGTGGAAGTGCGCTGCCGGGTAGTAGTCCGTTCTTGTCACATTCCTGGCCGTTGGTATCGGAGGTGGTACGGAAGTCGCTCAATGCGTGCAGGTATATTCCATGCCGCCGCATCCAGGCAAGGCGTATACCACTTGTCGCTTCCTGACGATGAAGTCCGATGCTCGGCATAATCAACCATATGGCTTTCTCTTTCGGTCGTCGGGGACGTCGCCATTCAGGTACGGGAAGCTGTTGCACAGTCAGTTTGTACGTGCGCGGATAACTGACGGCGGTGTTCTCCATCGGGGGAATTCTTCTCCGGGGCATGGTGACAGGAGCATTCAGCACCAGTTCGTAGGTCAGGCGCGACTCTAAAGGAGAAGGGAAGCGATAATCACGGAGCACTCCCCATTGCGGGTGCTTGATAGTAATTTGTGTAGTGCCGTGTGGGACGTATATCCACGTCTCTCCGACATCATTTTTCCTTTTCACCACTCCCAGGGGAGTGGAGAACGCGAAATCGCGGCTACCCACTATTTTGATGAGTGCACAGGCTTCATCGTTCAGGTCCTTCACAGGCTGAATATAAGCACTGATATCATTGGGCAGTTGCCGGAAACTTTGTACGGAAAACTGTTGTGCGTGCATAGCTGAAAAGATAAGAAGCACGACGGCTGTTAACACGTACCTTTTCGCATTCGACAGTTTTTTTCCTGTGTCGGGAGTCAATATAGAAACGTTCATTGCAGATTGAAATTACGTATGTTGAAAATCTCTTCTTCCGGCAGTGGCGTCCGGTTGTCTAGCATACGGGGTTGCCACGTGCGTACATGGATTAACGGGGTGGCTTCATCTCTGAAGTCCCACAGCAAGAACAGGTAACCGTCGTCCGAATAGAGATCGGAGCTGTATTTTTGGCGTAGCGTGACTCCGTATAACCCCTCTTGTGTGGGGTGCCGCATTATTTTGAAGTCACTGAACTGCAGATTGATTTCTTTGTTCTGTTTGAACAATACTTTCAGGCGTTCCAGATAGGTATGTTTGCTTTTGATGTTATATTCCACTTGGTGTTGTGGCAGGTATTTCCCGTCTGTCCGGGGAGTACTGCGGATGACTTTGCCGACGATAATCAGTGCTTCTTCGCTGAACAGTTGCGTCAGGAAGTCGATATCCTTGGTGGTGTACGATGTGCGCAGATGTTCCACATAGTTGAGTATCACTTGTCTGTTTTCCGCATCCGTTTCGGCTAGTTTTCCGGATAGTATTTTCCTTGCTTCGGCATAGAACGGATTTTGTTTTCCGATGTTCTTCCATTCATCACTGCTGATGATGCAGGTGGTGTGTGGGTTTCCTGCGGATGGCTCGTTGCTTTGGGAGTTCTTTTCCGATGACGAAGTCATAGTTGATGGTGAAGAGGAAATCATTGCTGATGATGGAGCGGAAACAGTTTCCGTTTTTTCCGATCTATTCACAGAACTGTTTTCTTCGTTTTTTGTCTTTGTATTTCTTCGGACGAAGACTTGTGGAACAAGTTGTAATGCGGAAGGATCTTCAGCGATAC
The DNA here is from genome assembly GCF_009193295.2 of Bacteroides luhongzhouii. Classification (NCBI taxonomy): domain Bacteria; kingdom Pseudomonadati; phylum Bacteroidota; class Bacteroidia; order Bacteroidales; family Bacteroidaceae; genus Bacteroides; species Bacteroides luhongzhouii. Next base: position 4,591,135 of record NZ_CP059973.1, on the reverse strand, counting down.
AGTGGTATGTCCGGTTGTCGGCAGGCTTTCCTTGTCGGTTCATCCATCGGCATTGAGTTCCGGAACGGACGATGGCAAGTTCCGAAGGGTAGAAAGTTGATATTCGTTCGTAGCTCTTTTTTGCTTCTCCTAAACTGTTCCCTTCGAAGTCGGTGAGCTGCCATTCGTTGCCGATGCGTAGACACACGCGGTCGTTGCCAACGATGAATCCTTCTTCGTATGTGGGAGCAATTAGCAATTTCCCTTCGCGGTCGATGAGCCCTGCGCCGTGGTCGGTATGGATAATGGCGGCATTGTGACGGAAGCGAAAGGCTTCGCGGATGCTGTCCGGCAGGAAGATTCCTTCCTTTCCTGTGGTGCTTAGATAGCAACATTGCCCGCTTTGACAGTTATTGTATTTTATCAGTCCGCATGCCGGTTGTGGGTCAAGTAGGGCAGGCGTATCTTGAATTTGAATGCGTACGTTTCCGGACAGGTCGATAAGTTGGTAGCTGGTCTCACCCTTATCATTCGTGTTGCCTGTCAGTGCCAAGCCTTCGTGGAAGTCATACGCTTGATCATATATAGGTGGGATGAGGATGTTCCCTCGAGTATCCATATAGCCGTACTTCCCTTTTCGGGTGCAGAACAAAGCTCTGCCTTCGGCAAAGTTATGTGCCAATACGATGTCGTAATGCAGGCTTATTCCGATATTGTTGATGCTTTGTCCTTTCCGGTCGATGATGAGGATAGGGGAGTCTGGAAACTCCTGTGCCAGTGTGACGTCTTCAAAGAAATGTCCGATTTGCGCAAATCGCCTTGCACTGGTGGGGTGTGTCGGATGTTTTAATTCGTAGAGTTGATAATATCCTTTTTCGTCCGGCAGACTGAACATTCCATTGACCACAGCTGACGGTTGGCGAGTGAAGCTTCCGGAAGGGATTTCAATCTTTCCGCTGGTGGAGATAAGTCCCCAGTTGTCTCCTTCGTTTTCCTGAAAAGGCAGTGCGTTGATTTCTATACTGTCCGATTTGCATCCGGTATATAACACTGCAAACAGGCTTGAAAGAAGGATAGAAGTGACAATATACTTCAGTTTGTCGTTCATTGATAGTTAACTTTTAAAACCCCTGTTGCAAATATAAACATATTACAAGAAAATTCACCACAGATTGCACAGATTTCCACAGATTAATCTATATTCCACATGATTGGAGGGAAAAGCCGATAGTAACTAAATACTCCTCCTTCAAGAAGGAGGAGTATTTGTAGAGGGAGGTGGTAAGTGAATACATAAATTTATATACAATTGTGAACCAGTTAATTGCCGTGTTTATCACTCTGCCCTCCAGCCCCCTTCTTTTTGGAAGAAGGGGAATCTATGCGGATGAATGTACTATATCCAACCTATAGAAAACTATTTAATCTGTGAAAATCCGTGTAATTCGTGGTGAAACCTAAATTATGATTCTTCTGTTGTTTCCCAATTTTCAATTTCACCGCCAATTTCAATCTTCACTTGTTCAGGGTTTTTCGTGATAGTCAGTGATACAATATGATGCATTCCCGGCTTAAATACGAAAGCACTTTCCATCAGGTACGACACGCCTTTCATCACTACCTCCACCAGCGGACGGCGGTTAGTGATTCGTTGCGGAACGACGATAGCGGTGTATCTGTTGTCTCCTGCTGCCTTTGCTTTCAGTGTGGCTTCCGTACCGTAGAGTGTTTTGGTGGCTATCCCTGCAGCAAGGTCGATGGTAGCATTGGGTACGGTGTTGTGAATGAACACTTCGGCATCCTGCGGTAGTTCATCGCCTTCGTAGTCTTCGCCTTTGATAAGGCGCACGGTAAGTTTGCTCATGCAATGCTTGAATTTCAGTGCCACGGCATCATTGCCGGCAGTCTGTTTCTTTGCTGATGCCCATAGGAAATCGCTGGCTTCGTAGCCTCCCAATGCGTCGGTTGTGCCTGTTGCGCTTTGGTCGGCTGCCACGCGGAATTCCATTTCGTCTGTCGACAAGATGGGAGAGGAGAAGGGATAGTAGGCGTATACGTCATAACTACCGTCGTTCCAGTAGATAGGGCGGGCGGGAGTCCATGTCGTTCCGTTGTAGGTCAGTGAAGCATTGTTCACGTAGTTGCCTCCCACTTGCAAAGGTTCATTTTCTCCGCAGACAAACAGACCGATGCGGTCATTTGTTTCGAAGTCTGTTTCCGTGGCGCGGCTGGCAGGAGCAGCTTGTTGCTGTGAAGGATGCGCAATTCGGAACTGCATCACGTCGTTCCGTTCCGTCTCCTTACTGCCTGCCGTTTCTTCCTGTCCGCAGCTTACCATCGCCATACTGGAGAGCAGGCAGATGCAAGCCGTATAGATGGTATGAATCGTTGGTTTCATATTCTTTTTTCCTTTTTAATTCCTTTTTCTGTTTCAGCGTTTTTACCTGTCTTGTCATTCAGCGGGCTGCCTTTATGAATCTTGGGGGGATATTGGAACGTATGTATGCGGCTTCCTGCATACGGAACATTCATGGCGCGCGTGATGGATCCCGCATCTCCCTTATCATTCTTCACAAAATCTTCGAACGAATACTCTTCGCCTGCATACTTCTTGATGCGTTTCACAATAGACTCGCGGCTGATGGCGCTGTAATACGGAATGTTGTTATTCATACAACTGGTTTGTTCTGAACGGAATACGCCGCGGTTGTGCATGAATCCTCCTTCGTAGATATCTACTCGGTCGCTGTAGCGTTCGTCGAATATCAGGTGGCTCCAAGGAACTTCGTGCATTTTGCCTGTTAGCGAGAGGTTGTCATACCAGCCATTGGATTTGGCGTTGTTAAATTCGCTTGTGTGTGCGCAGCACATACAGTCACAGAAATCGATAAACGCATTGTGGTAGATATATTCATCGCCCAGTTTACCGAATCCGTGTCCACCGGCTTCGTGCTGAATGAGTCCTCGTGCATCATATGGATAGTCGTCGGTACTCATGGGACAGAAGGCAAGGGCGGAACCGTCACTCCACATTTCACAGATGCCACCGTAGTCGGTAGAGTTAGGAATCATGATAAGTAACGTCTGATTCAGATTCTCTTTAGTCACAGCTGGAATCTTTAGTGCATAGTTAAAAACAGCTTCGTGATTACATTTTAAACCTACGCCACTTGTAAAAGTGGTTTCAAATTTAGTATAACGAATGGTATTGACGGTGCCTATGCCGCTTTCGAGTGAGACGGGAATGGCTGTATGTACATTGAAATAATCACGATAAGTAGTGTAAGGTTCGATGGCGAAGAAATGTTCTACCTGCTTCTGTATGGCCTCCATGTAATTGCCTTCAGCGATGTCTTTGGCATTGTATCCGTCACCCAAGAATACAAGGTTGATGCCACCGTTGTTTCCTTTGGTAGCCTTTTGCAAAGTGATGATTTCGTCTTCACTGTATTGGTAGTCATATTGAGAGACGGAACATTTTGTAGTATAATCCTTGTCTTTCAGCCTGAATATGATTTCTCCACTACGTCTTTCGGTAGTACCTTTAGGCATTTCGTCAATGGTCAAGGTCAATTCTGTTTTTTTAGATCCACTCGTTGAGGATAGACTACACCAGTCTGGTATACTTTCTACCTCCCAATCACCTTCTGCGTTCAATATCAAGTAGCGTGTGCATCGGGTATTAAGGGCATTGGCAAGAGCGGGACGACAGATTAATTCATGATGAGCACCTATACGCTTAAATTCATTCCAACCTACTGCTGTCTGATAGTCTGCAACAGCGGATTCGGGCACTTCAACGGTGAAGTTATCTTTAGCAACTCCGTTGAAAGCACTAGTAAACATGTATGGAGGGATAGTGCTTTGGCATACGATGGAACCAATACCAAAACAGTTTTCAAATGCACTGCTTCCAATATTTTCTATACTTTTGGGAAGAATGAGGCCTTCTAATGAAACACAATAACTGAATGCAGCTGAACTGATAGATATAATATTATCTGGTATTTCTAAAATTCCTAAGATGCGTGAATTATTTGCGAATGCAGCTTCATTGATAACTTCCAACTTTGAGGGAATTCTAAGCTCACCGGAAAAGTTACATCCCATAAATGCGCGTTGACCTAAAATGGCTAAATTTCTGGGTAAAATCAGTTCACCTTTAAAGGAAGTGGAAGTGAAAGCACCTTCTTCTATTGAGGTAATTCCATCATGTAGGTTTAGTGTACCGTTAAGTCCTTGACAACTAGCAAAGGTTTCTTCTTTAATTACAGTAATAGTTTGAGGTATGGTTAAAGAACCAGAAAAAGACCGACAATTTGTAAAAGCACGTGGCCCCAAATAAGACAGTTTGTCAGGTAAATGAAGTTCTCCATATAAATTGGAGCAAGCATAAAAGGCAGTCTCCCCTATAGATTTTAAATTAGAAGGAAGTATGAGTTCGCATGTAAAAGAACATCCCCAAAAAGTTTGACCACCTATTGATTCTAATGTGGAAGGCAAATGTAGAGAGCCGGTTAGAGATTTACAAAGATAAAATGCAGCACTACCGATTTCTTTTACTCCTTCTGGAATGTATAAGGATCCTGTCAAAGAACTACCTTCAAATGCACCGTTTCCTATTTTAGTTATTTTTTCAGGTAGTACCAAATGCATGAGAGTTTTTTTTCCAGTCATTGCATCAACAGGAATTTCATCCTCTTTATATTCTGGATATCCATTAGTACAGCCTTCAATCTTCACCTCCTTCAAATTCAGTGACTGCAACTTACTCATCTCATCCCTCATGAAATAGAAATCTTCCGCATTAATCTCCCCCGTAATCTTCAAATTCTGCAATTGCGTATAATCCTTATTCGCCGCCGTGATACACTCCTTCAACGTCCCCGCCTTTTCCACATTAATCACAATATACTCCTTGGCGGTAGCTTCATGCGAAGCCATATCATTTTCCCAGGCAGTAATAGACTCATCAATGAGTTTAAACTCATACTGTCCGCTTGCTTCCTTCTTATTCACCTGAATAGTGAAATTGTGCATCTTCCCGGCTATGTACGTGAATGCTTCTTCCTTCTTAAATGTGTAAGGCATTCCATCTACCGTAATACTGAAAAGCACTTTTCCAGCTTCCACAGTCTGTGGAACCACAATGGCGCGGAATTCATTGTCTTTACAGAATGGGATAGTCCCTGTCTTGGCAACTTCGCCTGTAGCAGTCACATTACCCGTGGCGAGGTCAATCACCGAACTACGCTTGGTGTTCAGAACCAGTACTTGTTTCTCCAGTTCTATCCATGCTCCTTCGGCGAATCCCTCGCCCTCTTTCAAGGTAATGCGGGCATTACTCATCTTGTGCCGCAATGGCAGTCGGATTACTTTTTCCGTAGGTGCTACGTCCGCTGCCTTTCCCCAAAGGAAGTCACTTGCTTCGTAACTTCCCATTTCATCCCCATTATTTTTCGTTTGATCTTTTTGTACTTCAAATGTATATGCATTTACATCCGTTGGCGTGCCGTATGGGTAATATCCATAGATATCAACATGTGTCCGGTCGTCCTTCCAGTAGACGTCGTAGGCAGAGTTCCACTTATAGGCCGCTTCATCAAAAGTGTGCGGAACATTCGTTCCCCGGTTACCGTTGTTTGCCAATGTTCCCGGTGTGTTCCCGTTATAGTCAACGATATATACGCCCATGATGTCGCCATCGCAGAAACCATTGTCATTGACACGGGTCACTGCCACCTGATCTATTTCTCCCGACAGGGATATGACATTCGAGTCCTGTCTCCGTGAGACACCTTCCGTTATTTCATTGTCGTTGCACGACATAAGCACCAATGCCGATACAGCACTGAATACTATATATTTATGCCATTCTCTTCTCATACGTCTGTCTGTTTTATTCGGCTACGCCACCATTATCTATATCGTCATCTTCCCAAGCCCCAATGCCGACATTAATACCATTGCTAGTCTTGCTCACGGTTACGGAGAAAGTATGCCTTTTTCCTCCGACGAAAGTAAATTCCTTGTTGAGATTGAAGTCTCTGCCATCAATATTGACGGTGATGAAATTATCTCCCGAAGCTGTTTGAGGTACAACCAGCGCTTTGTACGAACGGTTATTTCCATTTTCGAGCGGAAGAATTGTTTTGGCTGTTCCCGTTGCCGTAGCTGTGCCGTTGGTGAGGTTGACAGTTGCTCCGGTCTTTATTCCGTTCATCTTTACGCTTATGGTCGATTGTGCCAGAATTTCGTCTGTGAATCCGTTGCCTGCCTTCACGTTGATAACTGCACAACTGAAAATATGCTTGGTCGTAATGCTGACAGCATCTTCCGTAGGTGCCACTCCCGAAGTCTTGCCGTACAGGAATTCACTTGCCTTGTAAGCCTGTTCAGTAGACTGATCTTCTTTCACAGAGAAAGAATGTGCGGAAATGTCCGAAAGTGTAGCATACGGAAAATAACAGTAGAAATCCGCCTTGGTGTTTTCATCTTTCCAAAAGATTTCTTTGTCCGGTGTCCATGTACCGTCGCTGCCATACGTGAATCTCATGTTATTCACATGATTGCCGTTGTTTTGCAATGTTCCCGGTGTTGTGCCGTTGTAGTTCACGACATACAATCCGATTTTGTCCTGGCTCTCATAGCCCCAGTCAGTGACGCGAGTATGAACGCTTTCTTTTGCGTTGACACTTACATTACTTGCTACACAATTCAATGTGATGGGAATCTGTTTTACAGGTACTTCAGGTATCTTTGTTTGCTCCTCTTCCCCTGCCGAACAAGCACTTAATAGTGCCAAAAGACAACTTCCCCCTAATAGATGCAATTTCATAATGATTAGTTTTTTTAATGTTTGATACAAAGGTAGGAGGTTGTCCTATTTAAATCAAGTTCATAATGGTTCATAAAGGAATAAATTCTTAAATCTTTTTTTTCTGCCAGTTTCCTTTCTTCATATACCAGTAGCAGAACAACAGTATAAAAGTACCGTACACACATTCCGTTGTCCAGGCAAATGCGACATCCATTCGCAGATACATGATGAAATATGCAGAGTATGTGACATAGATAGCCAGTACACAAAGTTCCATAGCCAATGCAGTCCGCGTATTTCCCGTACCTGATACCGATTGGAAATAAACATTGGCAGGCACCAGCACCAGATAGGCAGAACACAGTACCCACAGTGAAGGTACGGATGCCGCTCTTAGATCCGGGATGTCTGTATAAATGCGCAGAATCAGATCCGGGAATAAGCAGAAAAACGCTAGGATCGGCAATACAAAGATATATCCGATACGGATATGTTGCTTGATAGTTCCCCGTACACAATCCTGTTCGCCTGCACCGATCAGGTTACTTACCAGTGAACCGCAGGTGGAAGCAAATGCCATTGCAATCATAAACGGTATCCCCGACACGTTGCGGATGATATTGGCAATCGCTAATGACCGCTCTCCCAAATGTTCCACAAACAGGAAGAACATGAACCAAGTGGATAAAGAAACGAAATTCTGAATCATTGTCCACACAGAAACATTCAGTATGCGTTTCAGTGTTTTTCCATGGAATTTGGGCAATATGTTCAACGCATATTTCTTGCAGTCAATCCGTTTCCAGGTATAGATGGTAAAGAAAATCACCGATACCATTTCGGCCAGTGACGAACCGATGGCAGCGCCGGCAATTCCCAGTTGCGGGAAACCGAATTTACCGAAGATCAGGATATAGTTGAATACTACGTTTGAAAGCACCATCACAATAGAGTTCAGTGTCAGTGTTTTGGTTTGTGTCGTACCTACAAAGAAGGCGCGGAACATGACCATGATAAAAGAGAAGAAGAAACCGTACACACGCCAGTGAATATAACTTTCGGCTGCATCGTAAATGTGAGGAGACGATATGATATTCTTTAAGATATGTGGTGAAAATACGATGGAGAACGTGAATAAAATCACTGCCATGGCAAGCAGGAAATAAATGCCCTGATAGAAAATCGGTCCGATTTCCTTGTAATTTCCTTCTCCGTTGCGGCGGGCAATTAATATCTGCGCACCAATGCTGAAGCCGAATGCCATCATAAAGATGGCAAGATAGTATACTCCTGCGATAGCAGAAGCTCCCAGTTCGATTTCTCCCACACGTCCCAGAAAGGCCGTGTCTGTCATGCCGATCATTTGTTCCATAATCAGACTGATCAGGATAGGGTAGGTAATCGTCCAGATTTGTTTATAAGAATATTTAGTTTTCATCCTATTTTATTTTTTTAGAGAAAGAAAGCCGGGCAACCAAAATAGGGTGTCCGGCTTTCTTAGAATATGATTCAGGAATAATTCCTTATTTTTTATTCTGTCTTTGCTGTTGCAGTAGCTCTTGTTGCTTTTGCATCGCTTCCAAGCGAGCAGCAAAGCCGGTCTTTTTCATTTGTTTCGGGTCCTTCTTTTTCGCTTCAAGAATAGCCAACAATTTAGTTTCGTCAGTCGTTTTACGAAGCAGAATCATAGTACCCACGCTAATCAGTGTTGACACGAAATAGTAATAGTTCAAACCTGACGGATAGTCGTTCAAGACAAACAAGAACATAATTGGCATCAGATACATCATCCATTTCATAGCCGCCATTTGTGGTTGTGCTCCGGTATCCTGCATAGACATCGTGTACTTCGTGTTCAAGATGTTGGTTGCCGTCATCAGCAAGCAGAACAAGCTAAGGTGGTTGCCCAAGAACGGAATATGGAACGGGAATGTGATGAACGCGTCATAAGTAGAAAGATCGTCCGCCCACAAGAAACTCTGTTGACGCAGCTCGATAGCACTCGGCACGAACATAAACAAAGCCATCAGGATAGGGAACTGCAATAACATCGGCAGACAGCCACCCATCGGGCTTACCCCATACTGGCTGTAAAGACCCATTACCTCCTGTTGTTTCTTCATTGCATCTTCCTGCTTCGGATATTTCTTGTTGATTTCGTCAATTTTCGGTTTCAATACACGCATCTTGGCAGAAGACATATATGTTTTCCAGGTAGCCGGATAAACCAGCACTTTCACCATGATGGTCAGAATCAACAGTACGATACCCATGCTCAATCCCCAACCGGATAACCAGTCGAATACGTTGATTGTGATAAACTGGTTAATCCAGCGAATCAACGGCCAACCCAAGTAAACCAGTCTGTGAAGTTCCCATTTCTCGTCGCGGCCTTTATCCAACGCTTTCAGTGTCTTAAAGTGATTCGGACCGAAATAGAAATACATTTCTGTCGGTTCCTTGCCTGACGGGTCAAAGAAAGTATTCATTTCAGCAGAATAATCCTTGATATATCCGCTTCCTTGTTGTTCCATTCTTGACTTTACAGAAACCTTTTCAAAATCCTGTTCAGCAATAAATACAGAAGAGAAGAACTGATTCTTGAAAGCTATCCAGTCGATGCGTCCCGGCAAATCCTGGCTGTCGTCTTTGGCAGCAGATAAGTTGTCTACATTGTCACCTGTTACTTTATAAGTCAGTTCCGACAGACGGTTCTCATAGGTGAATCCTTTTTCCAGTTGGCGGGCGCGCTGTGACCAATCGATGTCCACATACTTAGTACTTGCCAACTTGTCTTCCATACCTGTCGCTTTGATTTCAAAGTTCATCAGATAGCTATCCGGTTTCAGCGTATAGATGAAATCGATATAGCTTGCGCTATCCGCAGCCAGACGCATGGTAACACTACTGTCCGTCTTGTTTACAGCTTCAAAGAAATAATCTTTGGTCTGGATGGCTCCTGCTTTGTTGTAGAAGTTGAAGTTCATCGAAGCATCGTCACCGTCGAACAACATAATCGGCGTTTTTTTGTCCTGTGCCATATAATCCTTCAGCATGGCTGAATAGACACGTCCGCCTTTTGTTGCGAAAGTAATTTCCGCTACATTATTCTGGATGCTGATTTTAGAATCGGTCCCATGCAAGGCATTGAAAAACAAAGCAGAAGAATCGGCAGCCGATGCAACCTCTTTTTGGCTGTTAGCTAGCGCAGCTTCCGTTTTTGCCTTCAGCGCTTCTTCCTGCTGCTGTACTACGGCAATAGAGTCATAGTATCTTTTTTGTGCAGCTATCTGTTCCTCGCTTGGACGGCTCAAAAAACTGAATCCTACCAATAATATGCCTATTAGAACGAGACCTGTGATGGTGTTTTTATCCATTCTTATTTTAATTACAAATTATAAAATTACAAACTACCGGTTGTTTACCGCGTATCGTTAGTCTTTCACCATTGTTTTTTCGTTTTCGATGGCAGCTTTCACGAATGCCACGAACAACGGATGAGGGTTCAGTACCGTACTGCCATATTCCGGATGGAACTGTGTACCGACAAACCATTTCAATGCCGGGATTTCAACGATTTCTACCAGATCCGATTCCGGGTTGATACCTACGCATTTCATGCCGGCAGCTTCATATCGGTCTTTATAATCATTGTTGAACTCATAGCGATGACGGTGACGTTCCTGAATATGTTCTTGTCCGTAAGCCTGATATGCTTTCGAACCTTTCTGCAATACACATTCGTAGGCACCCAGACGCATCGTACCACCCATGTTGGTGATTGCTTTCTGTTCTTCCATGATATCAATCACGTTGTGCGGGGTCTTTTCATCCATTTCACGTGAGTTGGCATCAGCGTATCCCAGTACGTTACGTGCAAATTCGATGGCGATACATTGCATACCCAGGCAAATACCGAAAGTCGGGATGTCATGTGTACGTGTATATTTGATAGCAACAAACTTGCCGTCAATACCCCGTTGGCCAAATCCCGGACCGATCATTACGCCCGACATACCCTTCAGAGCTTCACATACATTTTCATCAGTCAGTTTCTCACTGTTTACGAAATGAACTTCCACTTTGCGGTCATTGTAAGTACCTGCCTGCGATAAAGCTTCACGGATAGACTTATAAGCATCCTGTAAGTCATATTTTCCAACCAGCGCAATATTGATAGGCTCTTTGGTTTCTGCAGCGTGACGGCGTTCCAGGAATTTACGCCATGGGCCGAGTCCCGGAGTTTCTCCTACCGGCAGTCCCATCTTTTCGAGGATAGTGCTGTCCAGTCCTTGCGCCTGCATCAGGATAGGTACTTCGTAAATTGTTTCCGCGTCAATAGACTGCACAACGGCTTTATCGTCTACATTACAAAATTGTGCCACTTTCTTACGCAGTCCGTCACTTAGCGGATGCTCGGCACGCAGAACCAGCACATCCGGCTGAATACCCACACTTTGGAGTTCCTTTACAGAATGTTGCGTAGGTTTTGTTTTCAATTCTCCGGCAGCAGCAAGGTAAGGAACATAAGTCAAGTGTACGCAAAGAGCGTTCTTGCCGAGTTCCCATTTCAACTGACGGATACTTTCGAGGTAGGGGAGTGACTCGATGTCACCTACCGTACCACCGATTTCAGTAATCACAAAATCAAACTTGTATTTATTACCAAGCAGTTTTACATTCCGTTTGATCTCGTCTGTGATGTGAGGAATCACTTGGATCGTTTTACCCAGATAATCTCCACGACGTTCTTTGTCAATGACGCTTTTGTAGATACGTCCCGTAGTAATGTTGTTCGCCTTTGTCGTTTGTATACCTAGGAATCGCTCATAGTGTCCCAAGTCGAGGTCGGCTTCGTGTCCGTCTACGGTTACATAGCACTCTCCGTGCTCATAAGGATTCAATGTTCCCGGGTCGATGTTGATATACGGGTCAAACTTCTGGATGGTTACATTATAACCTCTTGCTTGCAGCAACTTACCGATGGATGATGAAATGATCCCTTTTCCTAAAGAAGAGGCAACACCACCGGTGACGAAAATATACTTTGTTTCTCCCACAGCTATAACTGTTTTAATAATTGTTTACTTAGTAGTATTCTTACGAACTTAAAAACCGCAAAATTATAAAAAAAAGAGGAAGATTACAGTCTTTCGTCTCCACAATTTTATTAAAAAATGCAATTTTAAAAGAATCCTATGATTTCTAAACAAAATAATGTAGCTTTGCAGCCTAAACCATAGACAAATATGATGAGAATTACTATTTTATGTTCAGCGTTTATCCTGTCAATCTTATCGTTATCGCTTTTTGCGCAGGAATCTGTCGAACCCTCTTCACTTCCGACTGACTCTTTGCAGTCTGTTCCTGAAGTGAGCAAACCTACTAAAACGGTCAAATCCTCAACAGTTGTGGCAAAAGCCAGAGTCGTGAGAGCAGATACGCTTTCGGCGGAGCTTCAGAAATATTTGATGCTTAAACTTAATATGTCGGGGCCGACTCCGAAACTGGATACCGTTTCTTATTTATATAATAAGTATGTCGCGCAATTAGATTATTTGAACGACCTGTCTGTGCCGCCACGTTATATTCCGTCTGATCCCGATTATTTCCGTCTGTTCACACCATTGGCGTATTATTATGCCCCGATGGCACAATATTCGAAGTTGGAATGGAAACCTATGCAGTTGGATACCACTCCTCGGCTGACGCAAGAACTTCTGCCTTATGATACCCTGGCATTTACCAAGACCCAACGTGCCGGGAAAATAGTGAATAGTGCATTGATGGATCTTTATTTAGCATGTCCAAATTTGGTTGTCACTACAGAAGACCGTATCATGAGTCGTGATGTGTTCCGCCATGATGTGAAACCGAAAATATCTCCCAGAGCAAACGTTATTCATCTGTTCCAACCGGAAAATATGGATGATAATGTTGGAAAGGCCAATATGAAGATTAGTCGACCAAACTGGTGGGTGACCGGAGGTAACGGATCGTTGCAGATCAGTCAGAACCACCTTTCGGATAACTGGTATAAAGGAGGTGAAAGTAACTTCTCCGGATTGGCCACTTTCCAGATTTTTGCCAATTATAATGACAATGAAAAGGTCCTGTTTGAGAACCAGTTGGAAGCTAAAGTGGGTATGACCTCCACTCCGTCAGATGAATATCATAAATACCTTTTTAACACCGACCAATTCCGCATATATAATAAATTAGGTTTGAGAGCTTTCAAGAATTGGTATTATACCATTTCTTCCGAGTTTAAAACACAGTTCTTCAACGGATATAAAGCTAACAGTGAAGAATTGGTTTCGTCTTTCTTGTCTCCGGCAGATTTGGCGGTCAGTGTCGGTATGGATTATAAGTTGAGTAAGAAGAAATTTAATCTTTCCGTGTTTATGGCGCCGTTGACTTACAACTTGCGTTATATTGGTAATTCTGAAGTGGATGAAACTAAGTTTGGCTTAGACAAAGGAAAATGCTCCAAAAATGACTTTGGTTCCCAGTTACAATCAACACTCAATTGGACTATCATTTCTGCGGTGACTTTAGAGTCTCGTCTCAATTACCTGACCAACTATCATTGGGCACGTGTAGAGTGGGAGAATACGTTCAATTTCGTATTAAACCGTTATCTTTCTACCAAGCTCTATATACATACCCGTTTTGATGACAGCTCCAAGCCGACTGAAGGAGATAGTTTCTTCCAGTTGAAAGAATTGCTTAGTTTCGGTATTAATTATAAGTGGTAATTCGTATTCCGGGAAAACTTATTAAAAAAAACAAGAAAAGGCTGTTTAACAATAAAAGTTATTCAGTCTTTTTTTTATGTTCATATCTGTGTTATATGATGTTATCATTCTTGCTACGTGCTTTAACTGCATATTTTGATTGGTAAAAAGAAAAGAAAGCATTTTTTTCTTGTTTCTTATTTATTATTTTATCTATCTTTGCGGCAGGAATTATTTCATTGCCTAAGTAGCAATGGAAAAAGTGGGGTAAAAATATATGATCATTAGCAAAAATGACGATCGAGAAGTTCTGCCAACAGATGTGATTGGCAGAAGCGTAGCGCACTCTAAACGCTGGTTAGTCGCCATTGTGCGCATTTATCATGAGAAAAAAACAAGTGAACGCCTCACTAAAATGGGCGTTGAAAATTTCCTTCCTATTCAACAAGAAGTTCATAAATGGAGTGACCGTCGCAAAGTTGTCGACCGTGTCATACTTCCAATGATGATCTTTGTCCACGTTGATCCACAAGAACAAAAAGAAGTTCTGACCTTATCCGCTATCAGTCGTTACATGGTACTTCGTGGGGAGAGTACTCCGGCTGTAATTCCCGACCAACAAATGTTACGATTCAAATTTATGCTCGACTATTCGGATGAAACGATCTGTATGAGCACATCGCCATTAGCGCCGGGAGAAAAAATAAGGGTCATAAAAGGGCCATTAGCAGGGCTGGAAGGAGAATTGGTAGATATAAATGGGAAATCAAAAGTTGCAGTCCGATTGACAATGTTAGGATGTGCATGTGTAGATATACCGGTAGGATGTGTGGAGCCGGTTTAGCACTATCAATTGAATTAAAAATTCAAATTACTCAATGAAAATGCAAAAATTAATGGGGGCGCTCATCCTCTTATTGATGTTGGGCGCCGCACCTGTGGCAGCTCAAAATATGAGCGATTCTCAAGTATTGGAATATGTCAAAGAGGGGATTAGACAAGGGAAAGAACAAAAGCAGTTAGCCTCTGAACTGGCACGCAAAGGTGTGACTAAGGAACAGGCTATGCGTGTGAAGCAGCTTTATGAGCAGCAGAACAATGTCAATGCTTCCAACGCTACCGGTACGGATGTCAATGAATCTCGTCTTCGTGAGGAAATGAAGGAGAACACCTCCGATATGCTGGAAGACCATCCGACTACCCAAGATCTTGCACGTGGCAATCAGGTTTTCGGACGTAACATCTTCAATACTCGTAACCTGACTTTTGAACCCAGTGTCAACATCGCCACCCCTTTAAATTACCGTCTCGGTCCGGGTGACGAAGTTATTATCGACATCTGGGGAGCCAGTCAGAATACTATCCGCCAACAGATTTCTCCTGATGGCACTATCAATATTCAGAAAATAGGTCCCGTCAATCTGAACGGACTAACCATTTCTGAAGCCAATGACTATCTCAAAAAAACATTAAACAAGATATATAATGGTCTTAATAATACGAATGACCCTACTTCTGACATCCGTCTGACTTTGGGCAGCATCCGTACTATTCAGATTAATGTAATGGGTGAAGTAGTCCAGCCGGGTACTTACTCTCTGTCATCCTTTTCTACTGTGTTCCATGCGCTTTACCGTGCCGGTGGAGTCAGTGACATAGGAAGCCTTCGTAATGTGCAGCTGGTACGTAACGGTAAAAATATCGCCACAATCGACGTCTACCAATTTATCATGAAAGGAAACATTCAGGATGATGTTCGTCTGCAAGAAGGCGATGTTGTGATTGTTCCCGCCTATGACGTATTGGTTAAGATCGATGGAAAAGTGAAACGTCCGATGCGCTTCGAAATGAAGAAGGACGAAAACTTATCTACTCTAATCAGTTATGCCGGTGGATTTGACGCCGACGCCTACACCCGTTCCTTGCGTGTCGTACGCCAAAACGGGCAGGAGTATGAAGTAAACACAGTCAAAGACCTTGATTATAGTGTCTATAAAATGCGGAATGGTGATGTTGTGACCGTCGAGGCTATCCTTAACCGCTTCACTAATAAGCTTGAAATCCGTGGTGCCGTTTACCGTCCCGGTATCTACCAGCTAAACGGTAAACTGAATACCGTCCGCGAATTGGTGAACGAAGCCCAAGGCTTGACAGGTGATGCTTTCCTTAACCGTGCTGTCCTTTATCGTCAACGTGAGGACCTTACTACTGAGGTTATTCCTGTTGACATTAAATCCATCATGGATGGTACTTCCCAAAATATCATCCTGACGAAAAACGACATTCTTTATATTCCGAGTATCCATGATTTGGAAGATAGGGGAGATGTTGTAATCCATGGCGAAGTGGCAAAACCTGATTCCTATCCTTATGCGGATAATATGACTCTTGAAGATTTGATCATTCAGGCCGGAGGCTTGCGTGAAGCCGCTTCTGTTGTTCGTGTGGATGTGTCGCGCAGGATTAAGAATCCCCATAGTACAGCGGATAATGATACTATCGGTCGGACGTATACATTTTCCCTGAAAGAAGGTTTTGTCATCGACGGCACACCGGGTTTTGTTCTTCAACCTTATGATGAGGTTTATGTACGTCGTAGTCCGGGTTATCAGGCCCAACAGAATGTAGCTGTTGAAGGTGAAATCCTGTTCGGAGGTTCTTATGCCATGACCAGTCGTGAAGAACGTCTTTCAGATTTGATTTGCAAAGCCGGCGGTTCTACCAAAAACGCCTACCTACGCGGTGCCAAACTTACTCGTGTAGCTACTGCAGGTGAGAAGAAACGTATGGGAGATGTGATCCGTTTGATGAGTCGACAGTTGGGTGAGGCTATGATGGATTCTTTGGGCGTCCGTGTAGAAGATCATTTTACAGTCGGCATTGACTTGGAAAAAGCTATAGCTAATCCGGGCAGTGCATCAGATCTGGTTTTGCGTGAAGGTGATGTGATTTTTATTCCGAAGAATACTAATACGGTAACAATTAACGGTGCTGTGATGGTTCCTAATACCGTTTCTTATATGAAAGGTGAGAATATCGATTATTACTTGAATCAGGCTGGTGGTTATTCTGAAAATGCGAAGAAGAGCAAGAAGTTCATTGTCTATATGAATGGTCAGGTAACTAAGGTTAAAGGTAGTGGTAAGAAACAAATCGAGCCTGGTTGTGAAATAATTGTGCCTAGTAAGGCTAAGAAGCGTACTAATGTGGGTGAAATCTTGGGATATGCCACTTCTTTCAGTTCATTGGGTATGATGATCGCCTCTATTGCTAATTTAATCAAGAAATAACGAATACCTTTATTTATGGCTACTTTGATGGAACAAACATCTGAAAAGGAAACAAAACAGTTGCATAGTAATCACAATGATGAGGAGCTTGAAATTGATTTGATGGATCTTCTTCGTAAAGTTATAGGTATTCGTAAGAAAATCTATAAAGCTGCCGGTATTGGTTTGGTGATTGGTATTATTGTTGCAATAAGTATTCCTAAGCAGTACACGGTTGAAGTTACCCTTTCTCCGGAAATGGGTAATGATAAAGGTGGTGGTTTATCTGGTCTAGCTGCATCTTTTTTAGGAAGTGGGGTTACTATGGGTGACGGTACTGATGCTTTAAATGCTTCCTTGTCTGCTGATATTGTCTCTTCTACTCCCTTTTTATTGGAGCTTTCTGCAATGGAGATACCGGTAACAAAAAATGAAGCAATGACATTGAACACTTATTTAGATGAAGAGTCATCTCCCTGGTGGAGTTATGTAATCGGGTTTCCTGGAATGGTAATTGGTGGATTAAAGTCCTTGTTTACTGAGGAAGATGAAATTACATCTTTTGATAAAACAAGTCAGGGCGCAATTGAACTTTCAAAGAAGGAATCGAAGAAAATTGCGACTCTGAAGAAAATGATAACCGCCTCTGTGGATAAGAAAACCTCAATGACTTCCGTTACTGCAACTTTTCAGGATCCTAAGGTTGCTGCAGTTGTTGCCGATTCTGTAGTGAAGAAATTGCAGGAATACATTATAGACTACCGCACTTTCAAGGCGAAAGAAGATTGTATTTATTTGGAGAAACTCTTCAAGGAACGTCAGCAAGAGTATTATGCTGCTCAGAAGAAATACGCAAACTATCTGGATTCTCATGATAACTTAATTTTGCAGAGTGTTCGTGCCGAACAGGAACGTTTGCAGAATGATATGAGCCTTGCTTATCAGGTATACAGCCAAGTTGCCAGTCAGCTTCAGATTGCCAGAGCTAAAGTCCAGGAGGAAAAGCCTGTATTTGCCGTTTTAGAGCCTGCGGTTGTGCCATTATTTCCTTCGGGAACCAGTAGGAAAATATATGTTTTAGCTTTTATTTTCCTATCAGTTTGTATTGTTATATTCTGGAATTTATTCGGGAAAGATTTTCTGAATAAGTTCAAAGAAGTATGTGCCTAAAATCAATCTTTAATGTGATATGGTATCAACCACCAGTCAAATCAATAAATTTATAGAATTTGTAGCAGTTCTGGGAGATCTGATCATTCTGAATCTGGTATTGTTCTTTCTTCTTTTCTTTTGGGAAGAAGCTTTTGCTTCTTTACCTTTCTCTTGCAGGGTCTCATGGATGATGACTTCGTTAAGTCTCTGTTATCTGGCCTGTTCGGGTTCCCGTGGGAGGGTTTGGGATAGTCGGGGAATTCGTCCCGATCAGCTTGTGTTACGCGTGTTGAAGAATATTATAGCGTTCTTCATCTTTTGGGCATGTATCATGACTTTTAGTGGAATCTCTATTTATTCTCCTCTTTTCTTTGTCGCTTATTTTTCTTTCCTCTTTGTCGTTTTAAGCATTTATCGTATCATAATCCGTGAGTTTTTAATAGCTTATTGTGCTAAGGGCAAACATAGGCGTTATGCTGTTTTTATAGGAGGAGGTAATAATATGCAGGTTTTGTATGAGGAGATGGAGAATTCTCTAGCGTCTTCGCTGTATGAGGTCGTAGGTTATTTTGATATAAAACCGAATGATACCCTTTCTTCGCAATGTTCTTATTTGGGTGATCCTGACGGTTTTTCAGATTTTATGTCCGTACACCCGGGAATCAAGCATGTTTTTTGTTCTCTGTCGATGGAGGAGGGGCGTTATAATTTCTCTATCATGAATTATTGTGAGAACCATCTTCTTTATTTTCATGGTGTTCCTAATGTATGTAAAGGTTTTCCTCGTCGTATCTGGCACAGTATGGTTGGCAATATGCCTATTTTGAATCTGCGTTATGAGCCTTTGAGTAAGATGGAGAATCGTATGTTGAAACGGCTATTCGATATTGCTTTTTCCGGTCTTTTCCTGGTTACTGTTTTTCCTTTTGTTTATCTCATTGTGGGAAGTATCATAAAGTTGACCTCTCCCGGTCCTGTATTCTTTAAGCAAATGCGTACTGGTTTGAATGGTGGGGATTTTGTGTGTTACAAATTCCGCTCCATGAAAGTGAACGATGAAGCTGACAGTAAACAGGCTACAGCTGATGACCCTCGTAAAACAAGATTTGGGAACTTTCTTCGTCGTTCTAATATAGACGAACTTCCCCAGTTTATCAATGTGTTTAAGGGTGATATGTCGATAGTAGGTCCCCGTCCTCACATGTTGGCTCATACGGAGACTTATGCCCGGTTGATTGATAAATATATGGTGCGGCACTTTATAAAACCTGGAGTAACCGGTTGGGCTCAAACGCATGGTTTCCGTGGTGAAACGAGGGAACTATCACAGATGGAGGAACGCGTTAAGGCTGATATCTGGTATATGGAACATTGGACAATGTTGCTTGATATATATATCATTTATAAGACTGTGGCGAATGTGATTGTGGGGGAGAAGAATGCATATTAAGATGGAATATTGGTTATATCAGACTAGAGGTATTTAGGATAATATAATATATGTTTATGATCAATTTATGGAAAATCATAACAGTAAACGATTAGTTAAAAATACGCTATTATTATATGTGCGCACAATTATAGTTATGTGTGTCGGTTTATATACATCAAGAGTAATTTTAGATGTATTGGGAATAGAAGATTATGGTATTTATAATGTGGTTGGAGGATTTGTTGTAATGTTTTCTGTTTTTTCTGCATCATTATCAAATTCTATTACACGTTATATCACATTTGAATTAGGATGCCATAATATGGAAAGGTTACGTACAGTCTTTTCTATGAGCCTTAATATACAAATAATAATTTCCCTTATAATAGTTCTGTTGGTAGAATTAGTAGGTGTATGGTTTCTAAATTATCGATTGAATATTCCGTCGGATAGACTGTATGCTGCAAATTGGGTTATGCAGTTTTCGTTATTAACATTTGTTGTCAATCTAATTAGTTTACCATATAATGCTTTAATTGTAGCCTATGAAAAGATGGATGTGTTTGCATATATATCTTTATTAGAAGCATCATTGAAATTAGGTGTTGTTTATTTATTGTTTATATCACCTATTGATAAATTGATTTTTTATGCATTTCTTCTTGCCTTGGTTTCATTATTGATACGTCTGATCTATGGTTGGTATTGCACACATAAATTCACAGAGTGTAGATATGTATTTGTGTTGAACAAATCATTGTTGAAGAATATGTTAGGTTTTGCAGGGTGGAATTTCTTAGGGACAGGAGCTTATTTGTTTAATACGAATGGGGTGGATATTCTATCTAATCTTTTTTTTGGAATAACTATTAATACAGCTCGTGGAATCGCTAATCAGGCTGGTAATGCAGTTCGACAATTTGTTAATAATTTTACTACTGCGCTTAATCCCCAGATTATTAAAACTTATGCAGATAATAATCTTGATATTTGTTTTTCTACGGTACGTCAAGGAGCTAAGTACTCATATTGTTTAATGCTTTTTTTTTTCATACCATTTGTATTAGAGGCAAATTATATACTTCATTTGTGGTTGAAAGAATTTCCGGATCAAACAGTTGTGTTTTGGCAGCTAACGATGTTGGGAATATTAGTGGATCTTCCGGGGGCTCCTTTAACAATTCTTGCCCAAGCCATAGGTCATATTCGGAGATACTATATATATATGAGTTTAATAGGAGCACTTGTATTTCCAATTTCATATTTTTTATTTTATTTGGGATGGCCTGCATATTCGGCTTATGTAACATATATCGTAATTTACACTTGTCTTGTTTATGTACGTCTTATTCTTATGAATAAACAAATCGGTTTTCCTATTAAGATTTTCTTGAAGCAGGTGATAGGGCGCATCGTTTTCGTTACAGTATTATCATTTATATTGCCGATAATACTAATTAATATTATGGATGAAGGATTTTTACGTTTGATATCTGTGGGAGTTGTGAGTACTTTATCACTAGTAGTATCTATGTTTTATATAGGTATGCAGAAGTCTGAACGTGTACAGGTGATAGGCTTTATAAGGAATAAGTTATATCATATTTATAGTAAGGAATAATAGATGAAAGTTTGTATCGTTACTTGGCTTGGTACTGGCAATTTTGGTACAAGTTTGCAGTCTTATGCATTACATATGAAGCTTAGTGAAATGGGGTATAATGTATCAATACTTCATTGTTTTACACCTGATGATTTTACTTTTGGGGGACGAATCTATAAATGGCTAAAGCTTAATCGAATTTTATTTTCACAGATAATCAAAGGGGAATATTTCTCAAAGAAGCAGAAAAAAATACGTCAGTTTAATAAAAAGAATTATTGTCATCAAAAAATTAAGACTTATGGACAGTATAAATGTTTGCTTCAAGAAACGCAGGCATTTGTTACTGGTAGCGATCAAATTTGGAATTGTTATAATGGTTTTGCTCCTTTCTATTTTTTAGATTTTGCAGGAGATGTCAAAAGGATTGCTTATGCTTCAAGTATGGGTACGAGTGATTTTCCTCAAGCGTATAAATCAATTGTAAAGGAGTTGCTTGCAAAATTTAGCCATATTGGTGTGCGTGAAACTACTGCTGTTCCCATTATCAGTGAATTATTGGAAAGAACTGATATTGTTCAAGTGTCTGACCCGACTTTTTTGCTTTCATCTACTCAATGGCTGGATTTTGCAATGACGGCTGATATTGAGATTGAAATACCGTCTCGTTTTATTTTGTGCTATTTTGTGGGGAATAATCTTTCGTATCAGCAGCAAGTGGAGGATATAAAACAGCACTTAGGTATAGAAAAAGTGATTCTTATTCCGTCTTTGGAAAATAAACATATGCAATTACCTCATGCACAAATATACAATGCTGCCGGACCTAAGGAATTTGTTCGTTTGCTGTCTTATGCTTCTTTCATTTGTACTGATTCTTTTCATGCGATAGCACTTTCTATCAATTTGCAGAAAGACTTTATCGCTTTGAAACGTTTTCAAGATGCAGACGAGAAATCTCAAAACTCGCGTATTTATGATGTTCTTGAGCATTATGGGTTGATGTGGCGTATATATGATAATCAAGATTTAAAATTATATCGTCCAATTTCCTTTTCTGAGATAAATGAGAAGATTCTTAGTGACCAAGAACAATGCGTTAGTTTTTTAAAAAGTGCGATTGAAAATTAGTTATAATTTTATGGGATTAAAAACATACTGTAAGCGTTTATTTACTTTCATATTCAATGGAATTCCAGTTAATCATGTTACTGCAAATATTATAACTTTAACAGCTAATCATTTGCTTGAAGGAAGATGCGCGTTGATTACCGGTGGAACTAGTGGTATTGGATTTGCTATTGCTAGAGCTTTTTTACAAGCAGGAGCATCTGTAATAATAACAGGAAGAACTCAATTAACGCTGCAAGAAAAACTAGAGGAATTGCTTGAAGATGGAAAGTTTGCAGGTAGGGTTTATGCATGTAAAATGAATAATATAGAAATAAATACTTTTGAATCATGTTGGGAAAATATTGTACATTCTTTGCAAGGGAAAAAGATAGATATATTAGTAAATAATGCTGGAATAGAAAGTACATCTATGCCATATGTCACTGAAGAAGATTTTGATAAGGTAATAGATACAAATTTGAAGGGGACGTTTTTTTTATCTCAATTTGTTGGTAAATATATGATTGATAATAAGATTCAGGGGAATATTCTTAATATATCTTCATCTTCGTGTCTCCGTCCTGCTAATTCTCCTTATATTTTAAGCAAATGGGGGATAAGGGCGCTTACTATGGGACTTGCCAAATCTTTGTCTACATATGACATTACAGTGAATAGTATAGCTCCTGGGCCTACTATGACTCCAATGCTGAAACTAAAAGAGAAATCTGATATATCTTTAGAATCTAGTCCCATAAAACGTTATGTAATGCCTGAAGAAATTGCTCAAATGGCAGTGCTTTTAGTGAGTGATATGGGACGTACAATTGTGGGGGACACAATATTTATGACTGGAGGATTAGGGAACTTAACTGTTGATGATTATGATAAGCGTTATTCGTTTGATTGATACTTTGTTTATGTTGATTTTATGAAGAATAAGGAGAGAATACTTAGGCACAATGATTTAAGAAAGTCGAATTTTGAATTATTGAGACTGGTAGCTATGTTTTTGATTATCTGTCACCATTTAGTTATTAGAAGTGCACAAACTTGTGGATATACCCATCCTTTTAATATAAATGAAGACGTCTTAGGTGGTGGTATTGATTTGGTAATCAACAGTTTAGCTGTATGCGGCGTGAATTTGTTTTTGTTGATCAGTGGTTGGTTTGGTGTAAAAAGAATATGGTTACAAATAGTTCGGCTTATTGTTGATTGCGTGATATATTGTCTAATAGCAAATTTGTTGTGCATTTTTGTATTCGGGTATCCGTTCAGTTGGCATGAATTGTTTTTTAGCTGTAATTTTCTTAATAATTGGTTTGTCACGGCTTTTATTATGTTTTTGCTTATGATTCCATTAGTAGAACGTGCACTTGAAAATGTAGATATAAGGACATTGGGCAAATTCATTATTTTATTGACTGTTTTTAATGTTCTGTTTGGATATTGTGTGGGGGTATTGAATACTAATGGATATAATGCTATAAATTTTGTTTATTTATATGTAATAGGACGTTATTTGAGATATTGCAGTTCGTATCCTTTTTACAAAAAATGGGCATCACATGGCTATATACTGTGGCTGTTGTGTGTGATTCCTTTAGTTATAGGCTTTTTATTATTGACTCATTTTGTTCCTTGGCGAGAAAGTTTGTCTCAGAAGTATTTTGGTTATAATAATCCATTTGTACTCTTATCTGCTGTTGGATTATTTCTTTCTTTTTCTATTATACAGGTTCAAAGTTTATTGATTAATAAATTGGCTAAAGGGGTATTTGGTGTATTTCTTTTGCATACGACATCTATTTTTATCTATTATAGGGTTACTTATATCAGGACTTTATATGAAGAGCATGGCTATGTTGCTTTGTTGGTTATAGCATTATTGATATTTGTTATAGGTTCTTTTATAGCTTTGTTTGTAGAAAATTTTAAATCACTATTTGTAGAAAAGATAGGAAAATTGAAGAAAGGAAGAAGAGTTGACTCTTCATTCGAATGATATTTTTGAAAGTTTTATAAATAACATAAAGTACAAAGATGAATACTCATTATTCAAGTGAAAAAGGGATACAGATTCTTGTTAAGCTACTTAAAGAACATCATATAAAGCGGGTTATTACTTCGCCAGGTGGCACAAATATGATGTTGAATGCTTCATTAATGTATGATGGAAGTTTTGAAATGTATTCATCGGTAGATGAACGTTCTGCGGCCTATATGGCTTGCGGTATGGCAGAAGAATCGGGTGAAACCGTTATGATTACTTGTACAGGAGCAACAGCAGCTCGTAATTATATGCCTGGATTAACAGAAGCATACTATCGTAAATTGCCTATTCTGGTAGTAACAGGAACTCAGGATTTACGTCGTTTGGGCAATCTATATGATCAAGTAACCGATCGTAGTGTACATCCGAATGATATTTTAACGTTTAGTACTTATATACCTACAGTTCGTGATGATAAAGATGCTGATAGTGCTGCGCTGAAAATCAACCAAGCTATTTCGGCTTTGACACTTCACGGTGGAGGGCCTGCGCATATAAATTTGGAAACGGTGTATAGTCGTGATCTTTCAGTGACTTGTTTACCTCCTGTTAAGGTGGTAAAACGTATCTCATATGATGATGAATTACCTACATTGCCGCAGGGTCGGATAGCTATATTTATAGGTTCCCATCGAGCGTTTACTGAAGATGTAACAATGAGTATTGATCGTTTCTGCGAAAATCACAATGCAGTCGTTTTTTGTGATCATACAAGTGGTTATAAAGGGCATTTTCGACAGTTGGATGCATTACTTTCCTTGAAAGGAGCTAAATGTTTAGATAATATTCATTTACTGATCCATTTAGGTGAAATTTCAGGTGATCATTTCAATATGGGAACTTGTGCAAAAGAAGTCTGGCGTGTAAATGAGGATGGACAATTGCGTGATCGTTATGGTAAGCTTACTTATCTTTTTGAAATGAGTGATAAGCATTTTTTTGAATCCTACGCAAACAAAGATTGTTGCCCGGGTATTTCTTTTATACAAGAATGCCGGGCGGATTATAACAAAATGTATGATGAATTATCAGAACTTCCTCTTTCCAATGTATGGATGGCAAAAACTTTGGCACCTAAACTACCGGAATCTTCAATTATTCATTTTGGTATTCTGACTTCACTTCGTTCATGGAATTTTTTTGAGGTATCAAACTCAATCCAGTCAGCAAGTAATGTCGGTGGATTTGGTACTGATGGTATATTATCTTCTTTGTTAGGAGCATCGCTGGTTAATCCGAACAAGCTTCATTTTTGTGTTATAGGTGATTTAGCCTTCTTTTATGATATGAATGCGCTGGGCAATAGACATTTAGGGAATAATTTGCGTATTCTTTTAGTGAATAACGGTAAGGGGTGTGAATTTACTCATCATCTGAATCCTGGTCATATATTTGAAGAGGATGTAAATCAATATATTGCAGCAGCTGGACATTATGGTAATCAGTCATCTACACTTGTTCGTGATTATGCTCGTAATTTAGGCATGGATTATCTTACAGCAAATACTAAGGAGACTTTTTTAGCAAATATGGAAGCTTTTGTCAATCCGGTTATTAATAATTCTTGTGTTTTTGAAGTTTTTACTCGGGATATTGATGAGAATGAAGCTTTGAAGATAATGGCGAATGTAGCTTCTATGAAACATCAAATTAAAGAGGGGATAAAAAGTACAATAGGTGAAAAGGGGATTAAGTTTATTAGAGGCCTGATAAAGAAATGAAAAGTTGCATTGTTGTTATTCCTGTATATAAAGCTGATCCGAAAGTAGTAGAGTTGGCTTCTTTTAAACAGTGTGTAAAAATTCTCAAAAAATACGACTTGTGTCTATTAACTTATGAAGAATTAGACTTAGCTGCTTATATGAAAATAGCAAAAGAATATTCTAAAAAAATTCATGTTGAATATTTTGATCGCTGTTTTTTTACTTCTATAGCAGGCTATAATGAGTTGTGTTGCAATATTAATTTTTATTTAGCATTCCATAACTATGACTATATGCTTATATATCAGTTAGACGCATGGGTTTTCCGGGATGAATTGCAAATGTGGTGCGAAAAAGGATATGATTATATTGGTAGTCCTTTATTTATGAATATATCTCTTCAAGGAGAATTTCCCATGTATAGTAAGGAAATGTTAGGTGTAGGTAATGGAGGTTTTTCTTTACGTAGAATACAATATTGTATAAAGTTGCTTGAGAGATGGAAATGGCTCCCTTATTTAACTCCGGGTTATTTATGGAAAATATATTCAGCAGAAAAGTTAAGAGGGGGCTGGAAGAAATTTTATTTGTTTCCTTTTGTTGCTTATATAATATTTTTAAAGACACTAGGAGTCAGGAATACATTGAATTATTTTATTAAATCGGGTATAGTAAATGAAGATATCTATTTTAGTGAATGGGCATTACATGCGTGGGGAGTAAAAGTAAATTTGCCATCATGTACAGAAGCTTCTTTATTTTCTTTAGAAGTGAATCCATCTTATTTATATGCTTTGAATGGAAAATTGCCATTCGGATGTCATGCTTTTGAAAAGTGGGAATTTGATACTTTTTGGAGTAAATATATACAAATAAGCATTTAGCGCTTCTGTATGCTTCGGGGGATATTGGAGGGATTATAAGGCCTGAAATAGATAGGACGCAATATATGATGTTTAATAAAACTCGATAGATATTTGAGATTTTTTATACTATTGTTTTGTTGAAAATATAGTACTCGGACAGTTCCTGAAAAAATCAATAATATATTAACTTTAATATGAGATTAGAGATTTGTATTCTTAGATGAATCGTTAAAATAGTGAACATATGATTTATTTATTGTTATTTCAGTTGTTGGTTGTCTTGTTGACATGTAATACTACTTTTGTTATATTGACATCATTGTTTACATTTCTGTTGTATAAGGTAAAAAGACAATATAAGTTAGGAGGAGGGGATAGTCAAAATGATGTGATAAAGAAAAAATATTCTTTTCTTTATTGGTTGAAACGTTACATGGGTGGATTTATGCGTTACTATGATTATCGAGTATCACGAGTTCCATCACATCATTTACGTTATTTTATTTATCGTCATGTATATTGTGTAGATATGGCACCGAAAGTTGTAGTGTATTATGGAGCTGAAATGCGTGAGCCATATAAAATAAGAATAGGTGGTGGAAGTATTATTGGTGATAAAGCTGTATTAGACGGGCGAAATGGTATTGAAATAGGTGAAAACGTAAATTTATCTTCTAATGTGTCTATTTGGACTGAACAGCACGATCATCGGGATTCATTTTTTCGTTGTGATACACAGAAAAAGACTCCTGTTAAAATAGGTAATCGCGTTTGGATAGGTCCTAATGCTTTGATTCTTCATAGTGTGGAGATTGGGGAAGGAGCAGTAGTGGCAGCGGGTGCTGTGGTCACGAAGTCTGTAGAGCCTTATAGTATTGTCGCAGGTATTCCAGCCAAGAAAATAGGTGAACGGAATAAGGATTTGAAATATGAAATGACTGGGGAATATGTACCGTTTTACTAGTGTTTTAATATGAATTTCTAATTTATAATGAGATCTATTAAATGTATTATAACAGGAATAAGGGAGTTGAATTTATTTTCTACTATATATCTTAATTTCATCACTTTTCCATTTAAAAAGGCAGTACGTTTTCCTATTCTTATATTTGGAAAGATAAGTATAAAGAATGCTCGAAAGGGAAAAATGGTTTTTAATTGTCCACTAAAAACAGGTACTCTTCAAATAGGGAAGTCTGGTTTGGGATTTCTTGATAAAAAGAACTGTCTTACGAAATGGAATATATCAGGTACATTATATGTGTATGGTAGAGCTTCAATTGGTCAGGGGGGTGCTTAGAGGTAGGGGAAAAGGCTGTGATGATTCTTGGACGAGATTTTATTGTTACAGGTCGTTCTGTTATACTTTGTACTAATCGCATTACATTTGGAGATGAATGTCTCCTCTCATGGGATTTACTTATCATGGATACGGATTGGCATTCAGTGATTTCGACGGCTGATAGCAGAATATTAAATCCTTCCAAACCAATTAATGTAGGAAACCACGTATGGATAGGGTGTAGAAGTGTTATTCTTAAAGGAGTAAGTATCTCGGATAATGTGGTTGTAGCTGCTAACTCAGTTATCAGCCGTAATATAGATAAGGAGTTTGTAGTAGTGAAAGATAACGGTGTCTTGAAAAAGGATGTGAGATGGGAATACTAGGAGATATTGTGGAAATAGAAAGGTTAGAAGTTACATCTGCCTGAAATATAATAATTAACAATATAAGATTTTGGTCTTATGAGTCAACGATCAAAAGATACTTATTATAAATAAACGAATATATGTTTTGGCAAAAAATACAGAATTTTTATTTTAAGATTTTGTTTAAAATGGTAGGTCCACATAGGGCTGCTGAACTTATGAGGAGTAAGTTTTATTATCTTGGTAGAAATGTACAGTTATATTCGTGTAGTATACCAGAACCATATTTAGTTAGTATTCATGATAATGTAATTTGTGCTGCAAATGTAAGGTTTATAACTCATGATGTAAGTTGTTTTAATATAGCACAATATTTGGGGATTTCATTATCTGAAGTGGATAAGGTCGGTAGTATTGAACTTTTTGAGAACTGTTTTGTAGGGGCATATTCAATACTTTTACCTAATACCTCTGTTGGTGCAAACTCTATAGTTGCTGCAGGTAGTATAGTTACTAGGGATATTCCAGCCGGGGAAGTATGGGGAGGAGTTCCAGCTAAATTTATAATGACTACGGATGAATACGCAAAAAAAGTAATTAAGAATTGTCATAATTATCCGTGGATGAGTAAAAGATGCAATAATAGGGATCTTATAAAAATGAGACAACAATATTTTTTTAGTAAAAATAAAGTCTAGTATTTTCTTTTTTTGATAGATGATTTCTTCATGTTTACTAATAATTAGTTTATTATATTCTAATTAGAAAGTGTTTATTAATATTGGGGATGATAAATGGGGGTAATATATTTATATGAGTGATGCGAATTAACCGTAAAAAAATAGTCGATTATTGGGGAGTTTTAGTCATAATATTAGGGTCCGGATCATATTCATTTGCTCATAAGTCATATGTTCCAGCATTTATTGTAATGTTGTTAACTTCACTATTTTACCTTTATTATGATAAGCATGCTGTCAATAAACATCGTCTGCATACTTTAGGGTTCGTATATTGTTTGATATATGGAGGAATAATTTTTGTAAATAGGTTTATTATACATACAGATGTATTGAATCATAGCTGGGTGTCTTGGCTGTTTAATTTGATATTTTCTTTTGTTATAATTTGTCGTTATCCATTTTATGTCTTTAAAAAAATATATTTAAATGTTTTAACGGTTTTATCTATAATTAGTTTGATTGTTTTTGGGGGAATTGAATTGGAATTGTTTACTCCTCAAATAGTCAATAGACCCGGAGCTGAAGGGCAATATATGGAATTCTTTTTTCACTGTGTAGGATGGAACTTTTTATTTCATCGGAATGCTGGATTATTTCATGAACCGGGTGCATATCAATATTTCTTGAATTTTGCTCTTATTTTTTTCATTCCGGAGATAAAAGAAGGAATATTGAAAAGGAAAGAAAAATGGCAAATGTTGGTTATTGTAATCACACTTCTTACAACTCTGTCTACAATGGCCTATATTGCTTTTTTAGGCATAATTTCATTGATTATTTTTTTCTCAAAATATGTAAGGGTACATAGGAGTTTGGGACCAATTGTTGTGTTGTTATTATTGGGATTATTTGTTATAGCGATAAATTCGCCAATAATTGCCCAAAAAATAGGAGAAAATGATGTGGGAGAAGAACATATATCTAAAGTAACTCGTGCTCGTGATTTAATAACTCAGAGTGAAATGACATTAGAACAACCAATTTGGGGGTATGGCATTGCTACAAAAAATTTTGCGAATCGAAATTACGGAAATACAGGAGGATGTATTGGCTTAGTAAATAACTCTGCGTCATTAGGGTTGCTATGGTTACTGATATTTCTTTGTTTTGCTTATAGAGGTATTAAACGGATGCAGTTAGGCGTTCCAACAATTCTTGTTTTATTTATATTTATTTTAATAGAGTGCAATGAGAACTTTGTGGATTTACCTATTACTTATCTATTTATCTTAAATTTTTTGAACTATCAACGTATTAATGTAGATACAAAAATAAAAAATAATGAAAGTGTGTAATATTGGATATATTCAAATCTTTACAATACTTAATACTTTGCTTTTGTCTGGGATAGCTTGGCTGATAGGTTGGCATATCAGTGCTATTCATTTTCCTGTTGCGTTTATATTAAGTGTTGTTATCCTGCATTGTTTTAGGAAGAATATAATCAAAGATGTGAGTATTAGCTTACTTTTGATGTTGTTCGTAATCTTACTATCAGCTATCATTCCTGACGGCAGTTATGACGGACAAGCTTATCATCAACCTATGATTTACGCTTTGTCTCATGGATGGAATCCTGTTTATGATAGTCACAATACAATAATATCAGATAACTGGGAAATGAATATATGGATAGATCATTATTGTAAAGGAATGGAGACTGTTTCGGCAACAATTGTGGCTATGACAGGAAATTTAGAATCAGGAAAGGCTGTCTCTTGGTTACTAGGACTGTCTTCTCTTTTTCTTATTTGTGATTTTCTTGGTAGGAGTGTTGGGGAGAAGACATTAAATTTCAGAAAAAAAATATTTTATACTCTTTGTTTAGCTTTACCTCCCATTTTTGCAACACAAGTGTTTTCATATTATATAGATTTATGTGGGTACTTTACTGTTGTTTGGCTTATTGTCGCTTTATATGGAATTTACAGTAGAAAAGCTATTTTAGATTATTTATTAATGAGTGCCGCAATCATTTTAGCTGGAAGTACCAAATTTAATATGTTATTTTGGGTTGGATTTTTTACTTTGATTTTTTTGATATTTCTTTTTGTACAAAAAAAATATAGATTAATGAATAGGGTTATAGCTGTAGCCGTTGGGGCGGTAGTCCTTACTATTCTAACTTCAGGTTTTAATCCATATATTACTAATACCATTGATCATTGTAATCCTATTTATCCTCTTGGAATTGGAGACAAGGATACTGAATATCTTAATGATGGTGCTCAACCGCTATTTTTGCAAAAGAAGAACCGTGTTATACAAATATTATATAGCTATACTTCTCGTCCTAGTAATATCCTTGATGGAAAATACATTCCACCATATATTGTAACAGAGAATAATATAATGAGTGCCGGTTCTCCTGGTGCTAGAATAGGGGGAGGTGGAATTGTATTTGTAGATATTTTATTACTTTCTTTTATATTGTATGCTATATCTAAAAGGAGTTCAATGTATAAGAATACTTGTATTTTTATAGGTGTGTTATTATCATCTTTGCTGATACTTCCAATGGGAAGTTCATATAGGTATGTGCCTTTTTTCTATATCCTCCCTATTGTGATTCTATTATATACTGAATATGCAGGATTTAAATATAATATTGGGAAGTGGTTGAGACGATTAGTGTATATATTACTTGTACTAAATGTAAGTATGGCTATGACGATTTCTCTAGGATATTCAATTATTAATAAATGTGTGACAGAATACTATGTAAAAGCTATACAGCAAACGAGTCCGCAATACTTTAGAAGTAAAAATTGGAGTTTCAATTATAAAGTTTTTAAAGATGAAATCATAAAGTATGATCCAACGGAAATTGGAGAAGATACGATAGATTATAAAGAAATTCCTTTTCAAAAAAGTATTCCAATATATGTTAATAGAGAAGAGTTGGATAAAACAAGGAAGGGATGGGTTACCAAGTTTTTGATTAAATAATTTTATACTATATGTATGTTCTATTTATGAATTTATTGAGGCTAATTAGACCACAGCAATGGCTAAAGAATTTATTTATATTCTTGCCGTTATTTTTTGGAGGACATATTATGGACTTGTCTTATATGTTTACATCTCTAAAAGTTTTTTTTGCCTATTGCTTTATAGCTAGTAGTATTTATTGTTTTAATGATATTTATGATCGTGAGTCAGATCGATTACATCCCAAGAAAAGGCTACGCCCTATAGCAAGTGGAAGAGTATCAGTGTTTGTTGGATATATACTAATGATGGTGATGTTTACTCTTTCTATAGTAATATGTCTTTTGCTTACTGATGAGATTGCTTGGAAAGTGATAAGTATTATCATGTTTTATTTTATAATGAATATTGCTTATTGTATTAAATTGAAACGAGTTGCGTTGATAGATGTGTTCATTATAGCAGTAGGTTTTGTATTGCGTATATGGGTAGGTGGGATTGCTACTAGCATTTGGATTTCTCAATGGATTGTGTTGATGACATTTCTTCTCGCTTTATTTCTTGCTTTTGCTAAACGTAGAGATGACGTTGTTATGTATGAGGAAAGTGGGGTAAAGGTTCGTTGCAATATTAATCGATATAACTTGCAGTTTATGAATCAGGCAATTACAATAGTGTCGGCTGTTACAATGGTATGTTATATTATGTATACGGTATCACCCGAAGTACAGGAACGAATGCATACCTCTTATTTGTATGTAACATCAATATTTGTATTAATTGGATTATTACGTTATATGCAACTAACAATTGTGGATGTGAAAAGTGGTAGTCCTACCAAAATTCTAATGTATGATCGGTTTATTCAATTGTCTATCCTTGGCTGGCTTTTAACTTTTTTTGTTCTAATCTATTTGTGATGAGTATGCCAAAAGGAAAAAAAACTATTGCCGTATTTGATTTTGATGGTACAATTACAACTAAAGACACTTTACTGTATTTCATTCTTTTTACAAGAGGGTATTGGGCTTTTATGATGGGATTCTTGTTGTATTCCCCTTTATTAATAGCATTTAAGTTAAGGTTGTATCCTAATTGGAAGGTCAAGCAAGCTCTTTTCTCATACTTTTTTGGTGGTATGAATTATAAGGAATTCCAACGGTGGGGGGAAATTTTTGCTGATGAAGTGAAAAAAATAGAGTGTGAATCGACTGTTGATAAATTAAAGGATCATTTGAAAAATGGTGATAAAGTGTATGTGATAAGTGCTAGCATAGATGATTGGGTTCGACCATTTTGTTGTTCGCATTTAGGAGTAACTGCTACTATAGGAACTAAAGTTGAAGTTGATCTTGATGGAAAATTGACTGGGCGTTTCTTAACGAAAAATTGTTATGGTCCCGAGAAAGTAAATCGTTTATTGGAAATAGAACCTGATAGAAAAAATTATTTTTTATATGCCTATGGGGACAGTCGTGGAGACAAGGAAATGTTGGAGTTTGCGGATAGAGGTATAATGATACAATGAATAATAATATTGTCTTATTAATTGAGGTTTATGTCTAATAATGTCTATTGTTGAAATTTACTAAAACAAATTTATATAATTTATATATTGTAACAATATGAATATCATACTGATTTTAGTCAGTGTTTTACTGAATTGTACTGCGCAGCTATGCATTCGTAAAGGTATGTTGCTTGTGGGGGAAACAGGAATGAGTAATATGATTACAAATTTAGGTGTTATGGTAACAAATATTTGGCTTTGGGGAGCTATGATTTGTTATGCACTTAGTATTCTTCTTTGGATGGCAGTTCTCTCAAAAGTAGAAGTTAGCTTTGCTTATCCATTCTTAAGCATAGGATATGTTGTAGCGGCAGTGGTGGGGTATTACTTTTTTGGTGAATCACTTTCTGTTATTCGAATTGTTGGCATTGTAATTATTTGTATTGGTGTGTATTTAATTTCAAGAAGCTAAAATAGTAATGAAGTATTATATTTTTGGAGGAAATGGTTTCGTTGGACGTTACTTAAGTAATGCATTGATTGAGCGTGGAGAGAATGTGGTAGTTTGTGATATCCTTTCTGTACTTGATGAATGTATTAATAAGAAGGCTGAGTTTATAAATGTAGACATTCGTAATAAGTCTGCTATAAGCAAGATTGATATAATGCCTGATGATTTGGTAATTAATTTAGCTGCGAATCAGTATCACACTAGAGTTCCCAAAAATCGTGAAGAATATTTTTATAATACTAATTATGTTGGAACTAAAAATATTCTAGAAGTAATGGAAGAAAAGAATTGTATGCGCTATTTGATGTTTACTACTGATATGACGTATGGTAAGCCGCAATATCTTCCAGTGGATATAAAACATCCGCAAAATCCTTTTGGCCCTTATGGACAAAGTAAAAAGGTATGTGAAGAAATATGTCGGGAGTATCGACAAAAAGGTATGGATATTACTATTTTTCGTCCTCGTATGATTAATGGGCCAGGTCGCTTAGGTATTTTGGTGAAGTTATTTAAGCTAATTGATATGAATTTACCAGTACCTACAATTGGTAATGGCAAGAATCATTACCAAATGATTTCAGTCTTTGATTGCGTTAGCGCTATTCTTTGTGCTATAAACAAAGGACTACCTAACAAAGAATATAACTTAGGCTCTAAGAATCCGCCTGATATTCGTACACTATTACAGAGGGTTATTACGTCGGCAAATAAACATTCTGTAGTAATTCCAACGTCTGGCAAACTCGTAAAGTTAGTATTAGGATTATTGGATAAATATGGTTTTACATTAATGTATCCCGAACAGTTCATGATTGCGGATGAAGAGTATATTTTGGATATTCAGGAAACTGAAAAAGATCTAGATTGGCATCCACAGTATAGTGATGAGGATATGCTGAAAGAGGCATATAAGATGTATAAAAAGAAAAAGTAAGATTTCGCATTCTCAGATATGAACAATAACCTTCCTCGTGTCTCAGTTATAACAGTTTGCTATAATGCTGTTTCTGCCATACAAAGAACTATATTGTCTGTACTTAGTCAGACTTATGAAAATATAGAATATATAATTATAGATGGAAAAAGTACAGATGGTACTTTGGCTATTATAAAGAAATATGAAAGTAGGATAGCTTTTTGGTTATCAGAGCCAGATAATGGCATATATGATGCTATGAATAAAGCTATTGATAAAGCCACTGGCGAGTGGGTTCTTTTTATGAATGCAGATGATGAGTTTGTTGATAATAAGGTAGTAGAGCGTTTCGCTTTTGTTGCAAAAACTCATAAAAAATATGCTGCTTATTATGGTGATACGATTCTCCGTTATGGTATAGGAGAAAGACCAATGAGAGCTTTGGGATTGAAAAGTATGCGTTATATGATGGCTTTTTCACATCAAAGTGTGTTCATTCGAACTGATTTGATGAAGGAGAAAAAGTATTCTCTTAAATATAAACTTGCGTCTGATTATGATTTCCTACTTTCAAATTATCTTGCAGGGGAGCAGTTTTGTTATTTGAAATATTATGTTTCGAGAGTGAGGATTGATGCAGGTGCCAGTTTCTCACATTTTATAGAATCGAAGAAGGAAGTACTGCAGATTCATAAGACAAATGGATATGGAAGGTGGGAGGCTTATTGTTATTATTGGAAGGCGGTATTACGCTTTAGGTTAAGCAATATGCTAAAGAGCATAATCCCAAAAGGATTGATAAAATTGTTACTCAAGATTGAATAAATAATAAAAAGATTTGTAGTAGTGATGAGAATACTTGTTGTTTCTTTTTCTGTTAATGGTGCAATGGGGGATAATTTCTTCTTGCTAACAAGATTCTTTTCAAAAGAGCATGAAGTATTTGTTGTGACTAATAAAAATATTGGGTATGAACTATTAGGAACGAAGAATATATGCAACATCCCTTTTGATAGAAAAAAACCTTTAGATTTCGTTAATCCATTGTCATACTATTGTATTTATAAGTATGTTCATTCTCTCGATTTTGATGTGTGTTTCATTCATAGTCCGCATCCAGTGAACAGATTTATCTATAGAATAGTAGACCATGAAAAGATTATTTCTTTTGTTCATGATCATATTCTTCATTCGGGGGTTAGACAATTGGATGCTTATCTTTTGAAGGCTCAATACAAAGATTATTTTAAATATAGCGCAAAAATAATTGTATCATGTCATTTTATGAAAAATGATATACTGCGACTTGGGCTGATAAAGGATGAAGAAAAAATAGCAGTGAATTATTTGGGTTTAATAGAGAATTTAGTATATCCTAAAAATGAAAATAAGATTTTAGACATAGATGTGTTATTCTTCGGTAGAATAGAATATTATAAAGGTCTTGATATATTAGTAGAAGCGGGAAAACAGATGAAGAATGTGAAATTCATGATTGCTGGAAAAGGGGATATAAGTCAAATTTTCGGAATAGATTCGCTGCCGTCAAATTTTGAACATGTTAATAAATATGTGCCTGATAATGAGTTGGCAGGATTGATTCAACGAAGTAAAATAATAGTATTACCTTATAGAGATGCCACAGGTACGCAAACGGTACAGAGTGTGTTCTATTATGAAAAGCCAGTGATAGCAACAAATACAGGTTGTTTCCCTGAATATATAGAAGATGGAGTAGATGGTATTATTGTACCAGCTTTAGATGTTGTGGCTTTACGACAAGCTTTGGAGAAACTTTTAGGAAATGATGAGCTAAGAAAAACTATGGGGAAAAATGGGTTCAAAAAGCTTGCAGTGAAATTCTCTAATGATGAAATTTACAAGAAATACATTTCGATATTTGGCTCGATTTGTAAATAAGAAACAGTTCGAAATAGAATTATGAAAATTTTACATGTTGGTCAAATGATCGGTGGACTTGATATTTATATCCGAAACTCTATTGTATATGCAGAAAGTGGTTATGAATATGTTCTTGTTCATGGAGATAAGGACAATAACAAACCGATAGAGAAAGATGGGAAAGAAATCAAGGAGTATAGAATAAAACTTTATCGAGATTTAAATTTATGGAATGATTTGAAAGCTATTGTGCAGACTGTGAGGATAATAAAGAAAGAATGTCCAGATTTGGTTCATTGCCATAGCGCTAAAGGTGGAATTGTAGGGCGGGCAGCTGGATTCTTGACTCATACGAGAACTTTTTATACACCTCATGCTTTTTCTTTTTTAAGTGCACAATCCGTGGTAAAAAGAAATTTCTTTTTGTTTATTGAATGTATCACGAAATTTAATGCTTGTCTTCTGGCTTGCTCAGAGTCTGAAAAAATAATGGGAGTGAATATGGTGCATTATAAAAAAAACAAGGCTTTTGTATGGAATAATGCTGTACCTGATGCTATAAATGAATTGAAGAAAAAATGAGACAGGATAAATATATTTGTTATATAGGAAGACCGTCGTATCAGAAGAATCCTATTTTTTTAGTAGAAGTAGTGAAAGAGGTTCATACCTTACATCCAGAGGTGGGGTTCTGTTTATTGGGAGTAGGTTATTATTCACCTGATCTTGATAGGATGAAAGCAAAGATTGCTGAATATGGTTTGGATAAAGTTATAGAATTGTTTCCATGGCTTAGCCATAAGGAAACATTGGAATACGTAAAGAACTCAATGTTTTATTTGACTGTAGCTCGATATGAAGGGTTACCTTTGGCAGTAATTGAAGCTATGTCTTTAGGGAAAGCAATAGTTGCATCTGATGTGGTTGGGAATAGAGATTGTGTGGAGGATGGGTATAATGGAAGATTACTTCCTTTTGAGAAAGAAGTATTTTTGAAAGCTATATGTGAATTGCTAGAGGATGAGCAGAAAAGAGAATGGTACGGAGAAAATTCACGAGCTCTTTTTGAAAATAAGTTTCTGATAACTAATAGAATTAAAGAATTAGAAGCTATTTATCAATCATTTTGCTTATAAAATTGTTTTACTACCGAAGTGTAAGATGTGCATTTCTGTCCTATTAAATATATTGAGACTATCATTAAAAATGGGTGTAAAATGAAATGAATTAGTATATGAGTGTTAGACAAAATACGGTATATAATAAATGTTGAAAATGTTGAGATGTAATAAACACGTGAGTGTTTCGTATGTTGAGATGAAGAAAAATGTAGGTCCCTAGTTTCATGCTATAAAAGCATGATTCCCTACATTGTGGATCAGAAATAGCACGACGGTGCCTTTCTGATCTACGCCCTGACATCGGAGGTTAAAGCCGATGTGAATTTCCCACTATATCAACGGTCTGTGAAGATCGTTGATATTTTTTTTACTACGTCAATTATAAATCCCGATATTCCTTCACACACTCAAAGCATGGACACCCTTTCATTGGGTTCAAGTCACGATGTCCAACAATCAACGCTTTCGGAAACTGCCGTCGTAATTCACGCAATAAAGCAAGCAGCGAGCCCCGTTGTTCCATTGTGCGAGTATCCTTGGTTTTGCCATCCGCATCCAAGCCACCTTCATAACAGACACCTATTGAATGGCTATTATGATTACGGCAGTGTGCTCCGACCTTTTCTAACGCACGTCCCCGGTGGATCTCCCCGTCGCGAGTAATGTAAAAATGATAGCCAATATCACGGAAACCACGGTGCAGGATATGATCTTGTCGGCAAGCCTCCGCCGAAAGGGATTTTCCTTCCGGCGTGGCACTGCAATGAATGATAATCAGTGTAATAGTTCGCATAGATCTATATGCAACTTTGTACTCCGATCAAGCCCCCGATAGCGGTGGCAACGGTGATGATTACTTTGATAATGAAGCTCCATACGGAGCGGGAAGAGGATGATTTGTTCATACAATAACAGGTTTTAAATAAATGGATAACAGTTTTCTTTTGTCACAGAGCTGCAAACTACGCAACTATGCACACTACTACACAGATTCACACAGAAATAAATAATCGACTACTTTAATGACTACCAATTAAATTATAATCTGTGGAAATCTGTGTAATCAGTGGTGAGCCTTTTAAGCAGCCGGGTCAGGTGCTTCGCCGCCTCCATCCGGTTTCGGATCAGGGTTATCATCCGGATCAGAACCACCTCCGGAAGTGCCCGGTTTCTGATACTCAGCCTGCTGTTTCAACTGACTGTCGAGTTTCAAGTTGGTAGTTGATAAGTTACCGGTGGCACGAGCTTTCAGACGCATGCCGCTAATATTCTTCTCCAACGAGAACTCTTCCAGCGTATCAGCCGCCTTACTGCGAATACCTACCCCAAAAATGGCAAGATCATCAATTTTCACACACTTTCCGTCCAGCAACAACTCCTTGATACAATCTACCATATCCGAAAGCACACCTTTGATGACACCACCGGAATACGGTGAATTGTGCTTCGACATGTGTTCGGCAAGCTTTGCCAAATCAAACGTCTCGTCGCTTACTGCACGGGCGAACCACTTACCCGCATTCAAGCCTTTTTTCTGCTGGTTCTGATAAATTTTGTAACGAATCATAAAACAATAAATTAAAGGGTTAAAACATCGTGTCTCCGGGATTCTTTTCCCTTCCGACGATACAAAGATAGGATGTCGGAAGTCCGAAAAATCGCTTATATGCATTTATGCCCGTTACTTGTCAGTTATGTGCAGTTAGGGTCGGTTATTCAACCGGAAAGCCTTGCGTATGTACAACTATTTTGCTATATTTGTAACATTAAATCAAACTCTTATCCATTATGATCGAATTCAGAATACGTGCCTACGGGCGCATGGAACTGGCGCAACTCTATTCTCCCGAACTTACTGATATTGCCGCTTACCGAAAAATGAAAAAGTGGATAGAGCGGTGTCCCGGACTGCTGCAACGGTTGTACGACCTGGGCTATCAACCGGAGCGCCGTTCATATACGCCTTTGGAGGTGAGGGTGATTGTGGATGCATTGGGAGAACCTTAAAGCGGCGCTTTAAGGGGGCTAAAGCTTAGCTTTATGCTCTCTAAAGCGCCGCTTTAGTATCCGTAAAATGCTGTACCGTTATTTATTTGCGGCGGGGGTACAGCGGGTACACTTTTTCCGGGCTCACTCACACACGCGCACATGCGCGTTCATATACTCCGTTGGCATCTCCCTTGACTAATATGCCTCGCTGCGTCAGTCGTTTCAACCAAGTGATGGCGGTATTTTTCTTAATTCCGATGGCTTCTGCTATCTCTATCATTTGTGCACGAGTGAAACGGTCGCCCAACTGCGAGAAGAGGAAGTCGCGGTCGGCATTGGAACGTCGGCTGATTTCCGTGGAAGGAAGGAAAGAGAGTATGTGTGTGGCATGGCGGTAGAGCGGTTCCGCAAGACGGAGCACTGCGTGGAAATCGTCAGGGGTGATGGCAACCTTCCAACGGGTGATGATATTGTCTTTGATGTTATCTTCGGGAATGTTCTTATCCGGAGTCAGTCCCGAGGCGGGAGCGTTCTTCACTTGGTAGGGATGCGGGCTTTCGAGGGCACGCAGCAGGGCTACTATCGACATGATGCGGCATAGATTGACAGCCAGGCGGGCGATGGAGCTGTACATCTCCCTGCCGTTGGCTATGCTCGAGCGTTGGAAGAGGTGGGAGAATT
Source organism: Bacteroides luhongzhouii (assembly GCF_009193295.2). NCBI lineage: Bacteria > Pseudomonadati > Bacteroidota > Bacteroidia > Bacteroidales > Bacteroidaceae > Bacteroides > Bacteroides luhongzhouii. Next base: position 4,550,448 of record NZ_CP059973.1, on the reverse strand, counting down.
GGGCGTTGAACTCTTTTTTCTGTTCCTCGGTAAGGCAGAGCGTGTGTATCCCATGTGCTCTTATCTGTTCCACTTCTTTTTTCCATTCCAATCCGAGGTTGGTAAATACCTCTTCGAGATCCAGGTCGTCTTCCAAAAATTGGTTGATCCATTGGTCGATGCCGTAGAGGTAGTAGAACAATTGCCGGGAGAAGGCTCCGTCTTCCGTGGTGGGGATGAAGGATTTCACTTGCGACGGTGTGCCGGAAATGTTGAGGGAGATGTAGCTTTTCTTCACTTCACGGTATTCCTGGTCGGTGCGGCGGTTGTAAGACAGGCAGTCGTGGTCGAAGGCTTTGCGGAGGGTATCGCTCCAATGTCCATGGTCTGCGTTGATGGCGGTAGAGAGGGTATCCGCTTCAGATTCGCAGATAAATCCTATTCCGTCAGAGTCCATAATATTTTGCAGGATGCCTGTGCCGGTGTTGTTACCCGAAATGATGAACATCTTGTTGGCGGGCATTTGCGGTGCGTCCACTTTCGCTCGTTCTTTGCCCAATGCCTCGTAGGCGGCTTTCTCTTTCTTGTAGATTTTCATCTTTGCTGCCACTTCCGCACGGATTTCGTCGTGAATGGGAGTGGCAAGCAGCCGGATGTAAGAGAGGATGCTCTTGCCGGAAGCCGAAGGAGCGATGGCAAAATACTGAAGGCAGGGATGCAGGAATTTGCCGCTATAGGAACAGCGCAAGTGTGGGGCGATGGTCGCGCCAAGGGCTGTCAATGCTCCTAAAAGCATAACATCTTTTAGGGCGTCGCTTTTGCCATAGGTAATGATACGTTGCAGGAGTGTGGGCCAATTGGCTTTGGGGAAGGTGGGCAGTTGTTGCTTTGGTTCACTGCCCGAGAGAAGTTCCTCTTCTTCTCTTTCCTCTTCTTGGGTATTTTCCTCCTTTCCGGTATTTCCGTCATTGTCTACCTTATAACGCGCGCACGTGTGTGTGGAGAAATTTGCCCTTGAATCTTCTGTACCCTTTGTACCCTTCGGGTTGTTTATAATGTCGTCTTGATGGAGCTTGACTCCTGCGATTCCGGCAAGGTGGAAAGCCGTGCCCAGATGTACGTCACCATGTTTTGTGGCGAGTGCGTTGGAGAACACCCGTTCGGTATGTTCGCGTTGGTACTTGGCAGACAGGCAGCAGAGACGGTGGAAATAGTTGCGCCCGGCTTCGCCGCAGTCTGTGGCGATGGCAAATGCCAGTTGTATGTATTCGATGTAAGTAGGGGCGATGTCTGCTCCTGCCGTTTCAACTGTCTCGGTGAGACGGCGTAGTGATTCGATGTTGTTCATTTTTTCTTATTGTCTTATGTTAGATGTTTCTGAATAAAGCTTCGGGGTCGTGGCTAAGAAAGCAGGATCTCACGAGGTCTTTGCCGGAGAAATCTACTTTGGTCTTTGTTTCGGGAAAAACAGATGTTTCTGTATTATATGCTGTCTCTACGTACCACATTGCCCAACTCATGCATTCTGTGATTTGTTTGTAGCCAGTTGCCGTGGATAAACGGTGGGTGGGTACAAAGGCCTTTACACCCAGTCCGCTGGGACTGATAAACGTGAGTACGGGACGGAGGAGCGGGTCGTCATGTAACACACGGCGCATTTCTTCTGTTTCCCGGTAAGAACGGAAATGGTCCAGGTCCACTATCACCAGCCCTGATGGGGACAGGAGGCATTTGCTGCTGCGGCGGGAGAAGGTGCCGCAGGGAGTTACATAGGGCAAAAGTTTTGTTTTTGCTATGCGTATGTCCGGTGCGTTGCGTACTTGCTCGGTCAGGAGTCTGAGGTTCTCGTTGCTGGTAATCATTCGGAAAACCTGTTCAATGCAGGCTTCGCAGATGGGGAAAAGTGTGGGGGGAGTGAGTATTTGTCCCTGTTTGTCTTTGATAGGGGCGATAGGAGGCATGAAATAGGACATTTTGTAATTGTTTGGCATAATTATTTGTTATTATAAATTAAATTATTTACTTTGCAACATATACATGTACATGTTTGAAACATGGTGTAAATGTAGTAGAAACAAAATAAGTATTATCCTGATATGTTAGGATGAAAGTTAAAATAATTAACCGTTAAGGTGCAATTTTAATAATAAATAAGTATGAAAAAAGAAAAAAACTATTACGCTGCATTAGGAGCTGGCGTTAGTGAGTTGCTTAAACACGCGTATTTGACAAATGAGAATGTGTACAAGGCATTGGGGATCGGCCATGATCCTTTGAATGAGTTAAAAAAGGGCTAGATTGCTCATTGGGTAATTACTTAAAAGTTGTGGAACTCTGTTTTGATTATCTTGACGAGGAGGAAATAGAGAGGGTTTTGGACAGGTGGAAACGGCTATATATGAGGTATCGTAAGGAAAAAGAGGAGAGAGAAGAATGCAATGAAAAGCAGGTGAAATAAAAGATGGCAGGCGAGAAAATTTTCTCGCCTGCCATCTTTTTATGAAGCAATTTTTGCGGTCTTATAAAAAAAGAAGGGGAGGAGTGTATGGCAGTTATCTTATTTGATTTTTTTGGAGATGATTAAAAAAAAGTCATATTATATTGTTTCTTTAAGGAATTTATGTAACTTTGCCCGTAAATTAATATACCTCTTATGAAGAGGTGCTGATTTTTTTATATTGCTTGGTGTTTTTCTTAATCTTATATAGAGAGAAGCATAAATATTGTGTATATTATATTATCATCCGGGATATTGTCCGATGTAGTTTTATTAGTACATTTTATATGTACTTGTGGGGAATTCAGAGGGTTAAATAAGTAAAGACTTAAAGTTAAACTGAATAATACACACTTGAGATGAAACGAACGACTTTTTTTCTGTTGTTAGTCTTGTCTGGGGCGTTATGTCCGATGGCGAGAGCACAGAAAGTAGCAATTAAGACAAATGTTCTGTATGATGCGTTTTTGAATGTGAATGCAGGCGTGGAGGTAGGTTTGGCTCCTCGTTGGACATTCGATTTATCTGCCGATTA